>JAZNJX010000021.1:0-10696 GCA_045578245.1 Candidatus Fimenecus sp. | reverse complement strand
TACCCAATGGTAGGTGTTAAGGCTACTCTTTATGATGGTTCTTACCACCCCGTTGACTCATCAGAAATGGCATTCAAGATGGCTGCTTCCCTTGCATACAAGGCTGGTATTCCAAAGGCTGACCCAACAATCCTTGAACCTGTTGGTACACTCGTTGCTCGTATGCCTGATGATAATCTTGGTGACATTATGGGTGACATCACAAAGCGTCGTGGTAGAGTTCTCGGTATGGGACCTGCTGACGAACCAAGAATGCAGGAGCTTACAGCTGAAGTTCCAATGGCAGAAATGGGCGACTTCACAACAGTTCTCCGTTCAGTAACAGCAGGACGTGGCTCATTCTCATTTGAGTTCACTCGTTACGAACAGGCTCCACAGAACATCGTTGAAAAAGTTATTGCTGAAGCAAAAGTTGACGAAGAATAGTATTCACACACAATCTATACACATAGCGTTATATTTTCCACAATAAATATCAAAAAAAGACGGTCTCTCGACCGTCTTTTTATTGCAAAGTGCAGAACGCAAAATTAAGGCGAGGAATAAATCCTCGCCTTTACTATTTTATAATTTTAATTATAATCTTGTAATCTCAACAAGGATTACCCATAATCTTGAGCTCTTAAGAGTGAAGATAACTTTCTTAATGAATGCAAGAAGACCTTTTTGTGGTTCAAAATCCGGCTTTTCTGCACCGTCGTCAATAACGAGTGCCTGAGTAAGACACATTCCACCTTCACCGAAAACTTCTGCTCTTACATACTGGAAATCCTCTGCTCCTTCAATTGTATCAAGGTCAAGAGTTACGCTATCAGCACCGATTGCACCACTGTAAATCACTTTACCATTTGCAATAAACTGAACTGTCTGTGCATTGTCAGCAGAAACTGTAACCTTATGTCCGTCAACTGCCACCTTGGTGAAAACAGGATATGGAATTCCTGAATTCTTTACGTCAAAGCCTTCCGCAGGTCCGATAATATCATTACCACAAGGAAGTTCTCTTGTTACCATAAATGATGCACCATTCTGCATTGTTTTCTTGATGTTTTCAACATTGTTTTCTTCCATCATATAGATATTGAAAGAGCTGTCGATATTTTCTATTGTATGAGCATCTGTATTGCTGAAACCGATGACATTTTTGCCATATGGGAGTGTGTACATCAAAAGATTGTCCCAAAGAATTCTGTCAAATGGTGTAACACTATTAGTTTCATTGAAAACTTCTATGCCAAGACAAGAATCATATTTAAGGATAATGTCACCAAAATATTTTATGTTCTTTACATCACTTACTGTTGAAATATCGTCACGGCTTTCCAACCAGTCACCAGGATGATTAATAACTGAAAGCCCACCATGTTTATCTGTGAATCTTACAGCATCCTCAAAACCATTTTCCCAGCCACCATATCCGTTACCAACATCTTCAGGAAGGAAGAAACCGTTAACATGGCTCTTTGTGAGAGTCATATTGTTAAGCTCATTTGCTCCTGTAACGCAAGTCATATGTTTTCCACGGATTGTACCGTCTGCAGTAGGATAAGTACCAGTTGTGATTGCCTCGTACTCTGCATCAGTAAGATGTGCAGTCTTATAACCTAAAAGTGGCTGATATGCATAGAGCAAAACCTTCTTTGGTGCTCTATTCCATTCAACACCTGTTACACCATGGTCAGCGTTTCCCAAAAAATCGTAATCACGATTGTAGTACTCTTTAACCATAGTTGCAAGGTCAACATTTCCGTCACTGTAAGTTGTGTGAGAATGAAGTGTACCTTTGTATGCACCCCAGGCATCGTCACCCTCCCAGATTACATCACTGTAAGGTGAAACAATTACATAATCATCACTTGTTTCTGCTGCAAAACCTGTAACAGCAAGACAAGGAATGAAACAAAGTGTCACACAAAGTATAACTGAAATAAGTTTTTTCATAATAATCCCTCCGTTTTATTGGTATTATTATATAATATTTGTTTTGAAAATTCAACATGGAATTAAAAAAGGCAGAGCCAAAATAACTCTGCCACGATTTTTATTCACTATTCTTTAACTGCTTTACAACCTGATTACCATAAACGGCTGCACCAGCAACCAATACACCCTGCACAACACTTTCAGGGGATAACCCTAAAATCGCTATTGCACCGAGAATTCCGAAGAATAAAAGTATAACGGGAATGTATTTGTCGGGTATTTTTTCGGTATTTTTGATTATCAATCCGATTATATTAAGTACAGGAATTAGTATAAGTGCATTTTCAATTATAAATTCTATCATATTTTCTCCTTATATCATAACGCTTACCACAGCACCACAAACAGCACTGATTGCCGCAACAACAAACTTATCCCACAACCAGCCAGGTCGTTTTTTCAAAGCCTCAATACTTGCCTTTAATTCACCCAGAGTTACCAACATACTGTCAAGCTTTGTGACACTCTGTACCTGAGTAAGAGTTACGTCGTTAACTTTTTTATAAAGAATTCTAATATCTTCCTCTACGGCATCAAGTCTGTGATTCAAAACATCCATTTCCGTCATAATTTACTCCATTTCAGCTTTTTTCACAAAGCCTGTAACATTTGTGCCAATTGGTTTTCTACCAACTTTTGTAGAGTCGTTTGTAACCCTCATTCTGCCATTGATTACCTTACCGTCATAGATATAATATTCACCACTTATGGTTTTTGTCGGTTTTGTAACAGTCGCAGTAGAGTAAAGCCCTGCATCATTGAGTGCAACTTTAGCACCTGCAGAATAGTCCTTTTTCTCGGGTTTCTGTGGCTTTCCTGACTGTGGCTTTGGAAATCCGTTAAGACCGTTGTATCTCATAATTGACGGATAGTGCTTATAAGACTCATTCAAATCTACATAGCCTTGAATTCCTGTCACTCTGCCCTTTGAGCTTTTCTGCCATATTCCGTAAGTTTTCTCAAATGTTGGCTTTGTTGTCCATTGAGCAAGCCAGATATCATATCTATTAAAAATATCATCTGTAAAATAGTTGTCAAGCCAATGTTTATTTGCATAAATACAGACATAATATCCGTAGCTTTCCATTTTTTCACAGAATGCTTTGGCAATTTCTGAAATTCTCTCTTTGCCAAGAGAAGCAACATTGGACTCCTCCATATCGTAGGCTATAGGATATTCAAAAAGTTTTCCTCTTATGACAGAATGACAAAACTCTGCCTCTTTTACTGCCTCAGCAGGTGTTCGTGCATAAGAATAATGATATGCACCAACCGGGACACCCACCTTTGTAGCGTTTTCATAATTTGTTTCAAATTGAAGGTCTGTGTTGCCCTGACCCCAGCCGAAAGATGAACGAATCATAGCAAACTGAACACCAGCACTCTTTACAAGTGGCCAGTCAATCCTTCCCTGCCATTTTGAAACATCAATACCGTTATATTTCAAATTTTCTCCTCCTCTTACAATGATTCTAACCATGCTGTAATTTTTGGCACATAGTATTTCTTGTATCCCTCTTCATTAGGATGCCAACCGTCTGCAGAATCTGTATATGCAACTCTTAAAGAATACAAATCTGTATCACTACTCTTAAAATATCCGAATGGTGGTACTGTGGTGTTTAAATCCAAAAATGGAATTCCCCATTTTTTACAACACTTTTTCGCTGCCCAATAAAAATTCGTATCTTTATCACCATCAGAATTAAATCCTCCTGACATTTTGTGAACAGCAATATATCCGATTTTCTTACCTGCAAAACGAGTAACAAGTTGTTTACACATACTCTCAAAAGCACCATAAAATGTTGTCTCGTCAAAGGCTTCGTTGTAAGTAGTTGTAATCTCACCCAAAGGAACAGCCACATCCGATGAACCATCGTTCACACCACCCTCAATAATGGCGTAATCCGAATCAGTATCCATATTTGCAATAGTTCTGCAAATCCAATGTCTTTTAGTAGTATCTTTATATGTTTCAGCTGCTATTGTTCCACCATTTCGTGCAATATTTTGAACGGTCATACCATAAGTGTCTGCGATTATTCTTCCATAACCACCTGTTAACCCTGCACCGTAGCAAATGCTATCACCATTCAACGACAACTTTTTACCATATAACGGACTTGTTTTTGTTCTTACTTTCAATGTATTCCAATCTGCACCCTGCAAGATTGAAGTTACATCAAGATTTACTGCATTCCAGTTTGTTGTACTCAATGGTCCTGACAGGTCAATGTTCATCGAATCCCAATCCGTGTTTTCAAGGCTTGCTGAAATATCAATATCATCGGCTAATTTTCGGTAACTTGGTATGTGGGGCACATACGCACTTGGCATTGTGTCACCCTTAACCACCATAAACGTGTCAATATCAGGACTATACACAGAAACTATAAAATGTGTATTCCCCCAAGTTTCATCAACGGTAAATGATGCTGTTTTATCATCATACACAGGTGCAAGAAATCTTCTGCCCGTTATATTGCCATCCTTATCACATCTTGCAACAGTTAAACCATTCACTTCACCTAACATAGTTTTGTTGTAGTGGAATGTGTATGTGTTGCCGACAACCGCTTTAATAGGATGAGTTACTGTATATCCTGATAAGGCAATTATTTTTGATGGGTCACCCTGAAGAAGATAACCGACTTTATTTAAGGGGCTGTTTTTATTAAACAAGTTTACAGGCTCAATTATATTCACTGCATCAGCAACTGCCTCTGCCACAGCCTTACCACTTTGTGGGTTTTCACTTTCAAGGTCATATTTCTGGTCAACAATAACGCTGTCACCCTTTTCACCTTTTAAGCCTGCCAATTGTTCCTCTGTAAAATCCTCATAAACAAATGGTTCACCCTTATCACCCTTGTCACCCTTGAATGTGCCTAAACGGATAGCCTCAAAAAGGGCATTTACTGAAAAGTCGTTGACTTTTGCTATCGAATTATCCGTGTCGGAGGAATAATCAAATTCAAGAAAGAATTTTTTAGGCTTTACGACCATTTGTGTATGCCCGTCATCATCAATTCTTACAATATTGAAATAACATTCAACTCCACGAAGTGAACTCATGGTTACTGGAATATCATATGTAATTGTGCTTGTCTGTGTGTCGAGCTCAAGGTATTCTGTTCTTACTTTCGTGCCTATGAGTGAACGATACTCAAGATAATACTTGTAATCTCCTATATACTTTTCATCTATATTAAAAACAAGCGTCGTAGCATTATGCTCCCACATAACACCTGCATTCTGGGAAGTTTCCTCCTGTGTCTGGGGATTGATATCAATAGAAATTATTCTCTTTTTCATTAATTTTCTCCTTTATAATAATTTTTTAGTTGGTATGCTGTTTGTGTAAGCTCATTTTTGATTTCATAAAACTTAATCAAATTACTTTTCAACTGTCTTACAGCATCCAAATCCCCCGACTTTTCTGCTCTTTTTATATCTTCCTTGCATTTGTCAATAAAATATTGTTGAAGCTGGGCATTTTTCTCATATTCCCGTCCCAACTCGTTTAATGATATAGTATCAGTTTTCAAAAAATTCCCCCTTGTTTTTTAAAAAGGTTAAAAAATCCCCCTTTGTAGGAGGATAATCGTTGTTATAAAACACAACATATTTGAGATATATATTCATTTTTTCTTTTATGACATCAACCGTACGATAAAGACCTGAACGTGATAAATTGTACTTTTCAGCAATTTCTTCCACAAGCAGATTATTACACCAATAGTCCTCTGCGATGTTCCTTTCAGATTCAGTCAATTCATTGTTCATAACCGACCTTACGGTATCAATCATTCTTTGTTTTTTCTTATAGACAAGATACTTTATGCCCTTGTCAACCGAGACATTATTCATGGGTTCCAAATTTTCCGTGAGAAAAAAATAGTCATCCATAGAAAGTTCAATTATTTTCTCATTGCCTGTCGTAGTAAAACCTCCCCTTCATGAGAAATTAAAAAAATCATATGCTTTTCATGCACGTATTTTATCGAACATTTGTTCGCCTTGCAATTATTATTGTAGCCACAAAATATTAATTTGTCAATAGAAAATAAAAAAATTAGTCCCTATAAAGGGACTAATCATCTGATTTCGTGATATGTGAAGTACATTTCGCAAACACCGAACAAAAAGTCACCCTGAGTGTAACGAAGGGTCTCATTACAGAGATTCTTCGTCCTTCACTCCTAAGAATGACTTTAAATACAATCGGTAATTATAATATAATAAAAAAAAGACGGAAGCATTAACTTCCGTCTAATTTTTGTTTGAGTTGTTACTGATTATTCAGCGTCTCTTTTTCTTGTAAGAACGAGAGCAGCACCAGCAACAAGAGCAACAGCGCCTACAGCGATAAGTGAATTGTCACCCATTTCTGGAACATCTTCAACAAGTTCTGTAGTAGTTGTTGTAGTAGTTGTAGTTGTTGTCTTAAAGCAGTAATCAGATGTGTCGTTACCGAAAAGTGATGCAACGATATCACCAATCATGCCAAAGATTGAATCAAAAATGTTTGCAAGTGTTGCTTCAAGAGCACTTACTGGGTCTTCTGGAAGGAAGTCAGGAAGTACTGAACCAGCTTCGATACCTAAAAGGTCTTTAGCTACTTCAAAAACTTCACTTGAACCAACTGCAAATGCTGCTGTTTCAAGAGCATTCAATGCAACATTCATTTCAACTACGCCTGCTTCTACATCAGCTACAAGTTCTTCAGCGATAGCCACTGGATCAGCGTCTTCAGCAGAGAGAAGTTCTGTGTAATATGCAGTCCATGCATCTGTATCTGCTGCGTCTGCTGGTTTCTCAGCTGCGAAAACAGAAACGCTCATTACAAGAACCATTGCCAATGCGAGAACAATTGCAAGAGTCTTTTTCATGAAAATCATTTTCCTTTCGTAAATTAATTTTTGCAAAAATTAGGCACAAAGCCTCATTTACTCGTTCATTATATCTAATTTGAGAAAAAAAGTCAATAAAATTCTTACAAAAATCTTCATTTTTGGAAATCTTGAACACTTTTAATAACAAGTGGATATTATCACTATGTTTTATTGAAAGTTTTGGTGAAAAAATAACAGTATAGGAGGTGTAAGTATGTTTTTTAACAAAGAAAAGAAAAAAGAAAAGCAGGAAAAAACCAGAAAAAGAATTGAAAAAATAAGTGAAGAAATTGCAGAAATATGGACGGGTGAAGAAACCGCCAAGCAATATGATGCAAATGGGTGGTACACAGGCAATCCACAGGATGCCATTGTCCCCGAACAGGACGCAGATGACTTATAAGTAATACTGAATGCGTAATTTGTAATTATACTTTATTATATATGATTTTAAAAAAACACTTGATTTTATTATATTTATATGGTATTATTTGTCATGGTAAGAATATTCGTATTGACAGAGAGTGGGGCGACCCGCTCTCTTAAACTTATATGGGTGTTTTTTGCTGAAAATGACAATTTAATATTTTTAGGAGGTTCTATGAAAAAGAACACAGCTTCTGTGGTTTGGGATATTGCCAAGCCTATCGCAGACGAATTAGGTCTTATTCTTTGGGACGTTAAATTCGTTAAAGAGGGTGCAAGATGGTATCTTCGCATCACAATTGACAAAGAAGACGGTGTGGGAATTGACGATTGCGTTAATATGCACCACGCTATTGACGGTCCTCTTGATGAGGCAGACCCTATTGAACAGGCATACAATTTGCAGGTTCAGTCCCCAGGTATCGAAAGAGAATTATCACGTGATTTCCATTTCGATTGTTATTTAGGTGAAAAAATTCAAGTCAGACTTATCAAAGCTTTTGAAGGCAAGAGAGAATACAAGGGTATTCTTATTGACTACGACAACGACAGTGTCACAATTGCTATTGATGAAGAAACTGAAATGAATATATTGAAAAAAGAAGCATCATGGATTAAGGCAGACGATTTCGGTGGAATCGGCGATATTGAAGATTAATTCGGATGAATATTGGAGGTTTTATAGAAAATGAATAAAGAATTTTTTGAGGCAGTTGCTTTAATGGAAAAAGAAAAAGGTATTCAGGCTGACTACCTTTACGACAAAATCAGCGAAGCAATTGTTAAGGCTGTTAGAAAAGATTATAACAACAAAGACGTTGTTGCTTGTGACATTGACCCAGAAGCAAAAACAATGAGAGTTTATGTTCACCTCAATATCGTTGAAGAGCTTGAAGACTGGGATACAGATATCCTTGTTGAAGATGCTATTGAATACCGTGCAGATGCAAAAGCAGGTGAAACACTTGAAATTGAACTTGATACAATGAAGTTCGGCCGTATCGCAGCACAGACAGCAAAGCACGTTATCCGTCAGGGTATCAAAGATGCTGAACGCGGTCAGATTATCAAGGACTTCCAGTCAAAGACAAAAGACCTTATTTCTGCAAAGGTTGGCAGAATCGACCCAATCAACGGTAATGTTACACTTGAAATCGGCAAGGGTACTGCAGTTCTTCCAAAGGCTGAACAGGTTCCTGGCGAAACATTCACAGAGGGTCAGATGATTAAAGTATATATCAGCGAAGTTAAAGAGACAGAACGTGGTCCTCGTATTATGATTTCAAGAACTCACGCAGGTCTTGTAAGAAGACTTTTTGAGCAGGAAGTTCCTGAGGTTTACGATGGTATCGTTACAATTCACTCTGTTTCTCGTGAAGCAGGCATCAGAACAAAGATGGCTGTAAGCACTAAGGATGAAAACGTTGACCCAATTGGCGCTTGTATCGGTCAAAGAGGTGCTCGTGTAAACAATATCGTTGAAGTTCTCGGTGGAGAAAAAATTGATATCGTTAAATACAGCGAAGACCCTGCTGAATTTATTGCTGCAGCACTTGCTCCTGCAAATGTTCTCGAAGTTGAAATCGTAAGTGCTGAAGATAAAAAATGTCAGGTAACTGTTCCCGACCATCAGTTATCTCTCGCAATCGGCAACAAGGGCTTGAATGCAAAACTTGCTGCAAAGCTCACAGGTTGGAAAATCGATATTAAACCTGAAAGTGGTTTCTACGAAGGCTAATATAAAGTAATACTTAACATTAGAAAGGAGATAATATAATGAAGCAGAAGAAAATTCCAATGCGTCGTTGCAACGGTTGTAATGAACAAAAGGCAAAAAATGAACTCATAAGAATTGTTCGCAGTCCTGATGGTGAAATCAGTCTTGACCTTACCGGTAAAAAGTCAGGTCGTGGAGCATATATCTGCAACAATATTGAATGTCTCCGAAAGGTAAGAAAATCACGCAGAATTGACAAAACTTTTGAAATAACAATTCCTGATGAGGTTTATGACAGTCTGGAGGCGCAAATCAAAGAAAATGATAACGGATAATTTAAAAGGTATTTTTGGTCTTTGCCGTAGGGCAGGAAAAATGTCTTTGGGACACGATGCCGTTGTTACTTCCATAAAAAAGCGTAAGGCAGGACTTGTAATTACTTGCAGTGATGCTTCCGAAAGACTTAAAAGAGAAATTAAGGATGAATGCTCTTTTGACGGACGTAATATTAAATATATTGATGCACCGTTTAAACGGGATGAACTCTCTCTTTGCATCAGTTCAAAGGCAGGAGTTATTTCAATAGATGACCAAGGATTTGCAGAGAAACTCATTACGATTTTAAATCAAGATAACTGAAACGGAGGTTATGAGAATGGCAAAAAAGTACAAAATCCATGAAGTAGCTAAGGATTTTGATATCCAGAGCAAATTTATTATAGAAAACCTTTCAAAGCATTTTGAGGGTGAAAAGAAATCCCAGACAGCACTTGAAGAAAAAGAGCTTGACTTTATTTTTGATGTGATTACAAAGGAAAACTCAGTTAAGAGCTTTGACGATTATTTCAATGCTGTTCCTCAGGAAAAGCCAAAGAAAGAAGAAAAGGCTGAACCTAAAAAAGAAAAAGCACCTCAGAAGGATAAAAAAGATGCAAAACCAGCTGACAACAAGAAACCAGCTGTTCCTGCACAGCAGAATCCACAGCCACAGCAACCAAAGAAGAAAGAGAAAGACCAGAATAAGCCTATGCAGGCTCGTACAAAAGGTGAAATGCGTCACATCGATACAAGAGCAAACTCTTTCGACGCTGAAAAATACAACGAAAAATATGAGAATATCGCTCCTGCAAATGCTCACCAGAGTGACAATATGGTGAAGAAGCAGAAGCTTAAACAAAAGAGCCAGCAGTACCGTAAACAGGGTATGAGAAGCGGCAAGAAGGAAACAGAAGCAGAAAGACTCAAGAGAATTGCTGCTGAAAGAGCAAAGAAACCACCTGTAATCACAGTTGGTGACGAAATCACAGTTGGTGAACTTGCTTCCCGTCTTAAGATGACTGCTGCAGAAGTTATTAAAAAGCTCTTCACTCTTGGTATGATGGCAACTGTTAACGAAGTTATCGACTTTGACACAGCTGAAATCGTTGCAACTGAACTTGGTGCAAAGGTTAACCGTGAAGTTGTAGTTACAATCGAAGAAAGAATCATCGACGATTCAGAAGACGATGAAGAAAACCTTGTAACACGTGACCCTGTTGTAGTTGTTATGGGACACGTTGACCACGGTAAGACATCACTTCTTGACGCTATTAAAAACACAAACGTTACTGCTACTGAAGCAGGTGGTATTACTCAGCACATCGGTGCTTACAGAGTAAACCTTAACGGTCAG
>JAZNJX010000020.1:0-22754 GCA_045578245.1 Candidatus Fimenecus sp. | reverse complement strand
TTTCTACAATAACGAAAGAATTCAACTAAAAACAAAACTGACTCCGCTTGAAAAACGAAATCAGTTTGTTGCTTAAAATTAAATTTTACTTACCATAGGTGCTTTTTTGTACTGTCTGTACAAATTGGGGCAGTTCATAACCCCTACTGTTTTTTATTGACAATGTAATATTCATTTGATAAAATAATCAAGTAATTTTGGAGATGTACCCAAGTGGTTGAAGGGTCCGCACTCGAAATGCGGTAGGTCGTGAATAGCGGCGCAAGAGTTCAAATCTCTTCATCTCCGCCAATCAAAAGAGAATCCGTCGCAAGATGGGTTCTTTTTTGATGTGCAATGCTATATAAACTCATTGATTTACATCTTTATAGCAATATGATATAATATTTTAAAACATTTAGGAGGAATACAATGGGTTTTATTGATTCATATAAACATCTGGAAAAACTATGTGGTGAGATTTTTGATGATGAGAGACGCATATCAGCATATATTGATGAAATGCTTCAAATAACAAATGGCTCGTATTATGTTAAATCTTGGGATGATGATTTAAGAAATCTCAAGCATTATCGTTGGATAAGAAATAAAATAGCTCACGAGCCTGATTGTACCGAGCAGAACATGTGCCAACCTAAGGATGAATTATGGATTAAAGAGTTTTATTCTCGAATTATGAATCAGACTGACCCTCTTTCACAATATCGTAAGGCAACTAAACCATACACAGCTACAAAGTCAAAAGAAAGCTCTAAACAAATTACTTCTACACACGTACACTGGAGCGATTATGACGATTTACAAATAAAATCCAAAATTCATAATAAGATAACATTTAAGGAATTTATTAAAAGTGAAATTGTACTGATAATATCTTTTATTCTGGCAGTGGTTTCGGCATTTTTTATTACTCCAAACAAGGGTTATTTAGAATATATTGATTTTCGCACATTAGGGTTGCTATTCTGCCTTATGGCTGTAATGGCAGGACTAAATAATCTTGGAGTTTTCAAGTTTATTGCCGAAAAGATGCTTTCTAAGGTAAAAAGCATATCCGGTCTGTCTTTAATACTGGGATTACTTTGTTTCTTTTCATCAATGGGGATTACCAATGATGTTGCCTTGATAACTTTTGTGCCATTCACAATTACTGCGTTAAAGCTTTCAGGCAAAATGGACAAGCTTACATGGATTGTCACTGTCGAAACAGTTGCAGCAAATCTTGGTAGTATGCTAACCCCTATCGGTAATCCACAAAACTTATACTTATTCTCTGCATATAATATGAGTATGGGTGATTTTATGGCAACTATACTCCCCTATGCTTTTTTGTCACTATTACTTGTTATTATTTCCTGTTTGATTACAGGCAAAGGTGAAACAAGCACTCAACCATCACAAAACAAATATGCTTTTTCAAAATTATACATTGGAATTTTTGCATTATTATTTATTCTCTCATTACTTACTGTTTTCCGTGTGATTCCTTGTATTGCAACAGTTATTATCACATTGATTGCTCTGTTGATTTGGGACAGAAAAACAATTCTAAAAATTGATTACAGTTTACTTTTCACATTTGTTTTCTTATTCATTTTTATTGGAAATCTTGGTGAAATCAAGCCAATCAGCGATTTCTTAAAATGGATAGTCAATGGTAATGAGGTTGTTGTTGGTGTTGTTTCAAGTCAGGTATTTTCAAATGTACCTGCCACCATTCTGCTTTCAAAATTCACCGATAATGCCAACGATTTGCTTATTGGTGTAAACCTTGGTGGACTGGGTACATTGATTGCTTCAATGGCTAGTCTAATATCCTTTAAATATGTCGCAAAAGAAAAAATCAGTACTGGTAAATACATATTGGTTTTCACTGTTGTGAACATAACTTATTTAATACTAAACTTAGTTTTATGTTTTATAATAAAATAAAAAAAATGGGTATTCCTGACTGGAATACCCATTAATTTTATGTATTATTTGTGATAACGAAGAGCACAAATGTCGTCGCCCTTTGCGATACATTTTGGCAAGTCAAGGACTGCTCCATACTGCTCACCAATACCGTGGTCACCACACATTGCAATATCACAAAGGAGTGCAATCTCTTCATCTGTGCAACCAGCCTTTTGCCATGCTTTTACAAGTGGACAATAGTGAAAATCGATTGAGAGCTTATCGTCTGTACTTTCAAGGATTTTCATTTCAAAAACCATCTGTGCTGGTTTAGTGAAAAGAGATTTACGAAGTCCAACAAGGCTATCTGTCTTCCCTTTTTTCACAAGGTTTGTACCATGTGTTAGACCACAACGTTTAATTGCTGCACTACCGAAATCCCACCAATCAAGACCACGCTTACCAGCTTCATCACAAAGGAGATAGAGCCAGAATGCACGATGTTCAAGTTGTTCACGGACTGCACCGATTATTGGATTTTTGATTTTTGCTTCATTTGTTACTCTACTCATTTTAATCCTTCTTTACAAATTTTTTCTGTCCGTAGTAAGCATTTGCACCATGTTTACGAAGATAATGTTTATCAAGAAGTTCCTGTTGCATTGGTTTGATTTCAGGATTCATCATAATATTATGCCAAGCCATAAAAGCAAGTTCTTCAAGTACCACTGCATTATGAACTGCATTGAATGGGTCAGTTCCCCAAGAAAAAGGACCGTGACTGTGAACAAGAACTGATGGAATCTCATCAGGATTGATTTTTTCAAAGGTTTCTGTAATTACAAAACCGGTTTCAAGCTCATATTTGCCGTTAATTTCACGAGTTGTCATTTTCCTTGTACAAGGAATTTCACCATAAAAATAGTCAGCATGAGTTGTACCGAGAGCAGGAATTCCCATACCAGCCTGTGCAAAAGTTGTTGCCCATCTTGAATGAGTATGAACTACACCACCGATATGTGGAAAAGCGTTATAAAGTGCAACGTGAGTATCAGTATCAGATGATGGATTCAAATCACCCTCTACTTTTTTACCTGTTTTAAGGTCAACAACAACCATATCTTCAGGCTTCATTTCACCATATTCAACACCTGATGGTTTAATTACCATTAAGCCCTTTTCACGGTCAACGCCTGAAACGTTACCCCATGTAAACGTTACAAGTTCATATTGTGGCAAAAGCATGTTTGCCTTATATACTGCTTCTTTTAACTGTTCAAGCATAAGTAACTCCCCTTATTTTAATTTCCATGCAAGGTCAGCAAGGAATAAGTCTTTTTCAAGTCCTGCAACTGTTGTATCTTTATTAATATGAACAAACTCAATATCCATCATATTTGCCCAATCTTTCATCTGTTCAGCAGTAACATCATAGCTAAGTACTGTATGATGAGCACCACCTGCTGTAATCCAACATTCAATACCTGTTTCAAGGTCGGGCTTTGCTCTCCACATAACACGAGCAACAGGGAGATTTGGCATTTCCATAATAGGTTTAACACACTCAATATCCTGGCAGATGAGGCGAAGACGACCACCCATATCAACTAAACTTACAACGATAGCACTACCTGCTTTGCCTTCAAAAACAAGACGAGCGGGGTCTTTTTCGTTCATACCAATTCCAAGGTGATGTGTTTCAATTCTTGGCTTACCCTCTGCCATTGAAGGACAAACCTCAAGCATATGAGCACCAAGGCTATATTCTTCTCCTTCAACAAGGTGATATGTATAGTCTTCCATAAAACCTGTGCCACCATTTTTGCCCTCTGCCATAGCTTTCATGATAGCGGTCATAGCAGCAACCTTCCAGTCACCTTCACCACCGTAACCATAGCCAAGTGACATTAAATGCTGGCTTGCAAGACCTGGAAGCTGTTCCATACCATAAAGGTCCTGGAATGTATTTGAGAATGCCATACAGCCCTCTGCATCAAGCATTTTCTTCATTGCGATTTCTTCACGAGCCTGATAACGGATTGCTTCAACATTATCAGTTGCAAAGTCATATTCTGCCTTGTATGTTTCCATAAGAGCATCAATTTCAGCATCTGTTACTTCGTTCATAACCTTTACAAGGTCACCAACTGCCCAAGTGTTAACCTGCCAGCCGAGTTTTGCCTGAACTTCAACTTTATCGCCTTCAGTAACAGCAACCTCACGCATATTGTCGCCAAAACGCATAACTTTAAGTTCTTTACTTACTGCAACACCAACAGCTGAACGCATCCAGTCACCAAGACGAGCACGAACTGAATCCTTTGTCCAGTGACCTGCAATAACCTTACGAGGCATACGAAGTCTTGCTGCGATAAATCCATGTTCACGGTCACCATGAGCAGCCTGATTAAGATTCATAAAGTCCATATCGATTTCGTTGTTAGGAATTTCTGTATTATACTGTGTTGCAAGGTGACAATATGGTTTCTGTAAATCTACAAAACCATTAATCCACATTTTTGATGGGCTGAATGTATGGCACCAAGTGATGATACCAGCACATTTCTTGTCGTAATTTGCTTCTCTTACAACATCTGTAATTTCTTTATTTGTCTTTGCAGTTACCTTGTAAACAACCTTGCAAGGAAGAGTACCTGATGCATTGAGTTCATCAACCATTTCCTGTGCACGTACTGCAACTGTTTCCAAAACTTCAGGACCATAAAGGAACTGACTACCAACTACAAACCAAAATTCATAATTTTTAAGACTCATAATAAACTTCTCCTTTTATTTAAGAACATTGATTGCAGATTTTTCAACTGCAACCGCTGACTCATATCTCTTAATATATTCATTGAAACCATCAACATCCGCTTTATCAGGTTCAATTACACTTGCTTTATACTCTGCGAAAACTTTGTTTTCAAGATAGTCTTCAAGTGGTTCGTTTTCTTTGTTTACCATATAAGCTGCAAGAAGTGCGATACCCCAAGCACCACCCTCACCTGCAGTTTCCATAACTGCAACCGGAGTATTGAGTGCACCTGCCATAAGTTTTTGACCAACAACAGGAGTTTTGAAAAGACCACCATGACCAAGTAACTTTTCAATCTGTACATTCTCTTTATCGAAAAGGATATTCATACCAAGTCGAAGTGTTGCCATTGTTCCATAAAGCTGTGCTCTCATAAAGTTAGCAAGACTGAATTTAGTATCAGGCATTCTCACAAGTAAAGGTCTGCCCTCGGCAGTATCTGTTACAGGCTCACCGGAATAGTAGTTGAAACTTATAATTCCGTTACAATCAGCATCACCTTTAAGTGCTTCTGCATAAAGCATATCGTAAAGTGCAGGTTTATTAACCTCAACACCACTGTTTGCTAAAACCTCTGCAAAGAGTTTTACATAAGCATCAAGGTCTGATGTACAAGTGTTACAATGCACCATAGCAACCGGTTTACCGGTTGGAGTTGTAACCATATCAATCTCTGTATAAACATCTGAAAGTGCTTTATCAAGAACAATCATACCGAAAATTGATGTACCTGCTGAAATGTTACCTGTTTTTGCTGCAACGCTGTTTGTTGCAACCATACCGGTACCGGCATCACCTTCAGGTGGGCAAAGTGGAATTCCTGCTTCCAACTCCCCTGTTGGGTCAAGAAGTAATGCACCTTCTTTTGTAAGTGCTCCTGCGTTATCACCTGCAAGCAATATTTTTGGAAGAATGTCGAGCAATTCAAATGAATAACCTTTTCCCTTAACCAAAGCATCAAACTGTTCAACCATTTTTTCGTCGTAGCAGTTTTTAGTACTGTCAATTGGGAACATACCTGCTGCTTCACCGATACCAATTACCTTTTCACCAGTAAGCATCCAATGAACATAGCCCTCAAGTGTTGTTAAGAAATCAATATTTGGAAGATGGTCTTCCTTATTGAGCATTGCCTGATATAAATGTGCGATACTCCAACGCTGTGGAATATTGAATCTGAAAAGCTCTGTAAGCTCTGCTGCAGCCTGTTCAGTAATTGTATTTCTCCAAGTTCTGAATTCAGCAAGTTGTTTTCCTTCCTTATCGAATGGAAGATAGCCGTGCATCATAGCAGAAAAGCCCATAGCCTTTAACTTAGTGAGTTTAACACCATATTTTTCAAGTACATCTGCTTTTAAGTTTTTATAAGCATCCTGAAGTCCTGTCCAAACATCGTCCAAATGATATGTCCACACACCATTTTCAAAACGATTTTCCCAACCATGACTACCTGATGCAATAGGATTATGTCTCTCGTCAATCAAAACGGCTTTGATACGTGTTGAACCCATTTCAATACCCAACACCGCATTGCCATTCTGAATTGTGTTTTTAACATCTTGAATACTCAAATTTTCCAACTCCCAACCATGAAAATTTATACGTAAAATTATACCACTTTAAACTGAGTTTCGCAAGACAATTAGAGCAATTTACTCATTTCAGCATCATTAAATGTGAAAGCATTTGTCGGTGCGATTTCAAGGATAAATTCAATTATTTCTTCATATGATGCTGTTTTAATATCAATTCTTTCAACATTCTGATTGAAGATTCCCCACTGACTACCTGCATTGTAGGTCTTGTAATTCCACTTTGTACGATTGATATCGAATAGTTTATAGAACATCTGTGCAAAATACTCATTTTCACCATTGTTATATTCACCATTATAAACAGCAACATTCCAATTTCTTCTGACTTTTCTAAGCTCATTCACACGATACCGAATCATATCTGTTGATGTGTCGTAAATGTGAAGCTGATACATAACATTTTCATAACCACAATCCCTTGGATTAGGCAAAACTTCCGTTGACCATATACCTTCGAAAGAGATAATGTGATTTCCGTCAACTTTCCTCACAGCTTTATATAAAATATCATATGCTTTATTTGTTTGTGCAGCAGCTTCAGCACTACCTGCTTCCCAAGAATAATCACCACTATAACCACCATTATTCTGTGGTTCATTTAAAAGGTCGTACGCAGCAACAACATCGCTATCTTTATATCTTTCTGCAATAGCTATCCAGAGTTCAACACAGGTGTCCATTTTTTCTTCCACTTCGTAGAGTTCATTTCTGCCTGCCTTACCTGTACTATGATTTTTACTCTGTCCACCTGGTGCACCATGCATATCAAGAATGACATAAACACCATATTTTTCGCAAGTTTCTATAAGCCAGTCTATTCTTTGGAATCCTGGGTTTTCATCATGATTTGTTGTTAACCAAGTACCATCCTCATTCATAAAATTACGATACCAGAAAGGTACACGTACACAGTTAAAGCCAAGTTTTTCAATCTGTGCAATATCTTCTTCCGTTATGAAATTATCCATAAATGTTTTTTCAATTTCGGCAGTTTTTTCATTGCTAAAGCGTTCCGTCAGAATCTCAAGAGTGTCATAATGTGCCCAATCGTGAGTATATTCAGGTACAAAACCCATCCAGGTTTCCCACAAAAGCCAGTTACCAAGATTTACACCCTTAAGAACTATTTTTTTGCCGTTTTCGGTAACAATTTTGCCTGATTTATTTACTGAAAGCATACTCATTTCGTGAGAATTCTCGTATCTGTAATCTGCAAGTGGTTTTACTTCCGGTGTTGTACCCATACCAAGTAAAGATAGTAAAATAGAAATAATTAAAGAAATTGATGTAAAAATTTTCATAAAGCATCTCTCCTTTTCTCTATTATATTGGATATCATTTCATTTTTCAATACAAAAAGAAATACCGTCTCAAAAGAGACGGTATAATAATTATTTTATTACGTCAAGCCATTGGTTTTCTCGAAAACCTACAAGAATTTTTTCTTCTGTAATGAGGATGGGTCGTTTTACAAGCATTCCGTCAGTTGAAAGAAGTTTTAGTTGCTCTTCTTCACTCATTTCGGGAAGTTTATTCTTTAAATCCATTGATTTATATAAAAGACCACTTGTATTAAAAAATTTCTTTAATGGCAAGCCACTTTTTTCATACCATAATTTCAATTCATCAAAAGTTGGATTTTCTTCTTTAATATGACGAGCTGTAAAAGTTACTCCGTTATCTACCAGAAACTTCTTGGCTTTCTGACAGGTTGTACATTTTGGATATTCAATAAAAAGCATAATTACACCTTATTTCTTTTTACAAACGAAGCAAAGCCATCCACCATCTTCGTATCTTTCAACGATTTCAAAATTATTATCGTGAAATGCCTTTGTTACTTCTTCTTCACGAGGTTCAATGATACCTGATGTGATGAAAACACCATCATCCTTTAAGAATTCACCAACTTGTGATGAGAAAAGAATGATAATATCAGCAACAATATTTGCTACAACCACATCAAATGTACCTGTCACTTTATCAACAAGGTTACCATTGAGAATATTGTATTTTGGTGCTTCAAAGCCATTTACTTTACCATTCTCAATTGCTGTTTTAACTGCAAGCTTATCAATATCAACACCAGTTGCATTGTCTGCACCCATTAAGAGTGATGCAACAGACAAAATGCCACTACCACAGCCGCAGTCAAGGACACTGTCACCTGACTTAACGTGCTTTTCAAGTGTTTCAAGACATAGTCTTGTTGTGTTATGACCACCACTACCGAATGCAAGACCAGGCTCAATACTTAAAACGGCTCTGCCTTCTGCATCATAGTCGTCAATCCAGAGAGGACGGATAAGAAGCTTTTCACCAATTTTCATTGGTTTAAAATATTCTTTCCAATTGTTTTCCCAGTCTTCATTCTTACAAGGTTTATACTCAATTGTATGTGGAATTTTTTCACTTTCATATCTTTCTGTCAAAAAAGATATCGCCTCTTTATAGTTTTCCTCTGGTGAAATGTAAATATGCACACAGCCCTTTGTTCTGTCTTTTGCAAGTAATTCTTCATCAATAAGGTCAATATTTGCAATTTCCCATGCTTCTTCTTCAAGAGTTCTGTAATCTTCAATATAAATGCCATATGGCACTGCCATACTTGCAATATCAGCTGCACGGTCAATGTTTTTAGCATCAATTTCTATTTTGATTTCGGTCCAGTCCATAATGATTCTCCTTCTGGTAAACAAAAAGCAGAGATTTCTCTCTGCTCTGTTTTGACGATTCGATTATATCTGCTCTTTAACTTTAGCAGCCTTACCAACTCTGTCACGAAGATAGTAGAGTTTACTTCTGCGAACCTTACCGCGTCTTACTGTTTCTACCTTTGCAACGTTTGGTGAATTTACAGGGAATACTCTTTCAACACCTACACCATATGATACACGACGTACTGTGAATGTTTCAGAAACACCAGCACCCTTGCGAGCAATGATTGTTCCCTCGAATACCTGAATTCTTTCTCTTTC
The DNA here is from genome assembly GCA_045578245.1 of Candidatus Fimenecus sp. GTDB lineage: Bacteria > Bacillota > Clostridia > Oscillospirales > Acutalibacteraceae > Fimenecus. The sequence goes on along the minus strand of JAZNJX010000020.1, from coordinate 13,467 downwards.
GCCTTCACGAATCTTAACGTGTACTTTAACAACGTCACCGACTCTGATTGCTGGGTTTGCTTCTTTAACACAACCCTCTGCGATTAATTTTAATGCGTCCATAACTAACCTCCGATAATTAATTTTTTTCAAGTGTTCGTACCGAAGTTCAGCAGAGGACCACCCGAGATAATAGTTATTTTGTTGCGTACTACCGCAAATGCTCAAATATGATATCACAAGTCAATAGAAAATGCAAGAGTTTTTTCACAAAAGTTTACAAATAAATTTTCACTATTTCACCTTGTCTTGTTTTAATAGTTACTATTTCATAATCTTTATATTGATTTGCTAATTTTATAAATGGTTTTATATGCTTATATTTAACCTTATAAATAACAGGTGCCCAGAACACAAGAATCAATTTCAATATCCCAAAAGATAATCTGTTGGCAATAAGAAAATTGGGTACTTTTATACTTTTTGTTTTCCCATTAGTTGGAAATACTACTTTCATTTTTCAACTACCACCCGTATGTCATCTCCGTTTTGTGTTTTTACAGTAACTATTTCACCGAGCACTCCAAGTTCAACCATTTTAAAAATGCTTTCAAAATTTACTTCACTTAAATCTACACCTGCGAAAACTCCAGATATGTCTTTACCAACATTGATAAGCTCTTTGACAAGAAGATAAGGAAGATTAACTTTAATATCGTCACCCTGAGCAGTATCAACATATACTCTAAAAATCAGTTCATTCTCGTTTATCTTTTCTTTTTTTTCGAACTTAACATTTGATTGAACTTCTTCATTCTTGAAGAGTTCATCAATAGTAATTCCATAAAGTTCTGCAATGTTTGGCAAAGTCATAATATCAGGACAAGCAATATCGTTCTCCCATTTTGACACAGCTTGTGCTGATACACCTAATTGTTCAGCTACATAATCCTGAGTAAATCCTGACTGTTTTCTTAATTCATAAAGTTTCTTACCAATTGTTTTCTCCATTTTATTCTCTCCTTGAAAAAAATTTCAAACCGGTTTCAACTGCATTGTATGGTCAACTTTTCAAAAAGTAAATGTAATAAAAGTTGATTTTCTATTTTTCAACCATTGGTTGAATTTGTTTTGATTGTTTTAACATAACAAAGGTAGGGATTGCAGTCATTATAAATGCAATTATCTGAAAAGCACTGAAAATATCAGTTGAAAATCTTTCTGCAAGCAAACCGAAAGTAATCGGTGAAAGAAGAATACTACAATAAGACACTGCCCCCTGAAGCCCAATAAATGACTGAGATATTTCTCTGCCCATATGAACCGGTGTCAGATGAGTCATATTAGGGAAAACAGGTCCGTTTCCAAGACCGATAAGAAAAAGTCCTGCACTTGCAACATAATAATTTTTGCTGAATGTCATTATAATTGCAACAAATACTATCAGTTCACCTATAACAATTATATTTTTAGGATTAAATCTATTTACAATTACACCTGACACAAATCTGCCGATAGTCATTCCAATGAAATAAAATGTTATCATTTGTGCTGCCTTATCAGGAGTAAGATTTTTTGAATTAACAAGGAAAGTACTGCCCCACGCAAGGCAAACAGATTCAATTTCACACGAACCAAAATATATTATAAGACTACTTCGTGCTATAGGAATTTTCAAAAGCTTTGAAATTGATACAACCTTTGTTTCTTCTTCCTCTGCCTTTTGCTCTTTTACCTTTTTCCATACTGGAATTGATAAAAAGCACATCAATGTAAGTGCGAGTTGAAATACAAACATTGTTCTGTATCCGCCCTGCCAATCATTGCCGTTTTTTAATGCGAAAGACATTAAAAATGGACTGAGTGTTACACCGACACCATATGAAAAATGCAAGAAACTCACATGAGTTGCTTTATAATTCAATGCCACATAACTGTTAAGAACATTATCAATAGCACCCGCACCAAGTCCTAATGGAATTGAAAACAGGCAGAGCATAATTATATTATGTGAGCATGAAAAACCAAAAATTGCAACAGCAGTAAGTGCTGTACTTAATGCAACCACCAAATGTGTACCAAGCTTTTTTGTAAGTCTGGCACTCAAAAGGCTGGAAATAATTGTTCCCGTGTACATCAAACCTGTTACGAAATTTGAATATGAAATCGGCAAGTCAAATTCAGTATATATTGCAGGCCAGGCTGTACCAAACAATGAATCGGGAATTCCAAGACCTATATATGTAACGAAAATAATAATAACTAACAATGTTGCCATAAATTATCTAAAAATCTCCATATTTTCTTTGTACGACTGCACCTTTATTATATCAACATCCTGCTCATCAGTTGCCGTACCTTTTACTAATGCACCGATTAAAAGCATTGGATTAATATTGGTACTTGTACCTGATGAAAGAACAGTTCTGAAAATGAGTTTTCCTTCTTCGACATTCAGTTCAAAAGACTTGATATGTTCTTTTATGTTGACTTCTTTTTCAACCTTGTTTCTGCCTTTTTTCACCTTTTTAAGTACAATTATTTCATCAGACGAAAGAATGTTTTCAGCTTGTGCTAAAAGCAAATTATCAGGATTGTTGAATGTTATTTTATACTCTGCCCAACTTATGTCGTTAGGAGATGTTTCGTAAACATAAATCTCTTTAACTGTTATATCAACTGGCAAAGCCTCATTAAGTCTTTCTGCCAATTCATTCAAATCAACCTCTTCCATAAGACGGAAATCAACAGTTTCACAAAGGCTTTCAAAGCCCAATGAAAGTGGCATTGCAAATGTCAGAAATGCATGTGGATTAAAGCCTTCTGTAAACCAGATTGGAACACATGCTCTTTTCATTGCTCTTGTAATACAACGGACTGTATCAAGGTGGGAAATAAACTTTGCCATGCCTGTTTTCTGAAAGGACATTCGCACTTCCATAGCCCATTTTTTAACTTCTGGCATCACATTTACCCCCATTCAGTTTATTTGCACCACAAGCAGAACACTTAATTCTACAATGAGGTGTTGTTACACTTTCGTGTGCCTTTTTGTTTTCTTCAACAAGGAATTCCTTGCGAATTCCATAATCCATAATGTCCCAAGGAAGAATCTCATCATAATCTCTACGTCGATTTGCGTAAAATTCTGTTGTGAGTTCACACTCATTAAATGCTTCACGCCATTTATTGAAATCAAAGAACTCGTCCCAACTATCGAACTTGCAACCTTTCTGCCAAGCCTTATAAATGACTTCACCAAGTCTTCTGTCACCACGAGCTAATACACCCTCAAGCACGGATGTATCTGACTGATGATAACTGATTGTAATTTTACGGCTTGTTGTACTACTGAGAAGATGTTTCTGTTTTTCAATAAGACTTTCAGCAGTATCCTGTGGTTCCCACTGGAATGGTGTAAATGGCTTTGGTACAAAGGATGCACAGCTTACACTGACTTGAACACCCTTACCCTTTGGTTTGTTAGGGTTGTGATAGAATGTATCAACAACCTTTTGGGCAAGGTCAGCAATACCCTTGATATCGTCAAGAGTTTCTGTAGGAAGTCCCATCATAAAGTAAAGTTTAACGCTTGTCCAACCACCATCAAAGGCCTTAAGTGCAGTGCTTAATACTTCTTCTTCAGTAACATTTTTATTGATTGCATCACGAAGTCTTTGTGTACCTGCTTCAGGAGCAAAAGTAAGACCACTACGACGCACCTTTTTAAGCTGTTCCATAAGCTCATCGGAGAAATTATCAACTCTCAACGATGGTAATGAAACATTGATGTTTTCTTTCAATGCCCAATCAAAAAGCATCGGAATAAGCTTTTCGATGTTTGTATAGTCACTTGTAGAAAGTGAGCAAAGAGAGATTTCATCATAACCAGTTGAATCACTTATACTTCTGCACTGTTTGTTGATAGTTCCAGGTGATTTTTCACGGATTGGCCTGTAAATAAATCCTGCCTGACAAAATCGACAACCACGGATACAGCCACGGAAAACCTCTCCAACTGTTCTGTCCTGAACAACATCAATAAATGGCACAACGAAATCCTTTGGATAATGAGCGTTATCAAGATTTGATATAATTCTTTTTTTAACCTTTGCAGGTGCTGTTTCAATGTTTTCAACTGATTTTATTGTGCCATCCTCGTTGTAATCAACATTATAAAACTCAGGTACATAAACACCCTCGATTTTTGCGGCTTCTCTTAAGAATTCAAGTCTTGTTGAACCTTTTTCTTTATGTTCGATAAGTAAATCTATAAGGTCGTTTGTAACCTCTTCACCCTCACCAGGTAAAAAGATATCAATAAAATCAACCATTGGTTCAGGATTGCAAACACATGGGCCACCTGCAATTACAATAGGTGTAAGACTTGTTCTGTCCTTTTTAAGTACAGGAATACCACTTAAATCAAGCATATTAAGAACATTAGTATAACTTAACTCATACTGCAATGTGAAACCAACTAAATCAAACTCATCAAGGCTATCGCCACTCTCAAGAGCATAGAGTTTAACATTGTTTTCACGCATAAGTGCTTCCATATCTTCCCAAGGAGCAAAAACTCTTTCACACCAAGCATCTTCTCTTGCATTAACAACACTATAAAGAATTTTCATACCAAGATGTGACATACCAATCTCGTAATTATCAGGGAAACAGAAAGCATATCTTAATTTCACATTATTCTTATCTTTTACTACACTATTGAGTTCTCCGCCTGTATAACGAGCAGGTTTTTGAACTTTTTTAAGTAATTTTTCTACTTCTTTTTTAACCATAATTGACCTCGCAAAAAGTATTTTAATTCATTGTACAATAAAAAACTTTTTATTTCAATAATCATTCTCCTGAAAGAAAGAAATAGTGAGAAAAATTGCTATTATTATGAGAGAAATATTGTATTTTGTAACAACAAAAACATAAAAAGCCCATAAGTAAATAATAAAAATAAAAAATACTGATGTTACTTTTAATATTTTTCTGCATAATATCGAATTGAAATGTGCTGACAAAATAAAATACAGTATTGCTCCCCCATCGAGCATTTTTATAGGAAGCAGATTAAAAGTCATAAGAATAAGATTGATGCAGGCACAAGTTAAAACATGTTGATTATTATAAAATGCTAAAAGAAGACAAGATACAACCACAACCACAAAATTCATAAGTGGTCCGCCAAGAGAAATTGCAATTTCTTCCTTTCTGTTTATTTTCAAATTTTGTTGACGGATAATATTCATTCCAACAATTTCGAACTTTACTGCTTGCGGTTTATTGTTTAAGAATATCAACATTGAAAGATGTCCGGCTTCATGAAGTAATGATGATGCAACCGTTATAAGCAGATTAGCAGGTGCTTTCAGAGAAATGATAAATGTAAGAAACGCTACAAACAAAAAGGTTATCTCAATTTTAATGTCACATAACTTAAAGGTCATACTGATTCACCAAAAATAAAATCAGGAGAAAAGTTCACCTCTTCCCCTGCTACTGTTTCACTTTTATCTTCTGTTTCTTTATTCTCCACTGACGGTGAAAAGGTTTGTTTAACAACGTTTTTAAAGGTATCAAACAAACTCGACACAGCGATATCCGTTTCACATATTTCTGCGTAAAAGCTCTTTATATTTTGAGATAATTGACTTTCTGTGCTACAAACTCCATACAGTATTGCTGTTATCAAAAGTGATGTCACGAATTGTGTAATAACAACCTTTGATAAAGGATTCTTCTTGTTTTCATGTTTTTTATCAAGTCTTTTTCTTTCCCGTTTTTGTTCATAAAAATTATTGTCCATAATATCACCACTGAATACTATGATGAAATTATGGACAATATGTTATCTTTTGAAAAATCTTATTATCTTAGTAAGTTCGCTTGAACTTACAGTATGTCTGCCATCTGCTGACTGAATAAATTCAAGTAATTGCTTTTCTTTGTTGAAAATCTCAACATTCATCTGAACATCGTCAATAATTTTTAGTTCAGAACGGTCATCGACAAAGTAAACTATCGGATAAATATCCGCAGTTATATCAAAATCCCTGAACATTTCTGCCATTCTTTTTCCTTGACGGAAAGACTGTTTTACGGGATTGTTGATTTCTTTTTCATAAACCTTATCGTTTTTACCATGCTTCACTTGTTTCCAAGTCTGCTTTGATGTTTTACCACTGATAATTCCACGATAGTTCTTACTCTCAACAATGAACACACCATTTTTACCGATAACAACAAAATCAAGTTCCATTGTTATACCACGATTAATAATAACAGGGTTTGTAAGAATTGTGTATTCCTTTGGAAGCCTTTGCAGAATTTTAAGTGTTGCTTCTTCGCCTTTGACACCTGACTGTAAAATTCCAAGATTCTTACGAAATGCAAGGAAAACCACAAAAAGAACAAGTGACAATACCAGAAGGATAATTGGAAAAGCAATGGATAATGTTGATTTTTTAAGCAAAATTGCAAACAATAATCCAAATCCGAGACATGCAAAAAGCAGAACAAGAAGAATCACCAAAGCAGTTTTAAAAAACGCTTTGTTTTTATTCTTTTTCAGTTCAGATTTGATTTTAACTACTCTTGACATAGATTAAAACACCTTTTTCATTACTGCACCAGTATTTGCTGATGAAACAAGAGTTGAATAACGAGCAAGCCAACCTGACTTAACCTTAGGTTCAGGTTTAACATATGATTTTCTTCTCTCATCAAGTTCTTCGTCGGACCCCTTAACATTGATTTTACTTTCAGGGATATTGATTTCAATAATATCACCCTCGTAGATAAGACCAATTTCACCGCCTGCAGCAGCTTCCGGTGAAACGTGACCGATTGAAGCACCACGGGATGCACCACTGAAACGACCATCAGTAATAAGAGCAACTGTCTTATCAAGCTTCATACCAGCAAGTGCTGATGTTGGGTTAAGCATCTCTCTCATACCAGGACCACCCATAGGGCCTTCGTAACGGATAACGACAACATCACCATGAGTGATTTTACCATTGTAAATTGCGTCGATAGCTTCGTCTTCTGAGTCAAATACCCTTGCAGGACCTGAATGGCAAAGCATTTCAGGAGCAACTGCTGAACGTTTAACAACGCAGCCATCTTTTGCGATATTACCCCAAAGGATTGCAATACCACCTGTTTCACTGTATGGATTATCGATAGGGCGGATAGCATCTGTATTCTTAATATAAGCACCTTCAATGTTTTCACCAACAGTTTTGCCTGTTACAGTAATGAGTGACAAATCAAGAAGGTTTTTCTTTGCGAGTTCTGCCTGAACAGCAGGGATACCACCTGCATTGTTAAGGTCGTGCATATGTGTTCCACCTGCAGGAGCAAGATGACAAAGGTTAGGAACTTTTGCACTTATTTCGTTGAACATCTGTAAGTCAACAGGAACTTCTGCTTCGTTAGCAATAGCAAGAAGATGGAGAACACTGTTTGAAGAGCAACCAAGTGCCATATCACAAGCAAGAGCATTACGGATTGATTTTTCGTTGATAATATCACGAGCCTTGATATCCTTTTCAACAAGGTTCATAATTGCCATACCTGCATGTTTTGCAAGCTGAATACGACCACTATGTACTGCGGGGATTGTACCATTACCAGGAAGAGCAATACCAACAGCTTCAGCAAGACAGTTCATTGAGTTTGCTGTGTACATACCTGAACATGAGCCACAACCAGGACAAACATTTTCTTCAAATTCACAAAGCTTGCAGTCGTCGATAATTCCGGCTTTTCTTGCCCCTACTGCTTCAAACATTTTTGAAAGTGATGTTTCAACACCGTCAACAAGACCTGACATCATTGGTCCACCTGAACAAACAACTGCAGGGATATTAAGACGAACTGCAGCCATAATCATACCAGGAACAATCTTGTCACAGTTAGGAACAAGCACTGCACCGTCAAAGCCATGAGCCATAATCATAGTTTCAACGCTGTCTGCAATAAGTTCACGTGATGCAAGTGAGTATTTCATACCAACATGACCCATAGCAATACCGTCACAAACACCGATTGCAGGTACCATTACGGGTGTGCCCCCTGCCATACGAACACCTGCTTTTACAGCCTCTGTGATTTTATCAAGATGAATATGACCAGGAACAATTTCACTGTGTGCAGACACAACAGCAATCAATGGTCTTTCGATTTCTTCTTTTGTATAGCCCATTGCATAGAAAAGACTTCTGTTAGGTGCTCTTTCAGCACCTCTTAATACGCTTTCGCTTCTTAAATTCATAATGAGACCTCCTACAAACATGTAGTTTTACAATATTACATTATATTTTATACTTATGCGACAGATTTTTCAAGGGGGAATTTTCATATATAAAATGTTTTACTTTGATGTTATATTATGTTATTATGTTTGTAATGCTTATATTTTATATAAGGAGAGGTTGGAAATGGTTGAAAATAAGATTCATATAGCTTATGGTTTTCACGTTAACTGTTATCACTCATACCGTGGTGATACAAATGACAATTTAGGGTTTGGGTCGGATATTAGAATTATCAGAAAAATTCTTGATACTCTTACTGAATTTAATGAACAAGGAATCCCTGTAAAAGGTACTTGGGACACAGAAAACTTTTTCTCATTACAAAAAATTCTACCTGAATATGCTCCTGATATCATTGAAAAGATGAAAGAAAGAGTTGAAAAATATGGTGATGAAAACATCATAATGGGTTATAACAATGGTGCCTTATCTGCTATGACAGAGGACGAATTCTGCGAAAGTATTAACCTTGCTATCACAAACCCTGATGGTAGTGGTCTTAATGATATTTTCGGCACTTGTGAAAAGATTGTCCGTCCTCAAGAGGTTATGTTTACTCCATCACAGGTAAGACTGTATAATAAACTAGGCATCAAAGCTCTTTGTCTTTATTATAGTTGTGTACCTTTTGATGCATTCAGGACTATTATTCCAAGGCTTTCCGATGAAGAAGCATTTAACCCCCTCACCTACACCTATAATGGTGAAAGTATGACAATTATCCCTACATATTCAAATTCCGATGTTTGTGATGCAGGGTGTCTTCGTGCCTGGATTAAGGATTTACGTAAAAAACAGGAAAGTAGAGAAATCAATAACGACCTTTTCTTGTTTATAAATATGGATGCCGACGCCATATTTTGGGAAACCATTGATATGGGTAAAATGACGGGTAAAATAGCAAACACCGATGGTATTCATGGACTTGTTGCAGAAGTTGCAGATTTACCTTATGTTGTTTTTGACACTCCTGGTGGATATATTAAGAACCACAAACCAATAGGCAAAATAGAGTTTACCCACGACACTGCTGACGGTAATTTCACCGGATATGCTTCATGGTCAGAAAAACCATTCAACAGAAAAATATGGACACGAATTGAAAGAGCAAGAGCTATGTCAAAGGTTACAAGTAAACGTGATATGCTTTCTCCATCATTCAACAACAGAGTTTTACTTCTTGCAACTACTCACTTCGGACTTGCAACTCCTGTACTTAACATTCAAAGAGAAAAAACTGCACTTGATTTAAGTGATAAGGTTATTGCTGATGAAGTTTCAGCTATGCCTGAAACTAAAAAAATCACAATTCACAACATAACCAATTCATTATTACAATGTGTTCAGGTTGAAATCAAAGAAAAAATTGATGATATTTCTTGTATGACCGTTAAGGCTCGTGACCTTGAAAGCTTTGTTGCTGTCCCTACTGCTGACGACTGTTCATCCGCTTATCTTATGCTTAATTTCAAGAAGAAGAAAAAGAAATACGAGATTGTAATTAGTTTTGATGGTGAATGTAAAGAAACAACCTTTAAAAATCTTCTTGAGACACCTCGTGTTTCACTTATGTTTTCACCAAATGGCAGTATTGCTTTTGCACAGTTTGATGGAAGAAGAATCGGCAACTATGATTTCTTGCAATCATATATAACATACGGCAAAAATAAGTATAGTTTTGAAAATGCAGTTACCTCTCCCCTTTTAATTGCAGGTAATGGTGAGGGTGTAAGAATCAAAGGTGAAATTCACTTACCAAAAGAAATTAAATCAGGTAATTATACATTTGATTTCTTTAAAACTGATTTTTCAGATGCTATTTTTGTTCGTACAACTGTAAACTATCCTTACACAGCAGAAACAACATCCATTTCAACTGAAAACTCAGCCCTTGGCAGATACAGTGATATGAATTGGAAAGAAACTGTACCTTTCCAGATTACGCCTACACTTAATGGTGATATTTCTGTTATCAAAAGAAACTTTGTGGATGACATTTCTTCTTTCAGGACACAAAGTTTCCCTGAATGTGACGAGAAAAATCAAAAAGTTGACTCTTTCAACCATCAATTAACAGGTGGATTTGTGGGACTCTATGATGAAGATGGTGGTATTATCGTTGCGAATGCTCGTCAGGTGCTTTCTTCAATGGCTCATTGTCCTATGCGACTTGAGAAAGACAAGACAGTAAGAATGAATCCATTTGGAACTTACTATGGTAGCCAAAGACATCATTTCAGTCGTGCAAATGACGAGATTCTTGAAACTTACACTCTTGTTGCTGCACAGGGAAAGAGTATTGCTCCGTCATATAACGGAAGTTCAGAAACTGCAATTTTCGGTCTATATCCTATGGCAAAAGGTGGACTTTCAGACGACGAAAAGCAAGAAATTTGTGCTTTTGCTGATGGTGCTTTAATTACTACACCTGAAAATGATGATATTGCTCCTTTCACAAATGACAACATAACATTGAAAGAAGCTAATGCCGACGGAATCAATGAAAAAGACTTGAAGAATCCCGTTATGACGGGTTTTTCAGGTAACCTTGGTAAATATGTTACAAAAGGCGTTAAAGCGATTGCACATATCGTTACAACACAAATTAAGGCTAAATAAAAGCTTGGCAGGAAACAACTATTGCTTCCTGCCATTTATCTTAGATTGAAAATAACCTTTGCATTTTTTGAGATAATAGTGTATAGTTGTTTTATATTTTTTGATTGGGGAATGTTTTATGGAAAATTTATCACAGAGAATTGCTGATACACTCAAAAAAATGATTGTTGAAGAACATAAATATAATTATGGTGAAAAATTACCTAATGAAAATGAACTTTCACAGGAGTTAGGTGTCAGTCGTACTACTTTACGTGAGGCTATCCGTACCCTTATTTCAAATGGTGTGCTTGTTGTTAAACGTGGTAAAGGTACTTATGTATCGGAACAGTTTGACCAGTATGCACATGAGTTGGATGTAAACGATTTTATGAAAAAACAGATTACATTACGTGATTTGTATGAAACTCGTTTGATTATTGAGCCTGAAGCTGCAGCACTTGCTTGTAAACGTGCTACGGATGATGAAATTGAAGAAATTCTCCGTCTTGGTGAAATTTGTCAACAAGAATTGAAAAAAGACCCAGGTGGTGCAAAAAGAATTGATTCCGAAAGTTCTTTTCACGGAGCAATACTCAAGGCATCACACAATGAATTTTTAGGACAATTCTTGCCTATTCTCACAAAAACAATTCAAAAGACTATCGAATTAAACTACAACCTTGAAACAATTGCTGAAGAAGCTTATGAAGACCACATTATGATTATGAAATTCCTTAAAAACAGGGATTCAATTGGTATGAAAAGTGCTCTTACAATTCACTTGCACCATGCAGTAATAAATGAGCAAATTTCTTTTGATTAATTTTGAAAAAAAGTATTGACAATTTGATTTTATCATATATAATATGTTGTATGACAACGCAAACAAGATGTCAAACAACATATTATTTTTTAGGAGATTTTATTATGTCACAGCAGAGAATGTTTTATCAGGAAGATTGTAATTTAGGTTTATTGGACGGCAAGACTATTGCAGTTATCGGTTATGGTAGCCAGGGTCATGCTCATGCTCTTAATGCTAAAGAATCAGGCTGCAATGTTATCATCGGTCTTTACGAAGGTAGTAAGTCATGGGCAAAGGCTGAAAAGCAGGGCTTTGAAGTTTTCACAGCAGCTGAAGCAGCAAAGAAAGCTGACATTATAATGATTCTTATCAACGACGAATTACAGGCTGATATGTATAAGAAAGATATCGAACCAAACCTTAAAGAAGGCGATATGCTTATGTTTGCTCACGGTTTCAACGTTCATTTCGGTTGCATCAACCCACCTTCATTCGTTGACGTTACTATGATTGCTCCAAAAGGACCTGGTCATACAGTTCGTTCAGAATATCAGGCTGGTAAAGGTGTACCTTGTCTTGTTGCTGTTCATCAAGATGCTACAGGTAAGGCTCTTGACAAGGCTCTTGCTTATGCACTTGCTATAGGTGGTGCTCGTGCAGGTGTTCTTGAAACAGACTTTAGAACAGAAACAGAAACAGACCTTTTCGGTGAACAGGCAGTTCTTTGCGGTGGTGTTTGTGCTCTTATGCAGGCAGGTTTTGAAACACTTTGCGAAGCTGGTTATGACCCAAGAAACGCTTACTTTGAATGCATCCACGAAATGAAACTTATCGTTGACCTTATTTATCAGAGTGGTTTTGCAGGTATGAGATACTCAATTTCAAACACTGCTGAATACGGTGACTATATCACAGGTCCAAAAATCATTACTGATGAAACAAAGAAAGCTATGAAAAAGATTCTTTCAGACATTCAGGATGGTACATTCGCAAAAGAATTCTTACTTGATATGTCCCCTGCTGGTCGTCAGGTTCACTTCAAGGCTATGAGAAAGCTTGCAGCTGAACATCCAGCAGAACAAGTTGGTGAAGAAGTTAGAAAGCTTTATAGCTGGAACAACGAAGAAGACAAGTTCATCAATAACTAATTTGATACATAAATATTTAAGAGTACGGAGTGAGAATTCCGTACTCTTTTTTCTTGTAGGGACAGATAGCTTTTTCGCTCCCTCTATGAGGGAGCTGTCGAACGCAGTGAGACTGAGGGAGTTACTCCCCCAGTCACTCGCATTACTCGTGACAGCCCCCTCTGAGATGGGGCGTAACGGGTCATCGAGGACGCCCGACCCCTACGAACCAATTAATTCTTTTTAAAAACATCAAGCATATGAATTGACATACCAACGCAATCTTCTCTTTCACAAATATTTGAGAGAAATTTCATATATTCTTCAAATTCACGGTCAGTCAAAAGGTCAAATCTATCATCGAAAATATATGACAACATATCAACACCTACAAAGTGAAGTCTTGTAACATTGTGCTTTTTCATAAGTTCATCGATGTCAGATTTACGATATAATTCAAATATTTCCTCGGGTGATGAAAAAGTATGATAATCCTCTTTTATAAGACCTTTTTCAAGATAATCTAGTGCTATTCCCTGATAAAAGTATTTATATACTGATGTATCACTATTACAATATGAAGCGTAAATTACTCCGTTTTTCTTTGCCAATCTGATTGCTTCAC
>JAZNJX010000019.1:0-40447 GCA_045578245.1 Candidatus Fimenecus sp. | reverse complement strand
TTCAGGTATGTTTACTCGTGGACAGACTCAGGTTCTTTCAATTGCAACACTCGGACCTATGGCTGATGCACAGCTTCTTGACGGTCTTGATGAACAGACTGAAAAGAGATATATCCACCACTACAATTTCCCATCATACTCAGTTGGTGAAACAAAGCCATCTCGTGGACCAGGGCGAAGAGAAATCGGTCATGGTGCACTTGCAGAAAAGGCTCTTGTTCCGGTTATTCCATCAGTTGATGAATTCCCATACGCTATCCGTGTTGTATCAGAAGTTCTTTCTTCAAACGGTTCAACATCACAGGGTTCAATCTGTGGTTCAACACTTGCTCTTATGGCAGCTGGTGTTCCAATCAAAGCTCCTGTTGCAGGTATCTCTTGTGGTCTTATCACAGGTGATGAAGGTGTTTACGGTGACTTTATGACAATGGTTGATATCCAAGGTCTTGAAGACTTCTATGGCGATATGGACTTTAAAGTTGCAGGTACAAAGAAAGGTATCACAGCTATTCAGATGGACCTTAAAGTTCATGGTCTTACACCTGAAATCATCAAAGAAGCTTTTGCTAAGACACATAAAGCAAGAGAATATATCCTTGATGAAATTATGCTTCCTTGCATTTCTGAGCCAAGAGCAGAACTTTCAAAATATGCTCCAAAAATGCTCTCAACAAAGATTGACCCTGAAAAAATCGGTGATGTTATCGGTAAGCAGGGTAAGGTTATCCAGAAGATTCAGGCTGACTGCGAAGTTAAGATTGACATTGAAGAAGACGGACGTGTATTCATTTCAGGTATCGACCTTGACAATGCAAAACGTGCTCTTTCAATTGTTGAACTTATTGCAAAGGACCCAGAAATCGGTGCAATCTACAACGGTGTAGTTACAAGACTTATGAGCTTCGGTGCGTTTGTTGAAATCGCTCCAGGTAAAGAAGGACTTGTTCACATCAGCCGTCTTGATGTTAAGCGTACAGAAAAGGTAGAAGATGTTGTTAACGTTGGTGACACAGTGCTTGTAAAGGTACTTGAGATTGATGACCAAGGCAGACTTAACCTTTCTCGTCGCGATGCTCTTATCGAGGTTAAGGGTCTTACTCCTGAAAACGAAATCGAAGAAGAGCCAAAAAAACGCGATAACAATCGTCGTTTCAACAGAAGAAGAAACAACGATTAATTAAATAAAAATTAAGCGAGGGTTTTGCCCTCGCTTTTTTGTTTAGTCACCACAAGCACAATTTGGTCTGTAGCTGTCTTTTAAGCAACCTTCCTTTGGTGGGAAAAATTCATCAATAGGGAATTGAATTCTTCTGAATGCGTCGCATGGATTTTCGTTGTCACAAGCACATTCTCTGCTTGGAATACAGAAGTCATAAGCAGGAATAAGCATTTGCACATCTCTTTCAAGCTGTACAATGGTGAATATTCCAAGTGTAACGGTAACAGCTTTTTTAGGTTCATCGTCGTAGCAATCGAAATCTCCTTCAAAGCAACGGCAGACACAACGGGGAAGGCGAGATGGTTGGCAACAAGTGTAGCAAGAGTGACATTCGTTGGCATTGCGAAGTTTCGCATCAAGACAGATTGGGTCAACTGTCTGAACTTTAGCTTTTGGATTTGTGCTGACCATATCAAGCTGTTCATCAATATCGTTGCAGATAAACTCGGATGAGAACACTTTAACATTACCCTCTGAGCCATAAAGAATACATTTTTTTGAGAAGGATGCAAGACCTTCTACCATACAAGGCGGATTTGTGTGTCCCATGAAAACATCGAGACAGATTTTAAAATAATAAGTAATATCAACGGAATAGTATCCTCTGTTGAATGGAACTCTTTCAACTTCGATAAAGGCATTAAGTACTTCGGCACCCCTGCAACGGACATTGGTTGCACGGTCAATGATGCATTGCGCAGAATTTGTAAAATAAACTTTTAAATCTTCAAGACAGTCTTTGTCAGCACAGGAGTCATAAACTCGGTTAGTATCAATGCAGACAGCTTCTTTTATTTTTGTGGGTGTACAGTTTTTGTTTTCTGACATAGAAATTCCTCCCATAAATAATCAACTGACAGTACCATTGTATGAGAATAAAAATATTTTGTTACTTATATAAATGCGATAAAATGGTTGTTAAAGCAAAAAATATATGATAAAATATTATGATTAAATTTTTATAAGCAAGAAGGCAGGAATAATGGCTGTTTTAAAGAACGTAAAAAGAATTGTTGTTAAGGTTGGCACATCAACCCTTACATACAATACTGGAAAAACAAATATAAGAAGAATGCACAAGTTGGTAAGTGTGCTTTCCGATATTGTTAATTCAGGAGTTGAGGTAGCGCTAGTAACAAGTGGTGCAATCGGTGTTGGTGTTGGTAAATTAGGACTTAAAGAAAAACCTGCCGACACAGCAGGAAAACAGGCTGCAGCTACAATTGGTCAATGCGAATTGATGTTTATGTATGACAAACTTTTTGGTGAATATGGTCATACTGTTGGACAGTTGCTTATAACAAAAAGCGACGTAGAGAATGACGAAAGAAGACAAAATCTTGTTAATACCTTCAACAAATTGTTTGATTTCGGCGCAATTCCAGTTATAAATGAGAACGACAGCGTTGCAGTTGAAGAAATTGTATATGGTGATAATGATTCCCTTTCAGCCATCGTTGCAAAGCTTATAAATGCAGATGCACTTATTATTCTCACGGATATTGATGGACTCTATGACTCAAATCCAAATGAAAATGAAGATGCAAAATTGATTCCTCTTGTAACAGAAATTGATGAAGATTTATATAAGATTGCAGGTGGCAGAGGTTCAACTCTAGGCACTGGTGGTATGGTTACAAAACTCCATGCTGCAGAAATAACTATGGCTGCAGGAATTGACACAATAGTTATGAATGGTGAAGACCCTACGGACATATATAAGGCGCTTGACGGAAAACAAATCGGTACATTCTTTAAAGGTAAGTGATTTTATGCTCACAGAAATTGGTAAAAGAGTAAAAGACGCATCAGTTTCTTTGGCTGTTGCATCAACGGAAGATAAAAACAGAATACTTAAAGCTATTGCAACTGCTCTCCGTGAAAACTGTGACAAGATTTTGGACGCAAATGCTCTGGACCTTAAAACAGGCAGAGAAAACGGTATGGCAGAGTCACTTTTAGACCGACTTATGCTAAATGCTGACCGAATCGAGGGCATGGCACAGGGTGTTGAGGGTGTAATCAGTCTTCCTGACCCTGTTGGCAGAGTTCTTTGGGAAACCGAAAGACCAAACGGTATGAAAATTCAGAGAGTAAGTACTCCTTTGGGTGTAATCGGTATAATTTACGAAGCAAGACCTAATGTTACAAGTGATGCTGCTGCTCTTGCGATAAAGTCAGGCAATACAGCAATTCTCCGTGGTGGCAAAGAGGCTTTTAATTCTAACTCAGCCATTATGGATGTAATGAGAAATGCTATTGAAAAAGAGGGTTTTAACCCTGATATAGTTGAATTGGTAAGGGACACTTCAAGAGAAAGTGCAAATGCACTTATGAAAATGAATGATTATATCGACATTCTTATTCCCCGTGGTAGTGCAAAGCTTATCAATGCAGTAGTGCAAAATTCAACAGTACCTGTTATAGAAACAGGTGCAGGAAATTGTCATGTTTATGTTGATGAGTTTGCAGATATTGATATGGCTGTAAAAATTGTCAATAACGCAAAAACAAGAAGAATTTCTGTTTGTAACACAGCAGAAAGTCTTCTTATCCATAAGAATATTGCAGAACTTGCCCTTATAGCAATCAAAACAAAACTTGACGAAAAGAATGTTATTCTTTATGGTGATGATGTTGCATGTGCTATCTGTCCTGATATTATTAAAGCGACAGAGGAAGATTGGGCAACAGAATATCTTGACTACAAAATGTCTGTTAAGATTGTTTCTTCAGTTGATGAAGCTGTTGAACATATAAGAAAATACTCTACAAATCACAGTGAGAGTATTGTTACTGAGAATCTTGAAAATGCAGAAAAGTTTATGAATTCAGTTGATTCAGCAGCAGTTTACCACAATGTAAGTACTGCATTTACTGATGGTGGAGAGTTTGGGTTTGGTGCAGAAATCGGTATTTCAACCCAAAAACTTCATGCAAGAGGGCCTTTGGGACTTCCTCAGCTGAATACATTTAAGTATAAAATTTATGGTAACGGTCAGGTGAGATAAATGGCTGAAAAAACTAAAACAAAAAGCATAAAAAGAAAACTGGCTTTCCCTGTTGGCTTGATTGTTGTGCTATTAGCATTGACAGGGTTGGTGACAGTGGTTGTTTCCGTAGTTAATCTTGTAGATTCTGCCATTGTAAAATCAAAGAATTATGAACAGTATGAGGCATATTTTGTGCCAGTTGTTCATATTGACCCAACAACTTTTGATGATGTTACAAAGGCAGATATGAATGAACTTATTGAGATATCAATTTGGTCATTACTTAAAAGTGATAATACACCGGATAAGTTCCCGACAAATGAAAATGGACTTGCCATTCCAAAAGCAGAGGTTGAAAAAGAGTTTTTTGAACTTTTCGGTAGCGAGATAACCCCTACACATGGAAATATCGAGGGTTATGGTATCGACTTTTTATATGATTCTGTTACAGGTATTTACACAGTGCCTTTGACGGGTGTTACGCCTATTTACACTCCTGATGTTGTGGAGGTTCAAAAATCTACGGACACGGTTGTTGTTACAGTTGCATGTCTTGCTGGTGATGCTTGGGCACAGGCAGAAAACGGAGAAATGGTTGCTCCTTCTCCTGATAAATATCTTAAAATAACACTTCGAGAAACGGATGGTAACCTTTTCATTTCGGCGATTCAAAACACATCCGCTCCTGAAGTTGCAAAAAATAGTTGAGAATATATTTAATCCGTTTTGAAAAAAGGCTGTTTAAAAGGTGATACCTACCTTCTTTCATAATAAACGGGAATCTTAATATATACTATGCCTATTTAAAGGACAAGTGACAAATAAACTAATCAAAATACATTAAGTGAGGATTATTTATGCTTCAATTCGAGGAATTAAAATTACGACTTATTGCTCATGAGGAAGAACTTTCTAACCTTGCTGAGGCTTTGGGTCTTGAAAAAATGAAAAGCGAAATAGCAACCCTTGAAGAGCAACAGGCTCGGGAAGGATTCTGGGATGATATTCAGAATTCTCAGAAGGTTTTACAAAGAACAAGTGTGTTGAAAAATAAGGTTTCTGCTTATGAAAAACTTAAGACAGATTACGAAGATGCACTTGTGATGATTGAACTTGCTGACGAGGAAGAAGACGAGAGTCTTGTTGAAGAGTGTACTTTAGGAGTTGACAAGTTTGAAAAAGACCTTGATTCGCAGACTTTAGCAACTCTTTTAACAGGTGAGTATGACTCAAAGAATGCCATTCTCACATTCCACGCAGGTGCAGGTGGCACTGAGGCTCAGGACTGGGCACAGATGCTTTTCAGAATGTACAATCGTTGGGGTGAACGTCACGGATATAAGGTTTCAACACTTGACTATCTTGATGGTGACGAAGCAGGGCTTAAATCAGCTTGTATTCTTATTGAGGGTGAAAATGCTTACGGATTTATGAAGAGTGAGGCAGGTATTCACCGTCTTGTTCGTGTTTCTCCTTTCGATGCATCGGGCAGACGTCATACATCCTTTGCATCTTTGGAAGTAATGCCTGAAATTGATGAAGACACAAATGTTGACATTAATCCTGACGATATAGAAATGGCGGTTTACCGTGCAAGTGGTGCGGGTGGACAGAAAGTTAACAAAACATCTTCTGCTGTTCGTCTTACACATAAGCCAACAGGTATCGTGGTTTCTTGTCAGGTTGAACGAAGCCAACATCAGAATCGTGAAGTTGCTATGACCATGCTTAAATCAAAGCTTATTGAGATTAAAGAGCGAGAGCATCTTGCAAAAATTGAAGATATTAAAGGCGACCATAAGGAAATTGCATGGGGTAGTCAGATTCGTTCTTATGTATTTATGCCTTATACTCTTGCTAAGGACCACAGAACATCATTTGAAAACGGTAATATAAACGCTGTTATGGATGGAGATATTGACGGTTTTATCAACGCATATCTTAAAATGCAGTCACAGAAAAATCTGGAAAACAGCTAATATTCTAATGTAGCGTTTGACAAGAGCAATACTAATATGATATATTAAATTAACAAAATCAAAAAAGGTGATGATTAAAAATGGCATCAATGGATACAGCAACTCTCGGAAGTCTTCTCGGTGTTGTCTCTGCTGCAGCAACAACAGTTATACTTATTGTATTAGCAAATTATGTTATGTCATCAATAGGTTATATGAGACTTGCAGAAAGAAGAAATATCAAAAATAGTTGGCTTATATGGGTTCCAATTATCCGCAACTGGACAATGGGTGCAGTAGCAGATAGCTATGATGAAACAAAGGGAATCAAGAGAAAGACACGAATTTTACTTCCTGTGTTTTCAGCAATTAAGTTGGCAGTTACTATAGCAATAGGTTCATATGTAGGTATGTTAGCTCCATATTTTATTAAATATGGCTTAGACTTATTTATATATGCACCAGAAAACTTTGCATTACTTATTCCGTTCATTTTCGCTATTCCTGGAATTATGGTTGCATGTGTTATTTATAAGGTTTGTTATCTTGTTTCACTTTACAAGACTTTTGAATCAACAGACGAGCAGAAGGGCTTAGTTTACACAATCATTAGTGGTGTGTTCCCATTTGCCTCAGGGTTGATTATCCTTTTATCAAGAGAAAAAGGATATAGTTATCAGGACCTTGTTAAAGAGGAAGAAACTCCCGTTGAAGAAGAACTTACTTCAATAGAAGAATTTAAATTTCAGTAAAAAAAAATAAAGCCTCACTTTTGTGAGGCTTTATTTTTTTGTGTAATCTTTATTATTTTGTAGATTTCTTTTCTTTTTCTTCACTTGAGTTAACAAGTAAAACGCATAATGTCCAAAGGCAGATGCCTAACATTATAAACATTACAGAGAAGAAAGCTTCTCGTGGGCTTATTGCAGTTATTTTGCCGATATACTGTAATGCAAGTGAGCCAATAATGCCATCAACTTTAAGAAGTTCAGAAAGAGAAACTGCTCCGTTGATAATTGGTTTTGCAAATGCTTCGTTGAAAATTCCGAGAGAAATAATTGTTGAAACAAAACCTGCTGCAGAAAGTCCGATAACAACTTTAAGGTTTCTTGAGAAAATAACAAAGCCGATAATTACAAGACCAAGCACAAGTGCTAAAGCAAGAAATCCAGCTGCGATTAATGCAGGTCTGAAGTGTTCGTAGCTCCAGATATTTACAGAAGCATCACTGCTACCAAAACTTGAGAGTGTTTCAAAAAGTTCAGGAAGATTCGCAAGAGAGACTTCCTCATAAGTAACACCTAATTCCGGGTTTTTGTTTTGTGTGATTGAGCCCCAGAGGTCAGCTATCTGAGTGTGGTCCATCTGAATGTAAACCATGGTTGTAAAATAGCAAAGAGGGAACATAGCAACTGCCATAATTATTGCAATAACCTTGTACATAATATCGAAACCTGTAAGTTTCTCTTTTTTCTTTAGTGTTTTAGGTTGTTTTGTTTTGCTCATTTCTATCACCTTACTTTCCCCATGATGAGTTGAGCTGTACTGTTCTGTTAAATACAACATTCTCATCAGTTGAGGTAATATCTACGCAGAAATAACCCTGACGCATAAACTGGAATGTATCCCCAACCTTAAGCCCATCTTTAAGGCCACCTTCAATAAGGCAATCCTTAAGAATAACAAGTGAATCAGGGTTAAGATTTTCTGTAAATGCTCCTGCAGATTCGTCTGATGGGTTTTCTTTGTTGAAAAGCCTGTCGTAAAGACGAACTTCTGCTTTAAAGCTATCTGCTTCACTTACCCAGTGGAGAGTGCCCTTAACCTTTCTGCCATCAGGTGAGTTGCCACCACGGCTTTCAGGGTCGTATGTGCAGTGAACACAAGTTACATTTCCGTTTTCGTCAGTGTCATAGCCGACACATTTAACGAAATATGCACTCTTAAGACGAACTTCGTTACCAGGGAAGAGTCTGAAATACTTTTTAACAGGCTCAACCATAAAGTCTTCCTGCTCTACATAAAGAGTTTTGCCGAAAGTAACCTTTCTTGTACCCATTTCAGGATGGTCCGGATGAATTTCAACCTGGAGAGTTTCTGTCTGTCCTTCAGGATAGTTGTCAATAACAACTTTTAATGGGCGAAGCACTGCCATTGCTCTTGGAGCGTTTGCATTGAGTTCATCACGAACACAGGACTCTAAAAGACCGTAGTCAACTACTGAATATGCCTTTGAAACACCGATTTTTTCACAGAAGTTACGAATTGCTGCTGCAGGGTATCCACGTCTTCTCATACCGCTGAGAGTTGCCATTCTTGGGTCGTTCCAACCGTCAACAATGCCTTCGTTAACAAGGGCTAAACACTTTCTCTTACTTGTGAGACAGTAATTAAGATTAAGACGAGCAAACTCAATCTGTCTTGGAGGTGTTGGGATATCAAGAGCCTGTAAGAACCAGTCATAAAGTGGTCTGTGGTTTTCAAACTCAAGTGAGCAAAGAGAGTGTGTAACACCTTCCTTTGCATCTGACAATGGATGAGCAAAGTCATACATTGGGTAAACACACCATTTGTCACCTGTCTGGTGATGTGGCACGTGAGCGATTCTGTAAATAACAGGGTCACGCATATTGATATTAGCAGCAGCCATATCAATCTTTGCACGAAGAACTCTTGCTCCGTTAGGGAATTCACCATCAGTCATTCTCTTGAACAAATCAAGATTTTCTTCGATACTTCTTTCTCTGTAAGGGCTGTTTTTACCCGGCTCTGTAAGTGTTCCACGATACTCTCTGATTTCGTCAGCAGAAAGGTCGTCAACATAAGCGAGTCCTTTTTCAATAAGTTTTACAGCACATTCATAAATGAAATCGAAATAGCTTGATGCGAAAAGGCATTTGTTCCACTTGAAACCAAGCCACTCAATGTCTTCTTTAATAGCATCTACATATTCTGTATCTTCTTTTTGTGGGTTAGTGTCATCAAGACGAAGATTACATTCACCCTTGTATTTTTTACTTGTTGCAAAGTTAATACAGATTGCCTTTGCATGACCGATATGAAGATAACCATTTGGTTCAGGAGGAAAACGAGTCTGAACTTTATCGTACACACCGTTTTCCAAATCTTCATCAATAAAATCGTGAATAAAATTTGAAATCTTTGTTACTTCTTCCATAGTCTTGCCTCTTTATGCGTTATATGAATTTATTGTGTTATCAATTCTGTTCATTACTTCATCCACACCGAGAATCTGCATAATATAATACAAATCAGGAGTGTTTGTACGAGAAGTAACTGCAATACGGATAACTGTTGAAACATCACCAACATGACCTTTGAAAGCGTCAGGGTTCTGTTTATATTCTTTAACATTTGGAGTAAATCCACAAGCAGAGCAAAGTTCTTTGATTTTGTTAAACCATTCTTCTTTACTGTCGTTTGCAGAATAAACATCCTTATATTTTGTAAGAATTTCTATAGCATCTTCCTCGTTGATGTGTTCAGGGAGAGTTGCATCAGGAGTATAGAGTTCGTTGTAGAAGAATGAAACATAATTTTCTACTTCTTCCCAACAAGCAATATCTTTTCTTGGTTTAGGGTTATCTCTGTCAATATTAAGAATTGCTGTTGCTTTTTTACTATCAGCAACAAAAAGATTATATAACTTTTCGTTATAATCTTTTGCCCATTCAACTACAAGTTCGTAAACTTGCTGAGCAGTCATAACAGAAATAACATTTTTTGAAACATCGTTGAATTTAACCATATCAAAAAGTGCGCCTGAAACACTCATCTTTTTAAGATTGAATGGGAATTTAGAAACATCCTCTGTTTTGTTTGCCTTTCTCCATTCCTCGAAGTTTGAGTTGAGAATTGTAAGCATATATTCCTTAACAGAAGCCTCAGGGTAACCTTTTTCAATATAGTATGAAACATTTGCTTCAGGGTCTTTTCTCTTTGAAAGCTTTCTTTTGCCACCGTTTTCTTCTTTCATAATCGGTGCAATATGAGCATATTTAAGAGGCTTATTGCCTAATGCTCTGAAAAGTTCGATATGAACGGGCACAGAAGCAATCCACTCGTCACCACGGACAACGTGAGTTGTACGCATAAGGTGGTCATCAACGGCATGAGCAAAGTGGTAAGTTGGAATTCCGTCTGCCTTTAAAACAACAACGTCATTCACATTTTCACTCATTTCAATTTTGCCTTTAATCATATCTTCAAATTTGATTTTTCTTGAAATATCACCTGTTGAACGGAGTCTTACTGTATAAGGAATACCAGCATTAACTTTTTCAATGATTTCTTCGTCAGTAAGGTCACGGCATTTAGCATAAGCGCCATAATAACCTTTGATGTCTTCGTTTTCCTGCTTTGCTCTGATTTCATCAAGCTCTTCAGGAGTGCAGAAGCAAGGATAAGCCTTTCCTTCTTCCATAAGCTTTTTAGCAAAAGCACGATAAATTTCACGACGCTGACTTTGTGTGTATGGTCCGTAGCTACCCTTTTCAATATTAAAACCTGTAACACCTTCATCAGGTGCAACGCCGAAAGCCTCAAGACCTGTTACAATTCCTGTAACACCGTCTTCGACTTCTCGTTTCTTATCAGTATCTTCAATGCGGAGCATAAAGACACCACCCGTTGTGTCAGCAGTGAGTTTTGATGCAAAACCTGCATAAAGTCCGCCAAAATGGAGATATCCTGTTGGGCTTGGAGCAAATCTTGTCACTCTTGCACCTTCAGGCAAATCTCTTGCAGGATAAAGTTCTTCATAATACTCTGTGGTTTTGTCCACATCTGAAAATATAAGTTCAGCAATTTTTTTGCAGTCTGTCATTTAATGTAACCTCTTTATTCAGGAATGATTGCGTTTGTTGTAATGTACTTAACACCATTTTCAAGCATTTTGTTAAGCAAATCTGCTGTATCAACTGTCCAACAAGCAGCAGTAAGATTGTTGTCATGAATTTTCTGAATCATTTCAGGATTTCTGATAGCAAGTTTTGCCTCGAAAGCAACACCAAATCCGTTTTCTATACATTCAAGGAGTTTTTCATCCTTAATACCGTGCATAAGAAGCCAAAGTTCCATATTTGGTGAAAGTCGTTTGAATTCGCGAAGAACTGATGCGTGGAATGAGATGAGAATAACATCATCTTCAATGTCATAAGCACGGATAATGTCAAGGAGACTCTTAACCTTGTCGATTCTCTTGTCCTTAACCTCAATCATAGGCTTGATATTTGCTTCTTTACAGATTTCGATATATTCCTCAACAAGGCAAACACCTGCATCCGGATATTTATCGATATTTGCACCATTTGTGAATTTAACCTTTTTAAGGTCTTCATAAGACCAGTTCTTTACGTCGCCTTTTTCCTTTGACATTGATTGGAGCATAAAGTCATGGATAATAACCCATTTGCCATCAGTTGTGCAGTGGACGTCACATTCGAGAGCGTAGTAATTGTATTTTGCTGCTTCTTTAAAAGCTTCAATTGTATTTTCAGGAACAATTGAAGAAAGACCTCTGTGTGCAGTGAAGTGGACATTGGATAAATCCTTGTCAGTTGCCTGTGCAGACGGAAGAAGTTCTTTTGCTTTCTTTTCGCCGTATCGGATTTCAGTATATGTTTTTCTTGCAGCAAGAGCAATAGCTCCAGGAACAGCGATTCCCATGCCAAGTTTCATCCATTTTTTAGTAGAGTTTTTCATAGCTTGTCCACCCTCATTTTTCATTAAAATATAATTACAAAACATTATACAATATAATAAGAAAAAAGTAAACTCTATATTTACAAAAATTACACGGTTTTTCGTATCCAAAAAATGTCATCCAGCGTATAAACTTGCGTTTTTGAGATGTGTGTGATATAATGCATAGAAAATGGATTATTATGAGTAATTATGTGATTTTTTAGGAAAGGAGCGATAAAAGCAATGGATTTTCTTGGGATGATTTTTGATGCTATTTATTATGTGGGAATTCAGACTTTAAGATATGGAAAACGCTTTTTTAGATGGCTTTTATCGTTACTTTTAAAGCCGGTTAAGGCTTTTACAACCTTGATTTTCACTTTGGCAATTGTAATCAACAAACATGCACTAAGCGCTTTCCACAAGAGTGTTGATGAATTTAAAAATCTTGTTGCCGACGCTAAAAAGGTGTTTTCACATACATCAAGAGAGGGAAAGAACATTAAAAAAACAGCTCAGTTGCGTCACTATGTTTCGGTGGCTGTAAACCGTTACAAAGGCGCATTTGTGTATGTGCGAAATATTGTGTTGCCTGTAGTTTCACTTGCTGTTGTTATATACGTTGTTGCTTTCTGGAGCAGTGTAAACTTTGCTCTTGAAGTAAGTTGTAATGACGAAGTTATAGGTTATGTGCAAAATGAAAATGTGTACAAGGAAGCAAGACAGCTGGCATATGACCGTATGGATATTTCTTCGAATTTGGTGACATTAAACGACGATAATACTCATGAGGCTGTCGTAATCAGTTCAGCGAAGTATAGAATTGTACCTGTCAAAAGAAGTCAGATAAATAATGCAGCAGAAATTTGTGACAGACTTATTAAAAAATCCGGAAGCAAAATAAGAACTGCTTGTGGTGTTTACATTAATGACGAGTTTGTCTGCGCAGTTAAGAACGAAACTGATGCAATGAATGTTTTCGATACCATCCTGGCAGAAAATGAAACAGGTGAGGAAAATGCTGTTGTAAGTTTTGTGCAGAACATTGACTATGTTCAAGGTTTGTACCCTGATAATGAAAACACTATTAAAGATGCATCTTTTTTGCAACAGAAATTAAAAACAAACAAACATGATGCAATGTATTATACGGTGCAGGATGGTGATAGTATTGCGCAGATTGCAGGAAAATTTGAAACAACCGTTTCCCAGTTGCTTTCTTTGAATCCATCTATAGGAGATTCTGTAACTGCAGGACAGACAATTCTCATTCAGGCAGAAGAAAAATATATACAGGTACAGACGACAAAAACAGAATCCCGTGAAGTTGAAATTCCTTTTGAAACAGTCAAAATAAACACAGACAGTTTATATGTTGGCGACTCACGTACAGTTACAAAAGGACAAAAGGGTGTTGAGAAAGTTACGGAATTGGTAACCTATATCGGTGGTGTTGCTGTTTCTTCAAAAGAAGTTTCAAGAACAGTAATTAAAGAGGCGCTGAGCGAAAAAATACATATTGGAACTAAGAAAAGTCCATATGATTCAGATGGAGCAGTGTCTTTTGGCGGGAGATTTGTATGGCCTGCAATCGGAGCGTATCAGGTTTCTTCAGGTTATGGACGACGTAACCTTGGTGACGGTTGGCACGATGGAATTGACATTGTTCGACCAGGGGGAAGTACAGGATGCACAGTTGTTGCAGCAGAAAGTGGAACAGTTGTTCAGTCAGGATGGAAAAGTGCAGCAGGATACAGTGTGACAATTGACCATGGCAACGGTGTTCAGACTCGTTATTATCACATGAAGAAAGGTTCACTTGTTGTAAAAGCAGGACAAAAGGTATCCCGTGGACAACCAATTGGCAAAATAGGTGCAACGGGATATGTGACGGGTGCACACCTGCATTTTGAAATTAGGGTGAACGGTAAGAGTATTAATCCAATGTCTTATTTAAAATAAGGTGAGTAAAATGGAACAGTTTATAATTGCAGGATTAAAAACCGAATATGAAGTGCAGGGTGAATTGCTGAAAAAACGTTCAGAGGAGTACCGTGCAGAATTTGACAGTGCCCAGACTGATATCAGAATAGTAATAAAAGAGGGTTTTCTCGAAAAGAAACAAGAAGAAATTCCATATCTTACTCCTGATGAGCATGAATACATGTGGACAGGGGAGGCGTTTTATCACAAACTATTGAATTTCAACGGAATGATGCTACATTCTTCCTGTGTTGAAAAGGATGGACACGCATATCTCTTTTCTGCCAGAAGTGGTACGGGTAAGTCAACTCACACCCATTTATGGTTAGAGAATCTGTCGGGGACAAGAATTATCAATGACGACAAGCCTGCTTTGGTTTGTGAGGAAGGCAAATGCTATGTCTGGGGAACTCCCTTTTCAGGAAAGACGGACGAAAATGCAAATGCAAAACTTCCTGTCAGAGCAATTGTGTTTTTGCACAGAAGTGAAGAGAATAAGGTGAAAAGAATGCCTGCAGCAATGGCGGTGCCTCTTTTCCTTGAGCAGACAATAAATCCTTCAAATAGGGAAATGGCGGAAAAAATGCTTGATTTGGCAGATATGGTGTTGAGAACTGTGCCTGTGTTTTCATTGGGTTGCAATATGAACCCCGAGGCTGCAGTTGTTGCTTATAATGAAATAGAAAGGTTGATAAACGATGAAAATTAAAGATGGTTTCATTTTGAAAGATGTTGCGGGAAGCAAAATTGTTATTGCAACAGGAGCTCAAAGAATTAATTTTAATGGTGTTATCACTTTTAATGATGTTGGCGCAGAAGTGTTTAATATGCTTGATGGAACAAATTCAGTAGAGGATATTGTTGCAAAAATTTCAGCCGACTATAATGTGGATTTACATATTGTTAAAAACGATGTTGAGAAATTAATTGAGAAAATGAGAAAGCACAATCTCATTGATGAATAAGGATAATAGGATATACGAATGAAAGAGAAGTCAGTGTTTAAGTGGATATATACACATTGTGGTGGGCGTTTAAAAGAGGGTGTGGTGCTTGTTTTGCTTAACGCCTGGTCTGCGCTGTGTGTAACAATATTTGCTATTTTGTCTAAAAGAGTAATGGATAGTGCTCAAATCGGAGATAAAGAAGAATTGATAAAAAACTCCATTTTTCTTTTCTGTTTGATTATTTCTCAGATTTTAGCACGAGTTACTGCCTCATTAGTGGAGGCAATAAGCCAAGGTAAGGCAGAGATTAATTTAAGAACAAGTGTGTTTTTCAATATACTTAGAGGAAATTATGCCGACAATGTTGAAAAACATAGTGGTGACCTGATGACAAGACTTACTGCTGATGTTCAGATGGTAAGTGATAATTATGTTCACATTTTCCCTACTTCGATTGCTTTTTTTGTCAGAATTCTCAGCGGTGCAATTGCTTTGTATCATATTGACAAGAATTTTGCAAAGGTGTTTATTATTTGTGGTGCATTGGTTGTTGTTTTTGCAGCGATATCAAGAAAGTATCTAAAAAAATTGCATCGCAGTGTGCAGGAGAAAGACTCAAGAGTACGTTCCTTTATGCAAGAAATGCTTGAAAATCTCTTTGCAGTAAAAGTTTTTGGAATAGAAGATAAAGTAATGAGTCGTTCTGTTAGGCAGCAAAAGAGATTCTATCGTGAAAAGGTTAAGAAAAAAGGGTTTTCGATAATTGCGGGAATAGGATTTTCTTTGGCATTTGCAGTAGGATTCCTTGCTGCTGTGGCATATGGTTCATATGGTGTGCTTAATGGCACAATGACCTTTGGTGCTGTTGTTGCTATTGTTCAGCTTGTCAATCAATTACAGTCGCCAGTTGTAGGCATCACTGGTGTGCTTCCATCTTTTTTTGCAATGACCACTTCAGCACAAAGATTGATGGAAATCTGTAATGAAAACGCTGAGACCGTAGAAGATGTTGATATCAATTATGATGATTTTGTGAAAATCAAGGTAAGAGACGCTGTTTTTGGATACGGCGATGAGAAAGTTTTTTCTCATGCATCTTTTACAGTCAATAAAGGCGAGTTTATTGGGATTCAAGGTCCGTCAGGGGCAGGAAAATCAACGGTGCTTAAACTGATAACGGGATTATATCCTGTTGATGGAGGAAAAGTAACAGTTGAAACAAAGCACGGTGAGTATGATTGCAAGAAAACGAGAAAACTATTCTCTTTTGTGCCACAGGGGAATATGCTTTTCAGTGGAACAATAAGGGAAAACTTAACGATTCTTAGTCCTGGGGCAACGGAAGAAGAAATAAGAAACGCCTTGGTTGTTGCAGCGGCTGAATTTGCTTATGACCTTGAAGATGGTCTGGACTTTATGCTTGGTGAATCTGGTGCAGGTATTTCTGAGGGGCAGGCGCAGAGAATCGCCATTGCAAGGGCAATTCTTGCGAACAGTGGCGTGTTGCTCATGGACGAGTCAACAAGTGCTCTGGATGCGGAAACAGAAAAAATAGTGATTGAGAATTTGCAGAAAAAAGAAGATATTACGGTTATTATTATTACACACAGAGAGGCTGTTTTAGATAAGTGTGACCGTCTTATTACTGTTGCTAATGGAAAAATTGAAGAAAAATAAAAATATGTAACTGTTTTTGTAAAAAAGCATTGCAATAAAAAAGTGACTTTGATATAATAAAATGAATTATAAAATTTGGTTATAGGAGCGATAGTATGGATTATAATGCAAAAAATGTTCAGGCTAATGACGGCATAGATTTTCAAATCATAGCACAGTATGCTGTTCGTTTGTTTCAAAAATGGTGGGCAATTTTGCTCAGCGCAGTTATTTGCGCAAGTGTGGGCTTTGTTGTAGCTAAAGTTACATATGTTCCAAAGTATACATGTACAATGGAATTTGCCATCAGTAACAAAGCTGAAAATGCTACATCACCAGGACAGTCATCATCAGATATCAGTGCGAGTACAATGCTTGCAAAAAACTATTTGAGATTGACTAAGTCTCCTGACTTTATGAATATCGTTGCAAAGAATTCAGGATATACTGTAAATGGTCAGCCCCTTACAGGTAAAGAAATAAGAGCAATGATTAAATCATCTCACATTGAAGATACATCGTTCATTGCGGTTTCAATTACATCTTCTGACCCTAATGTCTCATTTGCAGTTGCTACAAGCTATGTAAATAATTTTGAAGGATTTGCAAAAGAAATCTTGCCAAGCACAAACGCAAAGGTTTCTGAATACCCTGTAAAACCTGAAGAAGCAGACGCAAATAACACTACACTTTTGTATTCTCTTTTAGGCTTCGTTGCAGGTGCAGGTGTCGTAATGCTTGCAATTTGTTTGATTATCTTCATTAAAGATACTGTTAAGGTTCCTGATGATATCACAAATAAACTTGGACAGAAGATTATTGGTTCAGTTGTTCACCTTAAGAAACCAACTGAAAATAAGAGCCTTCTTATTACAGATAAGAAGACAGGGTTTATGTTTATTGAATCCTTTAAGTTGATTCGTACGAAGCTTGAAAATATCGCTAAACGTCATGACTATAAAGTTTTCGTTTTCACAAGTGCTATGGAAAACGAGGGTAAAACAACTACTGCTATTAATACAGCTCTTGCTCTTGCAAAGACAGGCAAATCAGTTCTCTTAATCGATGCTGACCTTCGTAAACCTTCAGTTTATAAAGAGTTGGGTATTTCAGCAGCTAATGATTTAGGTCTTCCTGGTGTGGTTAGAGGCGAGAGAACATTAAGCGATTCAATTAAGTATTTCGAGAAGTTCAATCTTTTCCTTTTGGTTACATCAACAGCAATCGGTGAGTCAGCAGAACTCTTGTCGGCTGATGAAATGTCAGATGTAATGGATGCGATAAGAAGCGAATTTGATTATATCATTGTTGATACTCCTCCTGCAGGTCTTGTTGCTGACGCAAGTATCATTGCACAGTATGCAGATGCTAACGTTATGGTTGTTCGCAGAGACCGCTCATCAATGCGTAGAATCAGAAGAACAATCGACGATATGTCTGGTACTGGTAAAGAAGTTGTTGGTTGTATTTATAATGACGCTGAAAACGGCTCTGTATTTGACTTCATTAAGAAGAACAGAAAAGGTAAGAAGGGCTACGGTTACGGTTACGGCTATGGTTATGGCTACGGTTATGGTTACGGCTATGGTTATGGTTACGGAAGCAGTGACCATAACAGCAAAAAATCAAAAGTAAAGAAATAATTATATTTAACTAATATATAGCTCGCAGACAGATTAAACCTCTGTCTGTGGGCATAATTTATGCAAAAAAGGACATTTAAAATGGCAGAGACAAAATATAATCCACTACAAGAAAATAAAATGGGGACGATGCCCATAGGCAAGCTTCTGGCAACCATGTCAACACCGATGATGATATCAATGCTTGTACAGGCTTTTTATAATATAGTTGACAGTGTTTTTGTGTCCCGTTTAGGAGAAGATGCTTTGAATGCTGTTTCCCTTGCCTTCCCGTTGCAGCAGTTGATAATTGCAGTTTGCGGGGGAACAGCAGTCGGTATGAATGCATTGTTATCACGTTCGTTGGGAGCAAAACAGTTTGACCGAGCAAACAAAATTGCAAATACAGGCATCTTCCTCTTTCTCTGTAGTTCGGTGGTTTTTTCGGCTATTGGAATTTTCATGTCAAAGTTTTTCTTTTTAGCTCAAACAGACGTTGAACAAATAGTAAAATATGGCGCTGACTATACCAGCGTGTGCCTTGGTTGTTCCATTGGTATATGTAGTCAGTTCTGTTTTGAAAAATTGTTGCAGTCAACAGGTCGTACAACACTTTCCATGATTGCACAGTTGGTGGGTGCACTGATTAACATAATTCTTGACCCAATATTGATATTCGGACTTTGTGGTATGCCCCGTCTTGAAGTCCTTGGTGCAGCAATAGCTACTGTATCAGGACAGATTGTTGCGGCAATTCTTGCGGTAATCTTCAACATAAAATTCAATAAGGATATTCACATCAGTCTTAAATTGATTCGTTGGGATTCTGCGATTGTTAAAGACATTTATAAAATAGGTTTGCCATCAATTGTAATGCAGTCAATTGGTTCAATTATGACTTTCACTATGAATAAAATATTGATTTCCTTTACAACAACAGCAACCGCAGTTTTTGGTAGTTACTTCAAGCTGCAGAGTTTCGTGTTTATGCCTATTTTCGGCTTGAATAATGGTATGGTGCCAATAATTGCATATAATTATGGTGCGAAAAGATATGACCGTGTGAAAAAGACAATTAAAATCACAATATTAACTGCAGTAGCTATAATGTTTATGGGATTGTTGGCGTTTGAACTTATTCCTCATGTCCTACTTTCATTCTTCAATGCATCAGAAGAGATGCTGGAAATAGGTGTTCCGG
Source organism: Candidatus Fimenecus sp. (assembly GCA_045578245.1). GTDB lineage: Bacteria > Bacillota > Clostridia > Oscillospirales > Acutalibacteraceae > Fimenecus. Next base: position 21,162 of record JAZNJX010000019.1, on the reverse strand, counting down.
CGTTGAGAATAATCGGTACGCATTATGTTTTTGCGGGATTCTGTATAATTGCAGGTTCTGTTTGTCAAGCAATCGGAAAACCTGTTTACAGCCTGATAGTTTCGGTTTGTCGTCAGTTGGTTGTTCTTTTGCCATCAGCGTGGTTATTGGCACAGAGTGGCAGACTTGAACTTGTTTGGTTCTGTTTCCCTATTGCAGAGTGTGTTTCACTTGTTCTGAGTGCAATATTCCTGAGTAAAACAATGAAACGTGCAAAAGAGAAAATGAAAGATATTATAATATGATAATAATAAAAGGTAGATACCGAAGTATCTACCTTTTTCTTATGTTAAGGTTTCTGTTGTAGGGAATGTAATGTTGCTTGGTGTGTCGTCATATCCACCGGCTTGTATCCAGATTGAGTCGCCCCTGTTTTTGTAGGTACAATCGAAAGATATATTTTCCATAGCACCATTTCCCCAGGTTGCATCGGATGTTGGGAAGAAAGAGTTGGTTATTTCGCCACTTTTCCAGTAATCCCAGGTACCTGTATTAGCAATCAGCCCGCCTGCATTCTTTACCTCACAACTGCGACGCTGGTTATTAAAAGCAAAATCCTCTTGGAAAAAACTAGTCGCTTCAAAAAGTTGAACATCAGTTGGATAACTGATAGATGCTGTTTTTATCCAATCCCCATTTTCTTCTTTTATGTACTGAGTGAAGTAAGTTTTATCGTTTTGGAAAAGTCTCTCAATTTTCATTGAGTACCAAGTATTTACCTTCCAATCGAAAAGGGTATAGACCTGTTTACCCTCTCCCTCGCCACCAAAGTCACCATGATGTCCACCGGTAGTATATTCAATGGTTGGACGGGTGCCATCGGACAAGTCCCAAAGAGAGAGTAAAAGAACATGCTTGCCTAAAAAGTTTTGAAAACCTGCATACCCATATGACCATTGATGAACAGCCCAATAAGTACCCCAAGCATCTTCTGTGCACTTCCAATCAATTGTAACAGCGTCGAATTCACTATTCTCAGAAAGCCATTGTATGTATATGTTAGGTGCATGCCTTAAAAGCCTTGAGGGGAATATAGGCGATTCTGTGGTTTGTTCGGCTGAAGTACTTTCGGGTATATCTATGTCTTCTACGGGTTCAGGTTCAAGCTGATTCCATAAAAATATTCCCGAGAAGGATAATGCTACAACAACAATTAACAGGATTATGCGAATTAATTGCTTTTTATCCATATAAACTTACTATTAAAGATTCTTTGCAAGTTCTTTGATATATGCTTTGAAATCTTCGCTGATTTCAGGGTGTTTAAGAGCAACTTCGCAGTTTGCTTTCATAATACCCATTTTGTTACCCATGTCGTAACGGACACCCTCGTAATCAAGAGCAATAACGCCCTTTGTCTGTGCAAGTGTTTTCATGGCATCTGTAAGCTGAAGTTCATTACCTGCACCCTTTGGTGTGTTTTCAAGAATTTCAAAAATTTCAGGTGGCATAACAACTCGGCCAAGAATTGAATAGTTAGACATAATTTCTTCTGGCTTTGGTTTTTCAATCATATCTGTACAGTTGAAGGCTTTGTCCTCGATTTTTTCAACCTGAAGAGAGCAGTATTTGCAAACATCCTTTTCAGGAACTTCTTTAACACCAACAACACCTTTGCCGTATTTTTCATAGGCATCGATAAGCTGTTTTGTAACAGGTTCGCCTTCGGAAATGAAAACATCATCACCATAAAGAATAGCAAATGGCTCGTTGCCGATAAAGTTCTTTGCACAAAGAACAGCATGACCTAAGCCACCTGTTTCTTTCTGGCGAAGGAAGTATGTATTGCAAAGCTGCGAACATTCAAGAACTGAATCGTAAAGAGCTTTTTTATCAGGGTTTTTGCTGAGCTTGTCTTCAAGCTCATAAGCGTGGTCGAAATGGTCTTCAATAACACCTTTGCCACGGTTTGTGATAATAAGAACATCTGTGATACCTGATTTTGCAGCTTCTTCAACAAGATACTGAATAGCAGGTTTATCAACGATATTGAGCATTTCCTTTGGAACTGCTTTTGATGCTGGGAGAACTCTAGTGCCAAGACCTGCGGCAGGAATAATAGCTTTTGTAATTTTCATATTAAGAACTCCTTAAAAGTTTTATTTGTTGTAATTTAATATCAAAGACCAATAGCCATCAATATTAAATCAAACCCAAAAATTATAATTTTTTCAACAAGTATTGCCAAAAAGGTTATTCCGAAAGCATAACCACCGGCTTTGTAAATTTGTTGTTTGATATTGTCAGTATCCGTTACCTTTGAACGGATGTCACGGATACTTTTTACAACATGTTTATAGTACCATTTGTTTGCGTTCTGACCGATAAAAACGGCGAGTATAATTGACGCAAGACTTTGCCCAGTAAGAATACCAACACCCAATTTGTTTTCGTTAACAATTTTCTGAGCTTTATCAGTAAGAAAATTAAGAGATTGCGCATCTATCTCTTCAGAAAGGCTTTCCTCACCCAAAGCAGCAACTTCTGAGTAGTAATTACTTGCTTCGGTAAGAAACTTTTCAACAGGGGGAAGATAGGAAAGAAATGAGAGCATAAGGAGGAGCGCCATAACAATTGTTCCGTGCTTATACAACTTCCTGTAAAAGAACCAGTAAGGAGCAAAGAAAATTGCTGCCCAGTTCCACTTGTTCTTTCCACCCTTGATACAGAAGAATTTCTGGATGTATTTTGTTGCATCCTGTTGAACAAAAACGGCTACATCCTCTGTTGAAACACCTTCTTCAAGCTCAGCCGGGAACATTTTGAGAGGAGTTTGCATAGGTATTTCCATATTGAAAGGAAGTGGCGGAAGTTCACCATTGTAATCGTTAATGTTCCACTTTACAACAGGGTTTGTGTTTTCTGCAGGAGTAGCTTCTTCTGCGAATTTTGACTCCCATATAAAATTTTCACTGTGCTTATCTGCGTTGCCACAAGCACCATTCTGTTTGTAACATTCACGGTGATGTGGTGTGCCACAGACAGGACACACAACTATATCGTCATCTGCCTGAAAAAGCTGATTGCAGACGGGACAATTGTCTTTTGAATATCTGAATTTGTTATCTGCCATAGTTTATACGTTCCAACTGTTAATATATTTTTCTTGTTCGTCAGTGAGAACATCAATTGATGTGCCCCAACTATTGAGTTTTCTTAAAGCAACCTTTTTATCGATTTCCTCAGGAACATCGATTACGGAAGCAGTGAGATTTTTGTGATTATTTACGATATATTCAGCACAGAGAGCCTGAATAGAGAAGCTCATGTCCATAATTTCTGCAGGATGTCCATCCCCAGCAGCAAGGTTTACAAGTCTGCCTTCTGCTATAATGCTGATTGTTCTGCCGTCAGGAAGAACATAACCCATAATGTTGTTTCGCTGTGGTTTAATTTCAACTGCTATTTTTTCAAGGTCAGGAAGGTTGATTTCAACATTGAAATGACCTGCGTTACAACAGATTGCACCGTCTTTCATGTTCTTGAAGACTTTTTCAGTAATAACATCCTTGCATCCTGTAACAGTAATGAAGAAGTCACCTTCTTTTGCTGCTTCTGTCATTTCCATAACAGAGAATCCATCCATTCTTGCTTCCATAGCTTTAATAGGGTCGATTTCTGTAACTATAACCTGTGCACCAAGAGCATTTGCGCGCATAGCAACACCTTTACCACACCAACCATATCCTGCAACAACAACCTTTTTGCCTGCAACAATTAAGTTGGTTGTACGGTTGATTCCATCCCATACAGATTGCCCAGTACCATAACGATTGTCAAAAAGATATTTGCATTTTGCGTTATTAACTGCAATCATAGGGAATTTGAGTGCACCGTCATTGTGCATTGAAACAAGACGGATAATACCTGTAGTTGTTTCTTCACAACCACCCATAACATTTGGCAAAAGTTCAGGATACTCGTTGTGAATAAGATTTACAAGGTCGCCACCATCGTCAATAATAACATCAGGACCTGCTTGGATTACACATTTGAGATGTTCTTTGTATTCTTCTGCTGTTGCGTTATACCAAGAAAACACATTTAGTCCATTGTATGCAAGAGCAGCAGCAACATCGTCTTGTGTGGAAAGAGGGTTAGAGCCAGTTACATACATTTCTGCTCCGCCTGCAGCAAGAACCGTACAAAGATAAGCCGTTTTTGCCTCGAGGTGAATTGATAAAGCTACCTTTAAGCCCTTGAATGGCTTGGTTTCGCTGAAATCCTTTTCTATACTTCTAAGAACAGGCATATGTGCCTTTACCCATTCGATTTTTTGTTGACCTGATGGATAGAGGTCTATATTACGTACAAGACTCATTTTGTTTACTCCAATACTAAACGATATTATTTAATAATAATACCATAGTATATGGCAAAAATCAATAAGATTCAATTGGATAAAATATGCAACGAGAAATCATTGACAATAACTTGCTTTTGTGTCATAATATGACATGTATATGGAGAAAATACGATATGGAGGAATATATAATGAAATCACGTTTTATGAGAATCATAGCAATAATCATGGCAATCAGTTTGCTTGTATGTAGCTTTGCTTCATGCCAGATTGCTATTGAAGAAGAGCCTGCTGATGGACAGGTAGATATTGCAGGTCCTGATGATTTAGGTTCAGAAGATTTAACAGAAGATATTAATGGTGGTAATGGCGGTAATGATACAACTATTAATAATGGTGGAAATTCTACTCCTATAATCAATAGTGGAAATGGCAACAACAATAACAGCAATAACAACAATAATAACAATAACGGAAATAATAACAATAACAATAACAGCAACAATAACAACGGATTGCCTGGCAACACTTCAGGTATGATAAGCCTTCCGGAACTTGATTGGGAGGGTACACTTCAGGACTTCTATTCGCATTTTGATACTGAAGAAGAAAGACGTGAAGTTGTTAGATTGGCTGGCTATGAGTATGATGAAGAACAAAAGATTTTCTATACTCATTTGAATCCATGGCAGAGATATTTCGGCTTCCACGATATTTATGACCGTGCAGCTCCAATTACAGCTATGGTGTACTTGACACTTAAGGTTGACTTCACATATGGTAATTATGACTGGAGACTTCAGTGGTGGAAGGGTCAGTACGGTATTCTTGAAGGTGCTGAACTTGGCGTTTATACAAAGAGCGCAGGTGCACCGGGTGATTTCTATGAATGTGCTGCTGATGAAAACCTTCTTAGAATGGAATTCACTTATTATCAGACTGTTGCGGATTATAACAGCAACAACCCTCTTTTCATCAGATATGAGCAGGAACACTGGTGGCTTACAGGATTCAAGTTTGGTGTCACATATCCACAGAGAAGCGTAGTTAAAGCAGTTCTCTATGCACGTGATGCAGAAATGGCTGACAAGATTGAAGAGGGTCTTAAGAATGTTACTGACGATAAAGGTAACTGGAACGGATTTACAACTTACAGAGAAGGCACAAACCAAAAGAATTTCTATGTAAGAAATGGTAATGTGTTTGAAGTTATCTGGAGAACAGCTGGTTATGTTAACTACAGCTATATGTTGGACGCTATGAAGGATGACGCTGATATTCCAACAGAAACTCCAGCTCAATAAAACTCAATATAAATTAACCCACGGTGAATTTTATCGTGGGTTTTTTATTGTAAAAAACACATATAATAAAAATATATCAAAAACTTTTTTATTATGGTTGAAAAAATGCTTTTTTTAGTGTAAAATAGACAAACAAAGTTTAATAAATGACTAATTTCACAATACTTTTTGGAGGAATTGTATGAATTATACACTTACAAAGAAGCAAGCAAAAGAGCTTGTTGAATCAAAACTTTCTCATTTTATCGGAGTTAATCCTAATGAAGCAACAAATGAGCAGTTCTATAAGGCTATTGCACTTATCGTAAGAGATATGATGAGTCAGGGCAGAGCAGAGTTTTCAAAAAAAGGCTCTGAAAAGGGCACAAAAAGAGTTTACTACCTCTGCATGGAATTCCTTATGGGTCGTTCACTTAAGAATAATCTTTACAATCTTAACCTCACAAAGGTTTTTGAAAGTGTTTTAAAAGATTATGGCATCAAGATGGATTCAATTTATGACTGTGAGCCTGATGCAGGTCTCGGTAACGGTGGCCTTGGTCGTCTTGCGGCTTGCTATCTTGATGGCCTTGCAACTCAGGGTTATGTTGCGAAAGGATATACCATTCTTTATGAGTATGGCATCTTTAAACAGAAGTTAGTTGATGGTTGGCAGACAGAACTTCCTGATTTCTGGCTTCCTGGCGGTGACGTTTGGCTTGTTCCTCACGAAGAACAGGCTATGGAAATCAAGTTTGAGGGTGAAGTAAAGGATATCTGGGAAGAACATTATCACCACGTTGAAATTGGAAACCCAACAGTTATTCAGGCGATTCCGTATGATATGCATGTTGCTGGTAAGGATGGCAAAGGTGTTTCTGTTCTTCGCCTTTGGTCAGCAAAAGCTCCTGGTCTTGATATGGCACTCTTTAATCAGGGTGACTATATGAGAGCTATGGAAAGGAATGCTATGGCTGAGGTAATCAGCAAGGTTCTCTATCCTGCTGATAATCATCCAGAAGGAAAATCGCTTCGTCTTCGTCAGCAGTATTTCCTTGTTTCTGCATCTGTCCAGGATATCGTTCAGCACCATCTCCGTGAATTCGGCACGATGGATAACTTTGCTGACAAAGTTGCAATTCATGTTAACGATACTCATCCTACTATGGCTATTCCCGAACTTATGAGAATTATGCTTGATGAATGTGGTTATGGTTGGGATGAAGCTTGGAACATTGTGACAAAAACAGTTGCATATACAAACCATACAGTTATGAAAGAGGCTCTTGAATGCTGGCCGGAAGACCTTTACAAGCGTCTTATGCCTCGTCTTTGGCAGATTACCAAGGAAATCGACAACCGTTTCCGTTCTTACGTTTGGGAAAACACTCATAATGCAGATATGGTTGAGAGGATGGCTGTTATCTCAAACGGCGTTGTAAGAATGGCTAATCTTTGCGTTGCAGGTTCACATTGTGTAAATGGTGTTTCTGCACTTCACAGTGATATTCTTAAAGATACGGTTTTCTCTGATTTTTACGCACTTAATCCTGACAAGTTTACAAACGTTACAAATGGTATCGCTCACAGAAGATGGCTCTGTCAGGCTAACCCAAAACTTACAAGTTTCCTTACAGAAACTATTGGTGATGGTTTTGTAAAAGATGCAGATAAACTCCTTGATTTGAGAAAATTCAAGGACGATAAAGCAGTCCTTGATGAACTCGGTAAAATTAAGAGAGCAAATAAAGAAGAATTTGCTAAATATGTTCTTAAACATAACGGCATTAAGCTTGACCCTGATTCAATTTTCGATGTTCAGGTTAAGCGTCTTCACGAGTATAAGCGTCAGCATCTCAACGCACTTAACATCCTTTCACATTACCTTGCAATCAAGGAAAATCCAAACGGTGATTTCATTTCTCACACATATATCTTCGGTGCAAAAGCTGCATCAGGTTATTTTGTAGCAAAGAAGATTATTTCTTTCATTTCTGCACTTGCTGATGTAATCAACAATGACCCTGATGTAAGAGGAAGAATTAAGGTTGTTTATGTTGAGGATTACAATGTTACACTAGCTGAAAAGCTTATGCCTGCTGCTGATATTTCAGAGCAGATTTCCCTTGCAGGTACTGAGGCTTCAGGTACAGGTAATATGAAACTTATGCTCAATGGTGCAGTAACTCTTGGTACAATGGATGGTGCTAACGTTGAAATATATGATGCTGTTGGTGAAGATAACATCTACATCTTCGGCATGAAGACTCCAGAGGTTGTTCAGTTACAAAAGCGTGGCTATGTTCCACAGGATTTCTATAATGCAAATGGCGAACTTCAGAGAATTCTCAATTTTGCAAACAATAATGGTATTGGTGGCAAGATGTTCCACGAGGTAACATCAACAATCATTCATCACGACCCATATATGGTGCTTGCTGATTTTGAGGATTACAGAAATACTCAGTTGAGAATTTCAAAAGATTTCCTTGACCGTGATAACTGGAACAAGATGTCACTTATGAATATCTCAGGTGCAGGTAGATTTGCTGCAGACCGTGCTATAAATGAGTACGCTGCAAATATCTGGGATGCAAAGTCTGCACTAAAAAAATAATATGAAACGATGGGACGGGGCTTTGACCCCGTCTTTTTTTGAACAAAAGGGATGCAAGACTAATTATATGTTGTTGACAAAAGATGCTATACAGTGATAAAATGGAAGAAATAAAAGAAGTAAAAGGTGTTACTATGAAAAAGAATAAAAAAATAATTAGCATAGTAATTTCATCAGTTTTAGTAATCGGCATTTTAGTAACTGCCATTATAGCAACAGCAAGTACAAAAGAAACAGAGGTTTTTATAAATGTAGATGCAACTGAGTTGTTAGCAGGACAGACAGCAACTGTGTCCGTAAAAGTTACAACTAACTATCCTGTGGCAACAATGTCAATCCCTGTGTTCTATGACAAGACAAAGATTGAGGTAAGCGAAGCAACTGCAACTCTTACGGATTATGCAGTAAAAAGCGCAATAACAGATGCTCAAAGTGCAGATACAGCAAAGGTTTATGCAAATACAGGCGTTAATGCAGATGAGTATGGGTTTGTTCTTGTTACATATATCGGTGGTGCAGGTAAGGATGTGGCTGAAAATATCAATGGTGAAGTTCTCACATTTAATGTTACAGCAAAAACTGATGTGAGCGGTACAGCAGCAATAAAATGTGTATCCAAGTCAGCGAAAACAGATGAAAATGTAGCTGGAATGCTTTATTTCGGTTCACCTGTGAGCGGAAGAACAATTAATTCAGTCCCAGAAAATATCAAAAATATTGATTTGACAAAAGCAGAAGCAAATGTATCCATAGTAACTGGTGGAACAACAATTATTGCTAATAAGGACCTGACTGGTGTAGTTGATAATGAAAACAACTATATTTACGGTGTTGATGCAGGCGTAACAGCTGAAGATTTGGCAGAGTATTTTACAGTTGTAAACGGCTCATTTGAAATGGTTGCAAATGATGCAGGTTATACAAACGGTACAGGAGCAACTCTCATCGTTAAAGATACAAAGGGTAACGAAGTTGCTTACTACACATTGATTATTTTCGGTGATGTTAATGGCGACGCTTCTGTAACAGCTCAGGACTACCTTGCCGTTATTGATGCAACAACGGGTATTGCATTGGATGCAGCACCTGCGTTTGCTGCAGACGTTGATGCTGATACTGCTGTAACAGCTCAAGACTACCTTGCAATTATTGATGCAACAACAGGTATAGCATTAGATGTTAATCCATACGAAAAATAAAACACAAATATTAGGGACGGGCTAATGCTCGTCCTTTTTGTTTGCTTCATTTTTTTATTTTAATTCAATCCTGTATTGACACGGTGTTTATTTTTGTGTAGAATAATATAGATAGTATGGAATAGTGTTATTCTGTGCTAACTAAACTTAATTTCCTTACATATTTTTATATAGAGTGAAATTAAATATTTATTATTAGGGAGGGACAAACCTATGATTTCTATAGGTGTGGCTGTCGTTATTGCCGTTGTCTCTGCTGTTGTATTGGGAGCATTGGGTTTTGTTGCCGGTGGCGTATATCGCAAAAAGGTTGCAGAGGCTAAAATCGGCTCCGCTAACGAAGAAGCATTAAGAATTGTTAATCAGGCAGTGCAGACTGCTGAAAGTAAGAAAAAAGAGGCTATTCTTGAGGCTAAAGACGAAATACACAAGTTAAGAAACGAAGTTGACAAAGAACTTCGTGAAAGACGCGCAGAGGTTCAAAGACAAGAACGCAGAATCGTTCAAAAAGAAGAAAATCTTGACAAAAAGACTGAAAACCTTGAAAAGAAAGAGGAAGCTCTCACTGAAAAAATCAAAGCTGCTGATGCAAAAATCGAAGAAGTTGAAATGATTAAACGCAGTCAGCTTGAAATGCTTGAAAAAATCAGTGGCTACTCAAAAGAGCAGGCAAAGGTTCTTCTCATGCAGGAACTTGAGGACCAGCTTACTCACGAAAAAGCTCTTAAAATCATGGATTTTGAACAGAGAACTCGTGATGAAAGTGATAATCTTGCCCGTGAGATTATTTCAGGTGCTATTCAGCGTTGTGCAGCAGACCATGCTGCAGAAGCAACAGTTTCAGTTGTTGCTCTTCCAAATGACGAAATGAAGGGTAGAATTATCGGCCGTGAGGGTCGTAATATCAGAACTCTTGAAACAATTACAGGTGTTGACCTTATTATTGACGACACTCCTGAAGCTATTACTGTTTCAAGCTTTGACCCTGTTCGTCGTGAAGTTGCAAGACTTACTCTTGAAAAACTTATTCAGGACGGTAGAATTCATCCTGCACGCATTGAAGAAATGTTTGAAAAATCAAAGCGTGAGGTTGAACAGACAATTAAACAAACTGGTGAAAGAGCAGTTGTTGACGCAGGTGTTAATGGTGTTCATCCTGAGCTTGTTAAACTTCTCGGTAAACTTAAATATCGTACAAGTTTCGGTCAGAATGTGCTTAACCATTCTCTTGAGGTTTCATACATAGCTGGTCTTATGGCACAAGAACTTGGTGCAGATGTTAAACAGGCTAAGCGTGCAGGTCTTCTTCACGATATCGGTAAGGCTCTTGACCGTGAATTTGAAGGAACTCACATTGAGCTTGGTGTTGAGGCCGCTAAGAAGTACAAGGAAAACGACAAGGTTGTTCATGCTATTCAGGCCCACCATGGTGAAATAGAAGCAAAGACAATTGTTGCTGTACTTGTTCAGGCTGCAGATGCTATTTCTGCTGCTCGTCCGGGAGCAAGACGTGAAAATGTTCAGAATTACATCAAGCGTCTTGAAAAACTCGAGGAAATCGCAACATCATTTGAAGGTGTTGAAAAATCATTTGCAATTCAGGCAGGTCGTGAAATTAGAATTATGGTTAATCCTGACCAGGTTTCTGACGAAAAGATGGTTATCGTTGCTCGTGATATTGCAAAGAAGATTGAAGAAGAACTTGAATATCCAGGACAGATTAAAGTTAACATTGTAAGAGAAAATCGTGTAATCGATTTTGCAAAGTAATTTATAAAACTAAAAATGCCCCGATGTCATCAAAAGGCTTCGGGGCAAAATAAATTAAATCTATATATAGAAACGGTGTGCGTATGTCACGCGAGATTAAAATTTTATGCGTCGGAGATGTTGTTGGCAGCCAAGGCTGTGAATTCCTTCGCAAAACTCTTTCTGATTATAAGAGAAAGAATAATATTGATGTTTGTATTGTAAATGGTGAAAATTCTGCAGTAGGTAACGGAATGTTGCCTAATTCCTGTAATCATATTTTCACAAGTGGTGCCGATTTTATTACTGGCGGTAACCACTCTTTAAAAAGACGAGAAATCTTTGATTATCTTGATAACAATGAAAACATTATTCGTCCAGCTAACTTTGGAGAAGGAGTCTGGGGCAAAGGCTGGGGGATAATTGATAAAGGTGCTTACAGAGTCGGTGTTATCAATCTTCTTGGCAGAGTATGGCTTGAAGGACATCTTGACCCATTCAGCAAGGCTGACGAGATAATCGAAGAAATTAAAAAAGAAACTAATATTATCGTAATTGATTTTCACGCAGAAGCAACTGCCGAGAAAAAGGCTTTTGGATACTATCTTGATGGAAAAGTCAGTGCAATTTTCGGCACTCATACTCATATCCAGACAGCGGATGCACAGATTATGAAAAATGGTACTGGGTATATTACTGATTTGGGCATGACGGGTCCTGAAGAGTCTGTGCTTGGTGTAAAAAAAGAGATAATTATTGATAAATTCAGAAAAGGTTTCACAACTATGTTTGAAACCTCTGATACACCTTGTTTTATGCAGGGCTGTGTGTTTACAATAGACCGAAATACAGGAAAGACTGTAAATGTTGAGGCCGTAACTGTGAGGTGAGTGGCGAATGAAAAAGTTTACAAAGTTAATTGCTTTGCTTTTGTGTACCTGTTTGTGCTTCTCTGCTTGTAAAGGTAAGGAAAAAGATGAGGAAAGTACAACAGCACCTCCTGAACAGACGACCGAAACAGACGAATCATTTGCTATAACAGACGGTAAAATTACATTGCCTTATAACAAGGCTGACGGAATAAATCCGTTTTTTGCAGAAAGTTATGAAAACATTTATCTCAGCCTACTTTTGTATGAACCATTGTTTTCTGTTGACAGCAAATATGTAGCAACGGGCGTAGTGGCTGACAGTGTGGATGTAAGGGATAGAATTGCAACTGTAAGAATCAATCACAATGTGGTTTGTAAGGGTTACGAAAGCATTACAGCACATGATGTTGTCTATTCATTTAACCTTGCAAAATCGTCTTATAGTTGGGGCAACAACCTGAAAGGCATCTCGAATGCACAGGCAGTAGGAGATTATATGGTTACATTTAATCTTGATTTCCAGGATATTTATGTTGCAGGAAAACTGAATTTCCCAATTGTTAAGCAAGGTACAGCGGATAGCAAGACATCAGTGCCTGTGGGTAGTGGTGACTACTACTTTACACAGAACAAATTGGTAAATGTTTCAGATAGTAACAAAACAATTTCTCTCGTAGCTACGGGCAACCGTGAAAGTGTAGAAGATGCTCTTAATATCGGTATGGTTGATACATTTTTCAGCGATTTGGCTGATGGGAAATATAAAGTAGCAGCAGGAAATATTAAGGAAATCACTTTGAGTAATATGGTGTATCTTGGTCTTAACAGCGACCGTGGTGCTATGACTAAGTATATACGAAATGCTATTGCAGCAAAACTCGATAGTGAAAATATTGCTCTTTCCGCATATCAGGGTCACGCGACTGGCTTTAAGTTACCTGTTTCTCCTGAAAGTAATATTGCAAAAGAAATAAATCAGGTCGAAACGAAAGGCAATGAAGAATTAGCCAACAATATAATAGACCGTTGTGGGTTCACAAGATATTCGGGTGCTGCAAAGACAAATGGTGCCTATTTATTGTCTTTTTCTCTCATTGTTAACAGGGACAATGCTTTCCGAGTTGCTGCGGCATACAATATTGCAGACTCATTGAAAGAGTGTGGTTTTCAGATTAATGTTCAGCTTTTAACATTTGCCGATTATTCCCAAAGAATTGCTTCGGGAAATTATGATATGTATATAGGTGAGATAAAACTGGATGGGTCAATGGATATCAGTCAGTTTTTTAAAGAAGGAACAAATTTTAGTGCTGGTATCAACAAATCCGAAAAGGCAGCTACAGAATATTTCAGATATCGTTCCGGTGATATTTCCGCAAAAGAGTATTATGAAATATTTACTGAATATTATCCTTTTGTTCCCGTTGCTTTCCGTTCAGGATATGCAGTTTTATCCGATGATATTAAGTCTTTAGACTTGAAAAACATGCCATTCAGCTTCTATAATGGTATATAGTAAATATAAATAAGGTGAAATTATGAAGTTCTCCGATGATATTAAATACATCAAAGGCGTTGGGGAAGCCAGAGCCATGGCCTTCCGTTCTATTGGTGTGTCAACTGTCGGGGAACTTTTGCGTTTTTATCCCAGAGCCTATGAGGATTGGAGCAAAATTCTTCCTATTTCTCAATGTATTATGGGCGAAAACGTGTGTATTAAGGGAACAGTTATGTTTCCTGTGAAAAATGAACGTGTCCGTGGTGGAATGTTGATTGCAAAAGCAACAATTACCGACGGTGAAGATGTTGTTTCTGCCACATTTTTTAATAATAAATATATTGATAAAATGCTCAATAGTGGTGAAGAATACCTCTTTTATGGCAAAATTACTCTTGGCAAGTTTGCTGCACGAGAGATGGTTTCGCCAATGTTTATAAAGACTTCACAGAGTGTTGAAATCAAACCGATTTATCCACAAAACAAGAACATTACTTCAAAAATCATTCAATCTGCAGTGCAGAATGCTTTGGAGAAAATTGAAAATATCCCTGAATTTCTGCCACAGGAAATTACAGAGAAATATAATCTTGTTCCTCTTGATACAGCTATCAGAAATATACATTTTCCAAAAAGTGATGAGGATTTACAAAAAGCAAGGGAAAGACTTATTTTTGATGAACTGTTTATCTTGCAATTAAGTCTGCTTTCCTTGAAGAACGAAAACAAGGAAGTAAAGACAAAAAACATTATTGCAACGGATTACACAGAAGAGTTTTATAGTCTTTTACCATTTGCACCAACAAATGCACAGAAAAGAGCGGTAAAAGAAGCCCTTAGAGATATGCAAAAGGGCAAACAGATGAACAGGCTTTTACAGGGTGATGTTGGTAGTGGTAAAACTGCAGTTGCGGCAGCCATTGTCCATTCTGTTTCAAAAAATGGTATGCAATCTGCATTGATGGCACCGACGGAAGTATTGGCAACACAGCATTTTGAAACATTTACAAAGCTGTTTAGTGGAACAGGAATAAAATGTGAGTTGCTGGTTGGTAGTACCAAGGCAAAGGATAAAAAAGAAATTAAAGAAAGACTTAAAAATGGAGAAATCGACCTAATTATTGGTACGCATGCACTTATTCAGGAAGATGTTGAGTTTTCCAGATTAGGTCTTGTAATTACTGACGAGCAACACAGATTTGGGGTTAAACAAAGAACCGGTCTTTGTAGTAAGGGTGAAAACCCCCATGTTTACGTTATGAGTGCAACGCCGATTCCTCGTACACTTGCTCTTATATTCTTCGGCGACTTGAATGTGTCAATTCTTGACGAGTTGCCACCCGGCAGACAAAAAATAGATACCTATACAGTATCTTCTGCAAAAAGAGGCTCGATGTTTGATTATATACGAAAGCATCTTGACGCAGGATATCAGGCGTATATTGTCTGTCCACTTGTTGAAGAAAGTGAAATGATGCAGGGTATTATGTCGGCTGAGGAATATTATAAAAAAGCACAGTTGCCATTTAAAGGATATACCCTTGATTTGCTTCACGGAAAAATGACACCAAAGAAAAAAGACGAAGTAATGGTGAAGTTTAAAGACGGTGAAACGCAACTTCTCATTTCAACTGTTGTAATTGAGGTTGGTGTCGACGTGCCGAATGCTGTTATAATGGTTGTGGAAAATGCAGAGAGATTTGGTCTTTCCCAGCTGCATCAGTTAAGGGGACGTGTAGGAAGAGGTCAGGCAAAATCTTCATGTATTCTTGTGACGGATGCTAAGGGTGACGAGGCAAAGGCAAGAATGAGAATTATGTGTGAAACAACGGACGGATTTAAGATTGCTGACGAGGATTTGCGTCTTCGTGGTCCGGGTGAT
This sequence comes from Candidatus Fimenecus sp., assembly GCA_045578245.1. Lineage (GTDB taxonomy): Bacteria > Bacillota > Clostridia > Oscillospirales > Acutalibacteraceae > Fimenecus. Next base: position 5,720 of record JAZNJX010000019.1, on the reverse strand, counting down.
TTCTTCGGCACAAAACAACATGGATTACCAAAACTTAAAATTGCAGATATTCTGACAGATACTAAGATTCTTACCCAAACACAGCAACTTGCAATGAACATTATGGAAAATGACCCTCAATTCCAAAAAGCAGGATATAGCCAGATTGGAAGAATGGTTGCAAGAAAAATACAGACCTTACAGGCAGTTAATGCTGCAAATACAATATAGTATATTTTGTAAAAAAGATAGCTATTATTAATGAGGTGTTTTTAATGTATATTTTTAAACCAATATTAGATAAAAACTGGGAAAACACAAGTAAAAATGATGCCAAGAGAATTGCCAGTCAGACAGAGCCACAGGGATTAGAGCAGATTCTTGACATTCCATATATAGATGACGGTGAAAGAGGACATCTTCTCGATATTTATTATCCTAAGGGAACAACAGAAAAGCTTCCTGTTATTATTGATATTCATGGCGGTGGATGGATGTATGGCTACAAGGAAATCAATAAGTATTTCTGCTTGAAGCTTGCACAGAAAGGGTTCTTAGTGGCTTCAATCAACTATCGTCTTGCTGGCGATGTGCTTTTTGATGAACAAATCCGTGATATTTTTGCTGCTCTTACATGGTTGGGTAAAAACCTTAAAGATTACCCTGCAGATATGGAAAACATCTTCCTTGCGGGTGACTCGGCAGGTGGTCATTTTGTATGTGTTACAACTGCAATCAACCTTAACGAAGATATGCAGAAAGATTTTGGAGTAGAATATGTAGGATATGATTTTAAGGCTGTTTCTGCAATCTGCCCTGCTATTGACCTCTTAACACCTAATTTTCTCATGAATGTAAATGTCCCTGTGCTGTTAGGCGACAATTGGAGAAAGAGTAAGTTCAAAAAATACATGATGGTTAAAAACCTTGTGTCCGATAGATTTCCACCATTCCATATTCTCACAGCTCATGGTGACGGACTTCTCAAAAAGCAGGCGCCTATTCTTGCTGACATATTCAGGGAAAACCATGTTGATTTCCGTTTCTGCAACTTTATGGGACAGCTCAACGGAAAGTATTTGGGACATGTGTTTAATGTTGTTGACCCATTTTCAATTTATGGTGAACAAGCAAATACGGACATTACAGATTTCTTTAAGAGTAAAATGTAATGTTTTGCCAGGGTATGACTTTTATTGTCGTATGACTTGACAAAGGGATATCAAATGTGGTTTAATTACTTCGTAGATAACTTATGAGGAAAGGTGATATATATGAAAAAATTAGTTGCACTTGTTTTGGCAGTAGTTATGGTTTTATCAGTTTCAATGGTAGCTTTTGCTGAGGGACCAGGAGTTGGAAATGGTAATGGTAGCGATAGCATAACTTGGGATGAAATCATAAACGCAGGCATTAAGAAAGGCGACCTTAATGGTGATAAAGAAGTAACTGCATATGACGCCAGACTTGCTTTGAAGTTGGCTGCTGGAGACGGAGAAATAACAAACAAAGAATTAAAGGCTGCTGACCTCAACAGTGACGGAAATGTTACAGCTTACGATGCTCGTATGATTTTGAAACTTGCAACAGAAGGATAAAATTTAATGAAACGGTGCTTAAAAGGCACCGTTTTTTCATCTGTAGTTTTCTTGACAAACTACTACTTGTATGTTTTAATTATTTTTAGAAATCATTTTTAGGAGATTTTAAAGAATGAAAAAGTATTTTGCAGTTGTTTTAGCACTTCTTTTAGTAGCATCCATTTTGCCACTTAATGCTATGGCAAATACAAGTGGAGACTATACATATGAGGTGCTTTCCGAATCCGAAAAAACCTGTATAATAACCAGATATTCAGGTCGTACACGTAACTTAGAAATTCCAGCATCACTTGGTGGATATAAAGTTGTGGAGCTTGGTGAATATGCTTTTTACAACCACAATAACGCAGGTGGAAACTCAGATTTGAGAAGTGTTGTTGTTCCATCATCTGTTAAGAAAATAGGAAGATATGCTTTTGCGTATGCTTCAGGTCTTAATACAGTAACACTTCCAGAGGGTATTAATGTGCTTGAAGAAGGTGCTTTTTATGAGTGTACTTATCTTTCAACAATTAATCTCCCTGATTCGATAACATATATCGGAAGAAACGTTCTTGCTGGTACAAAGATTATGCCACTATTGACACAGTCTGAGAGAGAAGACTTAGTTCTTCCTGAAACAGAGCCAATTTTCGATATGACCAGCTGGACAAATGGTGCACTCTATATCGGCAAGCACCTTATGGGTGTTGACCTTAGAAAAACAGGAAGTTTTTCTGTTAAAGACGGCACAAAGACCATTGCGGGTGAGGCTTTTTATTGGTGCAATAAAATTACAAGCGTTGCAATTCCTAATAGTGTAGTTTCCATTGGTGAATATGCTTTCTATAACTGTGACGGACTTAAGTCAATCAGCCTTCCTGGCAATGTTCAGGTTATTGGTGATTCTGCATTTAATGGTTGTGATTATCTTCAGACAGTCAATATTCCTGCCGGAGTTAAGGAAATCAGTGATTGGGCATTTTCTGGTTGTAAAGCTCTTAAGAGTGTAACTATTCCTGGAACCATAAAGAGAATTGGCATAGGTGCATACTGTGCATGTACTGCCTTGACTACTGTTAAAATAAACAGTGGTGTGGAAGAAATCGATAAGGCAGCATTCCAGGGTTGTACAGCTCTTTCAAGCCTTTCTGTTGCTGATAGTGTAAAAACAATCGGTCAGAATGCATTTGGCTCTACAAAATTCTATAACACAAGCACAAACTGGAAAAACAATGCTCTTTATGCAGGAAATCATCTTTTAAGTGTAAGAGCATCTGTGTCAGGAGCATATTCCGTTCCAGCAGGCACAAAGGCAATCGCTGAGGATGCTTTCTTCCAGTGCACAAAGATAACAGATATTAATATTCCTAACAGCGTAACAGGAATTTATGATGGTGCATTCAGAATTTGTAGTGCACTTAAAAACATCACAGTTGCATCAGATAATGGAAAATATTCTGCACAAAGTGGTATTTTGTATAGCAAAGACGGAAGCAATCTTATCTGCTGCCCAGTGTCAAACACAGTATTAACATTAAATCTTAATAATAATGTTAAGAGTATTGCTGATTATGCTTTTTATGGAAATAATAGTGTTACATCAATAGCGTTATCAGAAAGTGTAAATTCTATTGGTGAATACGCTTTTTATGATTGTAACAACCTTAGTAAGATTGAAATCCCTGCAAATGTAAAATATATCGGTGAATGGGCTTTTGCTCAGTCTGAAAAAGCAACATTGTATGTCGTTTCAGGTTCTTATGCAGAAGACTATGCAAAGACAAATGAGTTAAAGTACGAATATCTTACAACAGGAGAGAACCCACCAGTGCTTGTTGGTGATGCTAATGGTGATGGCAAGATATCTGCTATTGATGCTCGTCTGGTATTGAAAATAGCAGCAAGCGGAGAAACACCAACAGCAGAAGACCTTTTAGTGATGGATACAAATAATGATGGCAAGGTAACTGCTATTGATGCCCGCAACATCTTAAAGATGGCGGCGAGTGCATAACAAACAATAAAAAAATAAAGGAAGTTCACAAATGAACTTCCTTTTTTTAGTATAATACTTAATTTACTGTTGTGGTGGCATTGAGTTCTGCATCATTGATGCCATCATACCCTGTTTCTTTTTAGGTGGTTTGTAAGCAGGAGGGTTCTTCATAAGTTCCTTTGCTTTTTTACCTGCAGGAGATGCAAGATATTTATTAACAGCAACGAGAGTTTCATAGAAATCTTCGTCAGTAATCTGTGCACGACAGTTTGCAAGGAGTCTTTCGTCGTTATCAAGTTCACCTAAAATTGTAACAACAACAAGGTCCTGAACATCGTTTGAGCCATTTTCATAGATTTCGCTGAGAATTCTGAAAAGCTTTTTCATCTGCTGAGGTTCGTTGAAACGGATTGTCTCCAAGATGTATTTATTAGCGTGATTTACAAAGAAATCATCGCCAAGGAATTCGTCGTAAGTCTGAAAATTTTCCTTGTATGCTTCTTTAAGTTCAGGGTAAAGAGTTGCAATACGACTTGCAAGAGTGTTTGCATCGTATTCTGTACCATTTTTAGCAGCTGATTTTGAAATTGTCTGTGGAGCTTTTTTTGCTGCAACCTGACGAGCTTTTTTACCATAAGATGTGCCAACTGTATCGCAGATTTCGTTGCAGAGAGATTTGATATCTCTTTCTTCAAAAGTGTCTAAATCAAGAAGATTTGATTCTGTTTTAACAAAATCACCGTCACCAGCTTTTTCTGTAACATCAAGAAGATTATCGTGGCTTACAAGACGGATTGTAATATCATCCTTTGTGAAATCGACATAAGCTTCATCACCGTTTTCACAAACAGAAGCAGATGTAAACCCTAACTGTTCAAATTTTTCTGTACAGCCCTTTAAAACAAGAGCAAGAGCTTCATTTCTGTTGAGCATTTTTTATACCTCAAATCATAAAATTTTATATATCTTATATAATATAACACATTTATTTTATTTTGTCATTAAATTTTTTTGAATAATGTCATTGAATAGTAATTTATATTATGATAAAATATAATGAAAATGTGTTATTATGACTTTTTATAAGTTGGCAAAGACAACTTTGAGGTGACAAATATGAAAAATGCACTTATTATTTTCGGTGGTGTTTCGTCTGAACATGATGTTTCCTGTGTTTCGGCAACTTCAGTTATCCGTAATATTCCAAAGGATAAATACAATGTAGTTATGCTTGGAATTACAAAGCAGGGCGAAATGTTCCTTTATGACGGAGATTTTAATAACCTGAAAAACGATGGTTGGTTTCAAGATAAGGCAAATCTTAAAAAGGCGGTTATTTCCACTGACCGTGCCGACCGTGGAATTATTGTCTTTAATGAAAATGGTTACGAGAAAGTGAAGATTGATGTGTGCTTCCCTGTAATGCACGGAAAAAATGGTGAAGACGGAACCATGCAAGGTCTTTTAACTATTGCAGGTATTCCTTTTGTAGGCTGCAACACAATGGCATCTGCAGTTTGTATGGATAAGGCTATGACAAACGCAATTTGCGATATTAACGGAATTGCACAGGCAAAATGGAAATACATCACAAAATATGATTTTGAACGACGTGGCAGAGAATTTGCTAGGGAATGTGAGGAGTATTTAGGACTTCCTGTGTTCATCAAACCTGCAAATGCAGGGTCTTCCGTTGGCGTTGTTAAGGCAAAAACACTCGAGGAAATTCAGCGTGGTCTTGATTACGCTCTCCAGTTTGACTCAAGAGTTGTGGTTGAAGAGGCTATTCTCGGTGCAGAGGTTGAATGTGCTGTTATGGGTAACGAAGAGCCTTTTGCAGGTGCAGTTGGTGAAATTGAGCCAAGTAACGAATTCTACGACTTCGAGGCAAAATACGAGTCCGATAGTGGACTTCACATACCTGCAAGAATCGGTGAAGAAAAGATTAAAGAAGTTCAGGAAAAGGCAATTAAGGCATATAAGGCTTGGGGTTGTTCAGGTCTTGCGAGAGTAGACTTCTTTGTAAGATACTCTGACGGTGCAGTGCTCCTTAATGAGCCAAACACACTTCCCGGTTTTACAAATATCAGTATGTATCCAATGCTTATGGACAAAGCAGGTATTCCATACGGCGATTTAATCGATAAACTCTGCACTTTTGC
>JAZNJX010000018.1:0-13712 GCA_045578245.1 Candidatus Fimenecus sp. | reverse complement strand
ATTTTCTACCCTGACACCTGTTGTTTCTTCAAGGATTTTATAGAAAAGTCCCTCGTTCATCTGTACGGTAATCCAAGCACTACCAACGCCTAAATCCATATTGCTGATTCGTGCTTCCGTGATGTGTTCGCAACACATAAGAGTATCCGTCATTTGACTTATATCACGGACAAAACCTACTTCGTCAATGGATTTTAACACATACTTGTATGTTTCGGATTTTAAAGGATGGTTTTCAGGAAGGGTGACAAGCCAGAGAGGTAAATCAACGCCGATTTCTTTAACTGGGAATTCAAAAAGAATCTGCGTGATGATTTCCTTGATTTCCTGCTCGTTGAGTTCAAGACAGTTAACAGCCATAACAGGTACACTGTATTTTTTTGACAATTCGTTAGCGAGTTTTTGTGCCGAGTCGCTTCGTGGTGACATACAGTTGAGCAACACCACAAAAGGCTTACCCAATTCCCGTAATTCCTTTACAACTCTTTCTTCGGCTTCTTCATATTCATCCCTTGGAATGTCGCTTATACTACCGTCGGTTGTGATTACAAGACCGATGGTTGAATGTTCAGTGATTACCTTTTTTGTTCCGATTTCAGCTGCCATATTAAAGGGAATTTCACTTTCGTACCAAGGTGTACGCACCATTCTCGGCTGGTCACCCTCAATATATCCCAAGGAAGATGGCACAATATACCCCACACAGTCAATCATTCTCACATTGAAACTTGCGTTGTCGGGAAGAGTGATTTTAACTGCATTTTCGGGTATGAATTTCGGCTCGGTGGTCATAATTGTCCTGCCTGCCGAGGATTGTGGCAATTCGTCGGTGGCTCTGTCTTTCATACTTCCGTCTTCCATGTTGGGAAGCACAACGGAGTCCATAAATCTCTTGATAAATGTTGATTTTCCCGTTCTTACAGGACCTACTACACCTATGTAAATGTCACCACCGGTACGAGTGGCAATATCGTTGTAAATACTTGAATTGTTCATTTTTATCCCTCACTTTACATTTTTGGAATAAGGAGTTTGCACTTTTCTTTTACGGATAATTCCGTAAGCTTGTTTTCTCTCATAATGGCATCAACTGTGGTGTTGTATCTTTCGGCAATATTCCAGAGTTGTTCTCCCTTTTCACTGAAATATACTGTGAGAGATGCAGTTTTAATGGTTTTTGGCTTATCCTTGTTGACGGTCAAATCAGTAATTATGAGTTTTTCGTTTTCACTGAAAACAAAGCCTGACACATTGATTTCCATACGTGCATCAAGGGTGTTAGAATCTGCAATTATAAAACTTCTTGCACTGATTGTACAATGAGGTCTGCAGGTAAGGATAGCACCCTGATTATCAACAGTTTTTTTGTATTCGTAAGGAATGTTTTTCTGTACAAAACAGATTTCACCCTTGGAGTCTTCATAGATAATCTCCGCCAACACATCACCATTTATACAAACGGAGTCTTCAAGAATTGTGAACTGGGACGAAATGTCGGGACAAGTGAAACTTAAAACCTTTGAGACTCCTGTGTTACTTAAATCAGCAACACCACGACAAAGGAATGTGTCGTCGATTTTATCCGTAAGTCCAGCAAGATAAACCACACTCTTTTTAGCGTCGGTTTCATATTTTACGGAATATGCGTCCTTGACTACGGTGAGATTTTTATTTTCGTAACAACATGCCGATAGACTGAGTGTAGCAGAAATGTCAAGGAGATTTTTGTTTCCTGCAAGGTCAAAACGAGGTTTGATTTCAAGCCCTGTAATTGTCAGGTGGGAATCAATCTGACAATTCTCATTGATGCCCTGAGCCTCAATAATCTGATTTATGTTAACGACATTTTCAAGAGTCTGCACCTCGCAGGAATCAGCACCTGTAAATGCAGTATGTAAAATAAGTTGTGCCTTTAAAAACAACTTATCATTGACAGTTTTAATCTCATCAATTATTCCGTATCCACAGGAAGAAAGTATTGCACCGATAGGCTCGGAAAGCATGCCTGCATCACAGGTTTCACTGATGTTAAATGCTTTTTCCACAAGACATACAAGGTTACAAACGGTGCTGTTTTCGGTTTTGCAGGTGATTCCGTCACCGGTTGCACCCATAACCATTTCACACTTTTTACTACCCGTACCTTTTGCAAAAATTGTAACAGCACCATGGACTTCAAAGCGTCTTTGTCCCGACATTCTGTGATTCACATAATCAGTTTTTGCTCCCACGAAATAATCCGTTGGCATTTCTCCTGATTTTAGTTCAATCTGCTTGGAAAAGTGGATGTTTTGTTCGTGACATCGGAGTTTGTTTTGTTCACAGATGTAAAGAGTTCTGACTTTACATTCGCATTCAACTGTGATTCTTTCTCCGTTTACTCTGTGGGACTGAATGTTGGGAATGCAGTTGCACTTTAAAATTCTCACCATATCGGGAAGATGTTCGGGCAGAGTAATATCGCAGTCAACAGCACATTCTCCGCTTCCGCCAACAACGGATTCACAAAAGTTAACACTGTCCTTTAAAAGATTAAATTCCATTATTCTCGCTCCTTTTAGCCTGACTATTCAGTTAAATGTATGCAAGTAGTTGGCATAAAATGCAAAGTGCAAAATGCAAAGCGCAAATTTGTTGAAAAACCACCATTTAAAATGGTTAAAAAACTGTAATAACTGTTGAAAAATAAAGCGTTGTGTGATAGAATAGTACGAATATAATTAGAATGCGAGAGGTATGATTTTATGTCAGGACATTCAAAATGGAGTACAATCAAAAGAAAGAAAGAAAAAACAGATAACGCCAGAGCAAAAGTGTTCACAAAAATTGGTCGTGAAATCGCTGTTGCCGTAAAAGCAGGTGGTCCGGACCCAGCAGGTAACTCAAAGCTCAAGGACGTTATTGCAAAAGCTAAAGCTGCAAATATGCCAAATGATAACATTGAAAGAGTTATCAAAAGGGCAGCAGGTGAAGGCAGTGGTGAAAACTACGATGAAATCGTATATGAAGGCTATGGTCCATCAGGTATTGCGATTATCGTTGAAACACTTACAGATAACAGAAACAGAACAGCAGCTGACGTTCGTCACTATTTTGATAAATTCGGTGGCAATATGGGTCAGAGCGGTTGTGTTTCATTTATGTTCAACCGTCAGGGTGTAATTATCTTCGAAAAAGAAGGTATTGACGAAGACCAGCTCATGGAAGATGCACTTGAAGCAGGTGCAGTTGACTTTATCACAGACGACGAAATCTATGATGTTCGTACAGAAGCTAACGATATGGGTGCAGTTCGTGATGACCTTGAAGCAAAGGGCTACAAATTCATTTCTGCAGAAGTTGAATATGTTCCAAGCACTTATACAGCACTTACAAACCCAGACGACATCAAAAACATGGGCAGAATGCTTGAAATGTTTGAAGAGAACGATGACGTTCAAAACGTATATCATAACTGGGAAAATGAAGACGATTACGAGGGATAATATAGTCCACGCGTAGTGGCAGGCTTCCACGCCTGCGAAAATAAGAATTATGAACAAATTCCGAAAAAACATTCGTTTAAAAAACTACGATTACAGCCAAACGGGTTTATACTTTGTTACTGTGTGCACGAATTTCAAAGAAAAAATCTTATGGAATAATTGTAATGCAGAAAAGGAGTTGTCACCCATTGGCAAAGTCGTTGATGAAAGTATAAAGTTCATCAATGAAAATTACGAAAATGTGTTGGTTGATAAGTATTGCATTATGCCGAATCATATTCATTTGATTATTGCTTTAGGATTCAGCGAGTGCAGGCGTGGAAGCCTGCCACTACGCGAAACTGACAACAGTGTACAGTTGCACGAGGTTATCGGCAGAATGAAATCTTACACAACAAAATGTTACAGGGAATTAACGAGAAAACCAGAAGTGATTTTGTGGCAACGCAATTTTTATGAGCATATTATTCGTAGCGATGAAGATTATACGGAAAAGTGGCAATACATTGACGAAAACGAATTAAAGTGGGATTTGCAATTCGATTATTAAAACTCTGCACTCAAAAAGGGAAGTGATAACGTGAAAATTTTACTTGTATCACAGCATTTTTATCCGGATAATTTCCGTGTAAACGACATAGCAAAAGAGTTGGTAGCAAAGGGTCACGATGTAACAGTCATCACATCCTTGCCTGACTATGCAACTGGAAAAGTTCCTGCTGACTGCAAGGGTCGTGAAAATCGAGAAACAGAATGGAATGGAGTTAAGGTTATCCGTACTTTTTCTGTTGAGAGAAGAAGCGGACTTGTTTTCAGAATGCTTAACTATGTTTCATTCTTCCTGTCATCAACCTTAAAGGCATTGAGTCTTAAAGAGAAGTTTGATGTTGTAATGTGCTATCAGACTTCACCTGTTCTTATGGCAAATGGTGCAAAGGCATATGCTAAAAAGCATAATATTCCATTCTTTGTTTACTGCCTTGATTTGTGGCCTGAGTCATTAAAGGCATGGCATGTTGGCGAGGGCAATCCTTTGTTCAAACTTATGAACAAATACTCAATGAGTATTTACAATAGTGCAGATAAAGTTGGTGTCACATCAAAGCCATTTATGAATTATCTTCACACAGTAAATGATGTTCCGATGGATAAACTCGTTTATCTTCCACAGCATGCTGAACCCCTTGACCTTAACGAAAAGGCAAAGAGTGACAATGTAGTTTTTGCATTCGGTGGAAATATCGGCTCGGTGCAGAATATTGAGTGTATTATCCGTGCAGTTTCCGAAATTCGTGATTCAGAAGGTTTCTCCGTTGAGATTTATGGTGACGGAAGCGAACTTGCGAATTGCAAAAAGCTCTCAAGTGAACTTGGAACTGATGAAAAAATCACTTTCTTCGGTCGAGTTTCTTGGGATGAACTTAAAGAGAAATATAACAATGCAGACGCATTTTTATTAACACTTAAACCTGAGGGCATTATCGGTCAGACTGTTCCTGCAAAGCTTCAGGAATATATGTCCGGTGGCCGTACTGTTATTGCATCCATTGATGGTGCAGCTAAAGAGATTATTGAGGAGTCAAGATGTGGAATTTGCGTTCCTGCTGACGACCATAAGGCTTTGGCAGATGCTATGAAATATTTTGTTGAAAATCGTGATAAATTCGGCTCTTGTGAGCAGAATGGCAAAAAGTATTTCAACGAGAATTTTACCCGTGAGAAATTTATTACAGACCTTGAAAATCATTTTCAAAGCATTATGAAATAAACGGAGAAAATTATGAGAATTTTTCAGATAAATTCCACCTGTGATTTCGGTAGCACCGGAAGAATTGCCATGAACATCTCAAAAGAGGTTGAGAAAAATGGCGGTGAGAGTATTATTGCCTATGGCAGATATTCAGCACCTGAAAATGTGAACTCTTACAGAATTGGTTCCGACCTCGATGTTAAAATCCACGGTGTTTTGTCAAGAGTTACTGACCGTCAGGGATTCTATTCAACATCTGCTACAAAAAGGCTTATTGAAAAAATCAAGGACTATAACCCTGATTTGATTCATCTTCATAATATTCATGGTTATTATCTCAATGTTAAAATTTTGTTTGATTTCTTGAATGAATACAACAAGCCAATTGTGTGGACTCTTCACGACTGTTGGACTTACACAGGACATTGTGCATATTTTATTGCAAGTGGTTGTGAAAAATGGAAAACAGAATGCAATAACTGTCCTTCCAAAAAAGAGTATCCGGTAAGCTTGGTGCTTGATAATTCAAAAAAGAACTTCAAAGAGAAAAAAGAACTTTTCACAAAACCTGAAAATATTACTATCGTAACTCCGTCAAAATGGCTTAAAGAAATAACTGAAAAGTCATTTTTGGGAAAGTATCCCGTTAAAGTTATTAACAACGGAATTGATTTAAATAAATTCAAACCAACTCAGGGTGATTTCCGTAAAAAGAATAATCTTGAAGACAAGTTTATAATTCTTGGTGTTGCAAGTATCTGGGAAGAAAGAAAAGGCCTTAAAGATTTTATAAAGCTTAACGAAATGCTCTCTGAAAACGAGAAAATCGTTCTTGTAGGGCTTAACGATAGCCAGATTGCTGAGCTTCCAAAGGATATTATCGGAATCAAACGCACAAACGGTATTGAAGAAATGGCTGAGCTTTATTCAACTGCCGATGTGTTTGTGAATCCCACTTATGAGGATAATTACCCAACAACAAACCTTGAAGCAATTGCTTGTGGTACACCTGTTGTGACTTACAACACAGGGGGAAGTCCCGAAAGTGTTTTTGAGGGAAATGGTTTTACAGTTCCTCGTGGTGATATAAATGAACTTTACAATGCAATCAAAAAGGTTGACGGTTGCAAAACCCCTGCAAATGACTTTTTGGATGCATCAAAACGATATAAAGAATATGTTGACTTATATAAAGAAATTTTAGGGGAGTAACAAATATGGAAAACTTTGATTATTTGCCAAAACTTCATAATTGCCAACTTATCATTGCTCGTGAGATTAAAAGAATCTGCGATGAAAACAATATCAAGTATTTCATTATTGCAGGAACTTTATTAGGTGCTGTCCGTCACGGTGGATTCATTCCTTGGGACGATGATATGGATATCGGAATGCTTCGTGAAGATTACGAAAAATTCTTAAAGATTGCAAAAAAAGATTTGGGTGACGACTTTTTCCTGCAGACTCCTGAAACCGACAAAAGTTATGGTCTCAATTTTGCAAAGGTGCTTCTTAAAGGCACAATGCTTATGGAAGAATCAACAGCGTCAAATAATGCAAAAAAAGGAATTTTTGTAGATATCTTCCCATTTGATGTTGCACCTGAAAGTGAAGCTGACCGTGAAAGTCACAACAAAAAGACCTATTTTTACAGAAGACTTTTACTTGCAAAACGCAATTACAATATCGCAGGTAAAAAAGAATATGTAAAACGAATTGTTTACTTTATTCTTAAAATTATGTCAGTATTTTTCTCTCACGATGGACTCGTGAAGAAACTTGATAGCGAAATCACTCGTTACAACAACCAGAAAACCGACGATATTGTCAACATCGGTGGTGCTTACGGCTACAAAAAAGAAACAATCAAAGCAAATTGGGTAAGAGAAACTGTTGAAATCCCATTTGAGGATATGACAATCTCTGCGCCAATTGATTACATAAAATATCTTGAAACATTTTACGGTGACTATATGACGCCTCCACCTGAGGACAAGCGTTATAACCGTCATAGTGTCAGAGAAATTGACTTCGGCAAATTTGCTTAAAGGAGTTTTATTATGAGAAAAGTAATTACTTATGGTACATTTGACCTTCTTCATTACGGTCACATTCAGTTGCTCCGTCGTGCAAAAGAACGTGGGGACTATTTGATTGTTGCCCTTTCAACTGACGAATTCAACTGGAATTCAAAGCAGAAAAAGTGCTATTTCAGTTATGAGCAGAGAAAAATGCTTCTTGAGTCAATCCGTTATGTTGATTTGGTTATTCCTGAAGAAAACTGGGAACAGAAAATCTCCGATGTTAAAGAATTTAAGGTGGATACATTTGTTATGGGTAACGACTGGGAGGGTAAATTCGACTTCCTTAAAGATTACTGTGAGGTAGTTTATCTCCCAAGAACACCTGAAATTTCTACAACACAAATCAAAAAGGATTTAGGCAAATAAAATGAAAAAAGTTTTGATTTTTGCCCCAACTGCTCCTACAAGTGGTATCACTCAATATATTCTCAATATGCTGAGTGTCCTTGATACAGATAATGTCCGTTTTGACATTCTGTCTTTCAAAAATCACCGTCTTAAAGCATGGTGTGAGGAGCATGGCACAGAATATTTTGAATTTGATATTTCACCATATAAAGACCCCAAGGGTTACAAGACATTTTTAAAAAATGTCTTCTCAAAGGGATATGATGTGGTGCATTTCCATCTTTCATCAATTTCCGACCTGAGAATTTTCAAGTTTGCGAAAAAGGGTGGAGCAAAGAGAATTATCGTTCATTCACATAACAGTTTTACGGATGTGCCGTCAAAACTTCGCAGAATTGTTTTTGGAAATCTTCATAAGATTCTTCGTGTTTTTGCCAACAGATACAGTGACTATAAATGTGCTTGTTCAGAAGTTGCTGCAGAGTGGATGTTTGGTAAGAGTAAGGGCAAAAATGCAATTATTATGAACAACGCTGTTGACATCAGCAAATTTGCTTACAGTGAAAAACACAGGGCAGACCTTAGGGAAAGCCTTGATATAAATACAAAATATGTTATCGGTCATGCAGGAAGATTTTCGGTACAGAAAAACCAGAATTTCTTGTTGGATGCATTTAAGGCGCTTTCACAAAAGCGTGATGACTGCACATTGCTTTTAATCGGTAACGGTGAGTTGACAAATAGTGTCAAACAACACGCAAAGGACTTAAAGTTGGAAGACAAGGTGAAATTTGTTGACTTCCAGGAAGATATTTACAGATATTATTCAGTAATGGATTTATTTGTAATGCCTTCACTTTTTGAGGGATTGCCAATAACACTTGTTGAGGCACAAGCCAATTCTCTTTCATCCCTTGTAAGTGATGCAGTAACAAAAAACAGTGACCTTACAGGACTTGTTGAGTTTATGTCACTTAATGAAGGACATGAAAAATGGGCAGAGAGAATCAGCAATAAGCTTGATAAAAACGAACGTGTTGACCGAAGCGTTGAAATTTCCCAAAAGGGCTTTTCTTTGCAGGGTCAGGCAAAAACAATCTCAGACCTTTATTTTAGTTGATTGAGGTGCAAAAATGGATATGGTGAAAAAAATCGGGGACGCAATATTTAATGTTTTCTATTACAAAGTAGCATTGATGTTTTTCCTTATACCAACTCTTTTAGTGTATTGCGTGAGTTTTAACTACAAATTGCTTTTCGTAATGCTTGGTTGGGGTGCTCTTATATGCGCTTATGACTTTATAATCAGACGAAGATTTGTCCACGCAAGGGGAATGTTATGGCTTATCGCCTTTATGGTGTGCTTTGCTTTGTCCGTCGTTCTCAATTTCAAAACAGGGCTTAATCTTAACCTTTCAAACTGGGCATATACAGCAATTGCTTTGTTGGTCCTTTATCCCGACTCATTTGATAAAACAAAGGAAAGAAACTTAAAAGAGCTTGAGATTCTCAATAATATTTTCCTTGGTATGACAACAGTATTCTCGACAATTTCTCTTGGAATGTATGTTGTTCTTTATCATTATTCATTTAAATATGGCGACCAGGAATATTATGTTGGCTGGGCAAATAACAGACTTTTTGGTATTTATGCAAGTACGGGTTATATGATTACTGCCATAGCACTTGCAGTTGCAGTAATTCAGGTTGCAGTTTATAAGAGTGCAGGAAAGAAAATGAAAACTCCTTATAAGGTGTTCATTATTGTTACTTCTGTACTTAACTTCTTCTCAATGTGCCTTGAAAATGCAAAGGGAGCGTATATTTCCCTTGCAGCATTCGTAGTTTTAGCAGTGTTCTTCTACTGTGGACGAGTTTTAGTTAAAAAAGGCTGGAGCGTTGTTAAGGCAAACTTAGTTTCAGTTGTTGCAGCAGGTCTTGCAGCCGCCATTCTTATCGGTGCAATTTACATAACACGTCCTGTACTTTCATATATACCTGCAATTTACAAGAATATGACCGAGACAGTAAATCCTGAAAAGCCTGATGAAGAAAAGGGAGAGGATATGGAAAAGGTTGAAATCGACCGTGATATCCCTGAAAGTTATGGCTTCTTCACCGGTAGAACAGTTATCTGGAAGTTCGGTTTGCAGGAATTTATGGAAAAACCAATTTTCGGTCACGGACCAAACTCACATCGTGATATTTTCATTGTAGATAACTATCTTCGTCATTTCCACAATGTGATTGTGCAGACTCTTGTAAGTGTTGGTGCTGTTGGCTCAGTTTTCATTTTCGGATTCTTCCTTATCGCATTCCTGTTTATTCTCAAACATCTTTTCAAACAGAAAAAAGAGGGCAGTCCTTATTATGCCGTTGCAGTTGCATTGTTTGCATTCCTTGGAATGTTACTTGTAAATAGTATGGCTGAGGTAACAATCCTCTTTATCACAAGATTTGCAATGTTTATGTTCTGGATGTATTTAGGTTATGTACAGACATTCTTTGACGACGAAAAAGGAAAAGGTACACTTTTCCTTGAAAATATGGACGAAAAACTTAAAAAAGTATTTAAACAGAAATAATTATGAGAAGTAAAAAAGTTTTAATCAATTCAATATTCGGTATGGCCGGTTATGCGATTCTTATGCTCAGCAATTTCATAACCCGTTCCGTATTCGTTGACCAGTTAGGGCTTAGTATGGCTGGTGTTGATACAACCTTCAAGAATTTCCTGCAGGTTTTGTCACTTGCCGAATTAGGTCTTAGTACAGGTTTGCTCTATAAACTTTACAAACCAATCGAAGATAAGGATAACAGAGAAATCAAGAAAGTTCTCAATTTCTACAAGCAAGCGTATAGGGTAATTGCTTCAGTCTTTATGGGTGGTGCAGTTATTCTCGCCTTTGTGGTGAATTTCTTTGTTGAGGATACTGATAAATCTCCTTTATACATTTCTTTCCTCTTCATCCTCTATGCTTCCGACACAGTGGCATCCTATCTTTTCGCAAATCGTAAAGCACTGATTGTTGCAGACCAGAATAACTATATCGTCAACAGAAATGATGCTTTTATTTCTCTTATCACTCTTATAAGTCAGGTTACACTTTTATATCTTACAAAGAGTTTTATCATTTATGCTGCTGTTAAAATCGTGTGTCGTCTTATCGGTGCATCATTTATCGGCAACAAATTCAGAAAGATGTATCCTGAAATCGCAAAGGATAAATCAAAAGAAACAATTACAGGTGACGAGAAAAAGTCACTTATTAAAAATATGAGTGCAATGCTCTGCCACAGAATCGGTGGTGTAAGTGTTACTGCAACAGGCTCCGCAATTACTTCAAAAATTCTCGGTACTGTTCAGGCGGGTATTTACGGTAATTATACAATTATCACAACTGCACTTATGCAGCTTGTAACTCAGGTTTTCAATGGTGTTACTGCAAGCTTCGGTAACATTATCACTGTTGAATCAAAGGAAACAATTTACAAGAGATTCAAGCTCTTGTATTTCTTCAACTATCTTATTTTCTCATTCTTCACCGTGTCCGTTGGTGTGATTGTTCAGCCATTTATGATGCTTTGGATGCACGGTGACCCAAACAGTCTTTTTGCCGATAGAACAGTGGTGCTTTTGCTCTGCTATTTCTATATTTTCGGTATTCGTCGAGTAGTACTTATGGCAAAAGACAGCGCAGGACTTTTTCGTCAGGACCAATGGTTTGCAATTTTAGAGGCAGTTCTCAATATTGTAATGTCCGTAGCCTTTGTGCTTTGGTTTAAGTCCGTTGACGGAATACTTCTTGCAAATATTCTCAGTATGCTTATAATACCGTTATGGACTCAACCATATCTGGTTTATAAATATGTTCTCGAAGCAAAACTCGTTGGTTACTATGTAAGATATGTAATATATTTTGCAATGACAGCAGGGCTTTATGTCTTGACAAGTCTCGTAGCCAATAAATTCACAGCAAATATTGATAACTTGTTTGTTGAGTTGATTGTAAGAGGAGTGATTTGCGTTGCAATTCCAAATCTTGTCAACGTTGTTGTTTTTGCAAGAACACAGGAGTTTAAAGATTTACTCACTTTGCTTTTAGGTGTTGTAAAGAAGAAAACCAAAAAAGGATGATTTTAAAGTGTCTCTAAAAGATAAAAAGTTATTTTTACTTGATATGGACGGAACAATTTATGAGGGTGCCCGACTTTTCGAATGTGTCAATGAGTTTTTAGCACATATTGAGAGTGTTGGTGGACAATATGTGTTTATTACAAACAATTCATCCCGTTCAGTTAAGGATTATGTCATAAAACTTTCAAATATGGGAATTAAAGTGACAGAGGATAATTTCTTCACATCTTCTCAGGCAACAGCACTTTATCTCAATAAGCATTTCCCAAACAAGAAAATCTATTGTATGGGAACAAAGTCAATGATTGCTGAAATGGAAAAATATGGTGTCAATATTACAACTGAGGCAGACGAAGACACTGACTGTATCTGCGTTGGTTATGATACTGAACTTACATATAAAAAACTTTGGGATGTTTCTTATCTTCTTCAGACAAAGAAGGACATTCCGTATATCGCAACAAACCCTGACAGAGGTTGTCCTACTGAATTTGGTCTTGTGCCTGACTGCTTCGCAATGTGTGAAGCAATAAATTATGCCACAAATCGCAGACCACTTTATATCGGTAAACCCGACGGATTTATGATTGACTTCTCCGTTGAACGTTCACCATTCAGCAAGGAAGAAACTGTTGTAATCGGTGACAGACTTTATACGGATATTGCTTCAGGTGTTAATGCTGGTGTGGATACAATTTGTGTTCTCAGTGGCGAAAGCACAATGGACGATATCACAAATAGCGAAATCAAACCAACTTATGTCCGTCAGGATATTAAAGAAATACTTAGAGAATTACAGGAGTAAAAGTTATGGAATACGATGCATTTGATGCGGGAATTGAACTTGGCGGACTTCGTAGCCGTGACGATATAAGACTTCTCATCTGCTATCTTCTTAAAAGTGTTGATGTGCCGATGACAAGACAGATGCTCAATGATGCTATGCAGGAAGACGGTCTTGCAAACTTTTTTGAGGTGGGTCAGGCAATAGAAGAACTTTTAAAAACAGGTAATATTACTGCCGACATTCTCGATGAAGATGAAGTAATAACAGTAACAGAAAAGGGCAGGGAAGCAGCAGAGCTTTTACAGACAAGCCTTCCCCGTACTGTCCGTGAAAAAGCAGTCAATTCTGCAATAAGACTTGTAACCCGTGCAAAGGTTGAACGAGAAAACAAAATCGAAGTCAGAAAAGAAGACGACGGTGGATATACAATCACATTCACTCTTTTTGATAGAGGAACCGAACTTATGAAACTGTCAATTTATGTGGTTGATAGTCTTCAGCTTGAACAAGTAAAACAAAATTTCATAAATGACCCTGTTAAGGTTTACTCTAGTATTATCACATCACTAACTGTTTAAGGTAGGGCGGGTGGCTTGCCCCCGCCGAAAACAAAAAATATGGATTTACCAAAAAGAAAACATCCAAGACTTAAAAACTACGACTACAGTAGCAACGGATATTATTTCATTACTTTTTGTATTGAAAACCCCAAGGTTAAACTCTCTACGGTAGGGCGGGGTCTTGACCCCGCCGTAGTAACACTCACAGACTACGGTAAAATCGTGGAAGAAGAAATCTTGGATATTCAGGAAAAATATGAAATTGTAAAAATTGATAAATATTGTATAATGCCGAACCATGTTCATCTTATTATAATTATTGATGATTTCGGGGTTTCGGCGGGGTCAAGACCCCGCCCTACCGTTCCTGATATAATGAGGATTATCAAATCAAAATCGGCAAGACGGTTTAATCAGCTTGATAATACTCCGGGACGAAAAGTCTATCAGACCTCTTTTATGGATGAAATAATAGGAAGTGAAAAGTATTATCAAGAGGTTTGGCGTTATATTGATGAAAACCCAATCAAATGGTTGATAACAAAGGAAATAATCTAAAG
>JAZNJX010000017.1:0-5866 GCA_045578245.1 Candidatus Fimenecus sp. | reverse complement strand
ACCGTTTTTTCACGGTCGGTTTTGTTTTTGTTACATATTAATCCAAAACCAAATCGTACTGTGTTACCCAATGGAATACACCTGCGAACTTCCACTCGCCATCAATTACTCTTAATCTATAATAAAAATCTTGTTCAAAACCATCTAAATATGATGTTATTTCCAAAAGACATTCTGTGTTTGTATTCTTCTTTATGGTCATTTTGTGTTTCATTCCATCAATCTCTCCACCTTGAATCAACTCAGAAGCACCATACATTTTCCCGTTGTGCATTACATAATAACTATCAATTTTGTCATCAATTTCCTCACTGTCGAAATACTTTGCAAATTCTGTTTTTAGTGCTTCAACTGATGTTATTTCTGTTGAAGCTACCTCAAAATACTCTCTGTTATCAATTTTCAAAGTATTATCCCAATCGACAACAAGATTATTTTCAGGACTAAACCACTCAGCATACAAATTATGTGCTTTTATACAAAGTTCTTTTAGTTCGTCCTCCGTTAATGGAGTTGCTGATTCTTCTATTGTATCTTCATTACTTTCAGTAGATTGTGGTTCAATAGTTGTTTTCTGTTCCGTAGTGGTCTGCTGTTCAGCGGGTTTGTTTGAATCAATGGTTTTTACAATAAACAATCCTGCAAGAATAAGAACTATAACAACAATAAGAATTTTCATCCACATTTTAAGTTGTTCTTTAGTCATCCTCTCCACCCTTTCAATTCTCTTTAATTCAAATATATCATTAAGAATTTATATTGTCAACACGAATGATATAACAAGGACTGCTTTTCCTCCGTATGCTATCACAGACACCTTACTCGTCAGAGAACATAGGGAAAAAGGGCGATTAGTGAATCGCCCCTACATTTTGCACTTTGAGTTTTGCATTTTACACTTAGAACGTCAACTGTTCGCCTTGGTCCTCTGCACTAAGTATCGCACCTGCTGACGGAAGTGTTTTTGTTCTGTATCTGCCAGGTTTTACAAACTGACCTTCCCTAACATCCTCAACAGATTCAACTCTGTGCCCCTTCTTAAGGCTCATAACAGCAACACCCTGACTATCCTTTGTAGTCTTTGCAGAGATTGCACCCGAATTAAAGAGCAAGTATCTGCCAGCAGTTGATTTCATTACAAGTTCCTTATCCTCAGGGATATAAACTGCCTTCACAATCGGACTCTTGTCAGAATATGCCTTAATCAGTTTTTTACGATTCTGCTTTGTTTCATAAGCAGAAATATCAATCTTTGCAACTTTACCATTCTGGAAGAAGAAGAGCACATAACCCTTATATTCCTTAACAACAGCCATAAATAATGCTATTTCATCAGGCTCCATTTGGAGTTTAGTTGCTACATAGTCACCAAGCACACTTGCCTTTGTATCATCAAATTCACAAGCACGTGATTTATAAACCTGACATTTATTTGTAAAGAAGAGAAGCTCAACACTATTTGTTGTTTCAACACTCATAGTGATTTCGTCATTTTCTTTAAGCTTATGCTCACCACTCATACGAAGTGACAATGGAGTAATCTTTTTGAAATAACCCTCTTTTGTGAAGAAAACGGTAACAGGATAATCAGGCACTGCCTCGATTTCTTCCTCATTTTCTTCAATTTCCTGAGCATAGAGTATTTCTGTACGTCTGTCTTTGCCGTACTTATCGATAACCTGATTAAGCTCACCGACGATGATTTTCTTAACTCTTGCTTTGCTTGAAAGGATATCTTCCATATCCTCAATCTGCTTTTTAAGGTCCTCAACATCATTAAGACGCTTGAGAATATACTCACGATTAAGGTGACGAAGTTTGATTTCAGCCACATATTCAGCCTGAATCTGGTCAATACCGAAACCAATCATCAAGTTAGGTACAACTTCAGCCTCTTCTTCAGTTTCACGAACAATTTTGATTGCCTTATCAATATCAAGAAGGATTTTCTGAAGACCTAACAAGAGATGTAATTTATCCTTTGCCTTTGTAAGGTCAAAATAAACTCTACGGTTAACACATTCTGTACGGAATGCAATCCACTCTGTAAGCAAATCTGCAACACCTAAAACCTGTGGCACACCTGCAATAAGCACATTGAAGTTACAAGAGAATGTGTCTTCAAGTGGTGTCATTTTATAAAGCTTTGCCATAAGTTTTTCAGCATCCGTACCACGTTTAAGGTCAATAGTTATTTTAAGACCTTTCTTGTCGGTTTCATCACGGATATCGCTGATTTCACGGATTGAATTAGCCTTTACCTTTTCAATCACCTTATCAATAATTGCTTCGGCAGTTGTTGTAGGTGGAATTTCAGTAATGTCAATGCAGTTATTTGCTTTATCGTAAGTATATTTTGCTCTTACCTTAAAGCCACCACGGCCAGTACGAAAAATCTCTGACATCTGCTCACGGTCACAAACGATTTTACCACCACCAATAAAATCAGGTGCTTTAAGAGTTTCCATAATATCGAAATCTTTATCTTTAATAAGTCCGATAGTTGTTTCGCAGATTTCACGGAGATTGAATGAACAAATCGAAGATGCCATACCAACAGCAATACCTGTATTGGAATTTACAAGGATTGATGGGAATGTTACGGGAAGAAGTGTTGGCTCCTTCATTGTAGCATCATAGTTATCCACAAAATCAACTGTATCCTTATCAATATCACGGAACAATTCAGCTGAAATTGTATCCAGCTTCGCCTCAGTATAACGGGATGCAGCAAAAGCCATATTTTTTGAATATGCTTTACCAAAGTTACCCTTTGAGTCAACATAAGGATGCAATAAGCTCTCGTTACCGCGTGAAAGACGTACCATTGTTTCGTAAATTGCCATATCGCCATGAGGGTTCAACTGCATTGTACGACCAACGATATTAGCAGATTTAACCCTTGCACCGTTTAAAAGTCCCATTTTATACATTGTATAAAGGAGTTTTCTGTGAGATGGTTTAAGACCGTCAATTTCAGGAATTGCACGGGACATAATAACACTCATTGCATATGGCATATAGTTAGTTTCAAGAGTTTCAGTAATAAACTGCTCGACAACATCACCAGCCCCAATAATATGGGCATTTATATTTTCTTCTTCCATTTGTGGAACATCAATTTTCTTTTTTCGTGCCATAATATCCCCCTCCCTTATGAAATGTCTGCCAAGTCAATATACATATAACCATTTTCGGCAATATGGTCTTTTCTGCCCTGAAGATTATCACCCAGAAGCAAATCAAATTTATCAGCAACTGCTTCAGGACTGTAATCAGGCTCAATTTTAATCAAACGACGTGTCTTTGGATTCATAGTTGTAAGCCACATCATATCAGCATCGTTTTCACCAAGTCCCTTTGAACGTTGGATTGTGTATTTCACATTACCCAATTCAGCAAGGACATCAGCTTTTTCTTTTTCTGTATAGCAGAACCAAGTTTCGTCCTTATAACGAATTTCGTAAAGTGGAGATTCTGCAATATATACCTTACCTTCTTTAATAAGTGTTGGCATAAGTCTGTAAATCATTGTGAGAATAAGTGTTCTAATCTGGAAACCGTCAACATCAGCATCCGTACAGATAATGACTTTATTCCATCTTAAATCATCGATATTAAATGAGGAAACTTCCTTGCTCTTCTTGGAATTTACTTCAACACCACAGCCAAGGACTTTAATAAGGTCAACAATAATATCACTCTTGAAAATCTTATCGTATTCACTCTTTAAGCAGTTAAGAATCTTACCACGGACAGGGATAATTGCCTGGAATGATGAGTCACGAGCCTGTTTACAAGCACCGAGAGCAGAGTCACCTTCCACTATGAAGATTTCTCGTTCATTAACATCACGACTACGACAGTCAACGAATTTCTCAACACGAGAAGTCATATCATTACTAGACTGCAAGGTCTTTTTGATATTGATTCTTGTGCTTTCCGCCTTGATTCTTGACCGCATATTGATAAGTACCTGATTTGTAATTTTATCTGCGTCAAGTTTATTTTCAAGAAAATAGATTTCAAGCTGCTGACGGAAGAAATCTGTCATAGCTTCCTGAATAAATTTATTTGTAATAGCCTTTTTTGTCTGGTTTTCGTAGGATGTTTGTGTTGAGAATGAAGAAACAACAAGAATCAAGCAGTCCTCAACATCCTGATACGTGATTTTAGCATCGCTCTTAACATATTTACCATTTGTTTTAAGGTAATTGTCAATCTGATAAACAAAGGCATTTCTGAAAGCCTTTTCAGGTGCACCGCCATGCTCAAGAAAGCTTGAGTTGTGGTAATACTCTTTTGCCTGAACTTTATTGGAGAAACAAACTGCAGCAGTAAGCTTGACCTTATAGTCCTTCATATCAGCACGGTCGCGACCAACTCTTTCGCTCGACCAGAACTGAACAGATGACATTTCATTACCATCTGCAAGTTCTTTTACATAGTCAGTAATACCATTTTCGTAACAATATTCAAAGGTTTCAAAGCTATTGCCAGAAATCTGATTTTTAAGGATGAATTTAATGCCCTGATTTACAACTGACTGACGCTTGATAGTTTCCTGATAGTATTCAAGAGGAATATTGATGTCTGTAAAAACTTTTAAATCAGGTTTCCAACGGATACGAGTACCTGTATCTTTCTTGTTATAAGGTTCTTTTTGCATTTCGCCTGCAATTTCACCTTTTTCAAAGTGAAGATTGTATTTAAAACCATCCTTATGAACTTCCGCATCCATATATTCGGATGAATATTGAGTTGCACAAAGACCCAAGCCATTAAGACCCAAAGAGTACTCATAGCTTCCGTTTGCATCATTTGTATTGTACTTACTACCAGCATAAAGCTCGCAGAAAACAAGTTCCCAGTTGTATCTGTCTTCTTTCTTATTATAGTCAACAGGAAGACCACGACCAAAGTCCTGAATTTCAATTGAGTTGTCAAGATAGCGAGTTACAACGATTTTGTCACCATAACCTTCTCTTGCTTCGTCAATAGAGTTTGAAAGAATTTCAAAAACAGCATGTTCGCAACCTTCAATACCATCCGAACCGAAAATAACAGCAGGACGTTTACGGACACGGTCAGCGCCTTTTAACTGTGAAATACTTTCGTTACCATAAGATGCTTTTTTTGCCATAAGCTTTTACATCCTTTTCCAAAAATTACATAAGATAAAAAAATAAACCACTAAATATTATACACTACATTTAGCGGTTTAGTCAAGTTATTGAGTTGTTAATACCCCAACATATTCAGTTTTATTTTTTGTTACCTTTACGTTCAACCTTTGTTTTGTTGCCCTTTTCATCAACAATATACATATTGTCAAGCTGACCTGTAAGGCTACGCTTAAAGCTGTCAATATATTCACGACGAAGAACCGCCTGTTCAGCCTTTTCTTCTTCTGTAAGACCCACTGTTTTCATTTTCTTTGCAAGTTCATTTATTCTGTCAATCTTCTTCTGTTCCATATTATACATTCCTTTATTTTTAGTGCTTTTGTATTATAAAACATTTTAGAATTTTAGTCAATATCAACTGACAGTGTCAAATTATAATTTGTAGGGCCACTCCTAAATCACGAAATCCTCTCGCAGGCGTGGAAGCCTGCCACTACGCATTGCGCTTTGCATTTTGCACTTTCATTATAAACTCCAATTTATCATCTTTCTTGTCACACGAAAAAAGCTCCACCCTTTCGGATGGAGCCATAAATTTATTGAATAATCAGGAATTATTCGTTAATCTTTGTAACAACACCTGAACCAACTGTTCTACCGCCTTCACGGATAGCGAAACGAAGACCTTCTTCGATAGCGATAGGAGTGATGAGTTCAACGTCCATAACAACGTTGTCACC
>JAZNJX010000016.1:0-27905 GCA_045578245.1 Candidatus Fimenecus sp. | reverse complement strand
GGTATGAAGGCTGCTGTTGATGCTGTTGTTGCAGAAGTACTTAACAATGCAAAGCCTGTTGCATCTTCAGAAGATATTGCAAGAGTTGCAACAGTTTCTGCTGCTGACGAATATGTTGGTAACCTTATTGCTGATGCAATGGCAAAGGATACTGCTGACGGTGTTATCACTATTGAAGAATCAAAGACAAGCGAAACATACTCTGACGTTGTTGAGGGTATGCAGTTTGACCGTGGTTACATCTCACCTTATATGGTAACAGATACAGATAAGATGGAAGCAGTTATCGACGATGCACTTATCCTTATCACAGATAAGAAAATCGGCAACATTCAGGAAATTCTTCCTCTTCTTGAACAGTTTGTACAGTCGGGTAAAAAGCTTGTTATCGTTGCTGAAGATATTGAAGGTGAAGCACTTTCAACTCTCCTTGTAAATAAACTCCGTGGTACATTTACATGCGTTGCTGTTAAAGCACCTGGTTTCGGTGACAGAAGAAAGGAAATGCTTCAGGATATCGCAATTCTTACAGGTGGTCAGGTTATTACATCTGATTTGGGTCTTGAACTTAAAGATACTCAGCTTTATCAGCTTGGTCGTGCAAAGCAGGTTAAGATTTCTAAAGAAAACACAATCATCGTTGATGGTGCAGGTGAACAGGATGCAATCAAGGGCAGAATCAACCAGATTAAAGCTCAGATTGCTGAAACGACATCTGATTTTGACCGTGAAAAGCTTCAGGAAAGACTTGCAAAGCTTGCAGGTGGTGTTGCAGTTATCCGTGTAGGTGCTGCTACTGAAACAGAAATGAAAGAAAAGAAACTCCGCATTGAAGATGCTCTTGCTGCTACGAAAGCTGCTGTTGAAGAAGGTACAGTTGCAGGTGGTGGTGTTGCTCTCCTTGGTGCTATCAAGGCTGCACAGGCTCTTCTCGATACAGAAGATGCAGATTTCAAGACAGGTGTAAAAATTGTTCTTAAGGCTATTGAAGAGCCAGTTCGTCAGATTGCTGCAAATGCAGGTCTCGAAGGTTCAGTTATTGTTAACGAAATCGTAAATGCAAATAAGGTTGGTTACGGCTTCAACTTTGCAACAAGTGAATATGTTGATATGTTTGAAGCAGGTATCCTTGACCCTGCAAAGGTAACTCGTTCAGCACTCCAGAATGCATCTTCAGTTGCTGCAATGGTTCTTACAACAGAATCTCTTGTAGCTGATATTCCTGACCCTGCTGCTGAAGCAGCTGCAGCTGCAGCAATGGCTCAGGCAGGCGGCGGAATGTATTAATAAGTGCAAGATGCAAATTGCAAAGTGCAAAATGATTTTGGCTCCCTTGCGAGAGGGAGCCTTTTGTTTATATTGATTTTATTTTTAATTAGGTATATAATTAACATATAATCAAAGGAGTTGACATTATGAAAATTGCAGTAACTTATGAAAATGAACAGGTTTTTCAGCATTTTGGTCATACAGAAAAATTCAAAATTTATGAAGTGCAGAATGATGAAATTGTAAATATGCAGATTGTAAACACAAATGGTAGTGGTCACGGTGCATTGTCTGGATTTTTAAAGGACAACGGTGTTGACGTGCTTATCTGTGGAGGTATCGGTGGTGGTGCACAGAATGCACTTAAAGAAGCTGGTATCAAATGGTATGGTGGAGTAAAAGGGGACTGCAACAGTGCAGTTATCTCATTCCTTGTTGGTAAACTCGATTATAATCCTGATGCAAGATGTGACCATCACGACCATGAACATGGCGAAGGACACACTTGTGGCGAACATGGATGCAAATAAAATTGTTATAGACTCTCCTTTATAGGGGAGTCTATTTTTATACTTTTTATTGAAATACACCACAACATTTGGTATAATAATCGTATATTTTCATGCGAGGTATTCACTATGAGCAAAGTAACAGAAAAAATGTTTGAGCACTTAGGTTTTTGGGGTCCATACTCAAAAAAATACAGTGGTATTTCTCGAATTGTTGACCACAAAACAGAGGGTGGTGTGCGTTTTGACTGTGTTGTCAGTCCTGCAGTTGAAAATGCTGACTCACGAGTTCCGAATGTGACTGTTCCTGTTGGTGTTCATCCTTGGGAAGCAAAATCCGACTATTCATTCTATTCATATCGTTACGACCTTGAATGGAAGGATAAAGTTTATGCTGATGTATCTTTCACAAAGCTTGACAGCGATAGTGTTCTTGTTCGTACAAAGTTTGTAAACAATACAGACATTACTCAAATATGCCTTTTAAACCTTTTTTCTGCTATTGAATACCCAAATGTTTACGCAACAACACCTGTGTTGCCAGAGAAGAATATTTTTATAAAAGCTCTTGATTATAAATCATATGATTACAATACTGTTCGTCCTTGGGATGAACAGGTAATAGACGCAATGAAAAAAGGCGAATTCTTTGATGATGGTTTTACATACCACAGAGGTCTTGGTGACCGTGACTGCAATCGTTATATTCTTCCTAAATGCCCTCGTCTTGGTGAAGAAGCAGGGGACAGAGCCACTTATGAAATCAATGGTGTTTCTGATTTCGCAGAGCCAGTACTTAATATCCGTTACCGTACAACTGACGATAAGGCAAGTGTGTGGACATTGAATGGGGAAGAAATCACATTCCCATCTGCAACTGATTTTAATATTGTGTCCGTTCCATTCAGCTGTGAAGATGTTGAACTTATTTCCTGTGGTACAGGTGGAATTGAATTCGACTTCCTTTGTGTTACTGAAAAAGGCGAATGCGTTTCCGTAACATCAAAAACACATAATTTCTACCCTGAAATTGAAACAAAAACTTGTGATATAGGTAAACTTGCAAGTTATAAATATGATGGTGTTGACGGAAAATTCTATGTAAGAACATTCAATGATGTTACTCGTTTCCGTGATTTTAATACAGGTTGTCTTGAAGACAGTCCTACTGCTCGTATTTCACAGCCTGACGAAAGCTTCCAGAATATGCTTGAAACGTTTTCAGGTTCATTCTCTGAAAAACATAGTGATGAAGGATTTTATCACAACACAGTTGTTTATACTCTTTATGTTCAGCCACATACTGAACACATTGAATATGCAGTACTCTCATTTGGCGAAACAGAGTATAAATCAATAGAAGAATATGAAATAATCTATGAAAATGCATATAATTCTCTTGAAAAGTTTGACTTGAATGAGGCAGGAAAAAAATATGAATTCTCAAACAGAATTCTTCGTGCAACTGTTTTCCAGAATACAGTATATCCACTTTACCGTAATGGCGAATATGTTGTTCACCATACTCCTGGTAAGCGTTGGGACTCATTCTATACATGGGATTCAGGATTTATCGGTCTGGATATGCTTGAATTTGCACCACATATTGCCGATTATATTCTTGAAACATACTTAACTGATAATGACCAATGGGCATTTTTGCTCCATGGCTCTCCGGTGCCGGTGCATATTTATCAGTATCTTGAAATGCTCAAACGAGCAAAGGATAAAACAGAGCTTTTGAAATATTATGACAGAGTGAAAATGTTCTATGATTTCCTTGCAGGTAAAATCAAAGGCTCAACTACAACTAAATTCAATAGTGGTTTAACAACAACATTTGACTATTTCTATAATTGCAGTGGTATGGACGACCTGCCACCACAAAAAGCAATGTATGCAGAGAATAAGCAGAAATGGATGACCCCTGTAATTTCTTCTTCTCAGGTTATCCGTTGTGCTAAAATTCTCTATATGTGTGCTGACTTGCTTGGCAGAGAAGACGATAAGCAAACATACCTTGCAGATATAGACAGAATATCATATGCACTTCAGAAGTACTCTTGGGACGAAGATTGTGGCTATTTCTCATATGTTATCCATGACGAAAAAGGTAACCCAAAAGAAAAATACAGAAATGCTCAGGGTGAAAACCTTAACAAAACAATGGATGGCATTTACCCTATTATTGCAGGTGCAGTAACGGAGAGTCAACGTGACAGAATTCTTGGTCATTTAAAGAGTGATGATGAAATGTTCAGCCCTGTTGGTATCAGTGCTGTTGATAAAACTGCATCATATTACATCACCAATGGCTATTGGAATGGCAATGTGTGGCTTTCTCACCAGTGGTTTGTATGGAAAACTATGCTTGACTTGGGTGAAACTGATTTTGCATTCCGTATTGCAGAAACTGCACTTAAATCTTGGAAACGAGAAGTTGAATATTCATACTATACATTTGAAATGTTCAATATTACTTCTGGTCGTGGTGGTTGGTTCCATAACTTTGGTGGTCTTTCAACACCTATCAATATCTGGACAAATGCATACTATAAGCCAAAGACTCTTTCAACAGGTCTTGATGCAATGGTTATGGATAGTAATTTCAACGATGATGCAACAGAATTCAGCGGTAGCATCAGATACTACGGAAATAACGAAAAATACTCAGCAATCGTTGTTATGACCGATGCTAAGGAAAACTTTAATGTAACAGTTAATGGTGAAACTGCAGATTTCTTTATCCGTGATAAAGGTATTGTTGAAATTACAATTTTAGGTAGCATCAAAAATGCAGATATTAGAATTAATTAACTGGTGTAATCTTCGATAATCCTTTGTAAATCTTTTTCGTTATCTACTGTAATACCATATTTTAATCTTTGACGGTCTTTTTCAGGTAAAACAGAGATGTACGAGTCATATACATTTTTAGGTAGCGTGTTATTGTTTTCGAAAACAGCAACTTTGCCGTTATATTCTTTAATGGTGTATTGGGTTGTTGGAGGATTTGTGGTGCTTTCCGGTACGGTGTTAATGCTCTTGTTTATTCTTATAAAAAGTACAGATAAAACTAATAGGCATATCACACAGAATGTTATTGTTTTCTTGATTTCAAAAGTCATATTTTCACATCCTTTTAATGTATTTTTGACAAAATTATTACAATTTATTATTTTTCTAAAAAATACTAAACATTTTAGAATTTATGTGTTATACTTATTTTGTGTAATTATATAACTTTATTTCGGAGGAGAGCTATGAGAAAAAAACCTCAGACATCAAAGAAAAAGATGTCCCCGAAAACGAAGAAATTATTTAATATTGTTGTGGCAGTTTTATTCACTTTCTGTTTGACTTGCTTTATAGTTGGTGGATATATTGTCGTAGACATGATTAGTACGGTTAATGGTGAAAAAATCATTGACCTTGAGTACTATAAGCAGAATCAGGACCAGACAACAATTATTTATGCAAAGAATGACAAGGATGAATGGGTAGAGCTTACAAAGCTTCATGGTGAAAAGAATCGTATCTGGGTTGATTTAGAAGATATTCCTGATTATATGAGCAAGGCTTTTATTGCCATTGAGGATAAGCGATTCAATGAACATAAGGGTGTTGACTGGTTTAGTATGACACTTGGTATCGGCAAGTCTGCTGTACAGGCACTCGTTTCTGAAGATAAGTCTGTGCGTGGTGCATCAACTCTTACTCAACAGTTAATCAAGAACCTTACAGGTGAAAACGGAAGATATATTAACAGAAAGTATAACGAGTTGCTTGCCGCATTGAACCTTGAAAAATATTATGAAAAGGATGATATTTTAGAGGCTTATCTTAATACAATTTACTTAAGTCATAACTGTTATGGTGTTCAGACAGCAGCCGAAACATATTTTGGTAAGGATGTTTCCGAACTTAATCTTGCTGAATGTGCTGCAATTGCAGTTATCACACAAACACCTGCAAAAAATGACCCTTTATGGCAACCTCACAACAATAAAAATCCCCCCGAATGGTGTCTTGGCAGAATGTTTGAAGATGGTATGATTACTGAAGAAGAATATGAAGAAGCAATAAACTATGAACTCATTTTCACAAATAGTGAAAAATATGTATCTGATGATAAGGATAGTAATGATAAAAACATTGAAACAATAACTGATAATAATATTCAGAGTTACTATGTTGACTATGTTATTGATACTGTAATTGCTGACCTTAAGGGCTTGGGATACTCTCATTATGAAGCAACGAATATGATTTATTCGGGCGGTCTTCATATTTATTCTGCTGTGGATGTGGAAGCACAGAAAAGAGCTGAAAATATCTATGCTTACAGAGCAGGTTTCCCTTCAGAAAGAGTTAACTCATCAAGTGAACTTACACAGTCTGCCATAACAATTATGGATTATAGTGGCAGAATTGTAGCGATGGTTGGTGGTGCAGGTGAAAAGACACAGAACCGTTCTAACAATCGTGCTGTAACAGCTGTTCGCCAACCGGGTTCTTCAATTAAACCGTTAACAATTTATGCACCTGCTATTGAAGAAGATATAGTTACTTGGTCGTCTATGATTACTAACTACGGTGTGCAGTGGAAAGGCGATATTTGGCCTGAAAACTATGGTGGAAACCCTGGTTCTCCGGATAGCAAAGTGTCTGTTCAGTTTGCTCTTGAAATTTCATATAATACTGTTCCGGCACAAATTCTTATTAAATCAGGTTTAGGATTTGACAGAAGTTATAAATATCTCAAGGAAAAATTCCATGTTACAACTTATAATGATGCTCAAGATAGCGTAGCACCATCAGCTCTTGCAACAGGTGGCTCAAACGGTGGTGTAACTACACTTCAGATGGCTGCAGCATTCGCTACTTTTGGTAACGGTGGTAAATACTACAAACCTTATTGCTATTACGAAGTTAAAGACAATAAGGGTGAAGTTATTTTGAAGAATGAGCCTGTTGCAGAACAGGTAATTTCTCCTGAAACATCATATATCATGAATCAAATGATGCAGTCAGTTTTCTATGGACCAAGTGGTACTGCATATGGATTAGGTGTTAAGAATTTCCGTACATTCGGTAAAACAGGTTCTTCATCAAACAATAATGACCGTTGGTGTGCTGCCGGTACTCCATATTATGTTGCAGCAGTATGGTATGGATATGACTATAATAAAGAAGTTACTGCAAGAGGCAACAATCCTGCTGCCGTAATTTTAAGAAGTGTTATGAATGAGGTTCATAAAGATTTAGAGCCTAAGTCTTTTGAAAAATATACTGACAAGGTTGTACAACGTACTTATTGTAAAGCAACAGGTCTTATAGCAAGTGATAGTTGTGCAAGTAAGGCATCAGGATGGTATAAAGTATCTAAAATACCTGGTGTATGTTCAGGTTGTTCAGGTAGCACACCTAAGCCTGAAACACCAGTTACTCCAGGGAATCCTGTCACTCCAGGTACACCGATTATTCCGGAAATACCGGTAAACCCAGGTACACCTGAAATGCCAACAGTACCAAGTGTTCCTACAATTCCAGAGACTCCAACGGTTCCAAATACACCACCGGCTCCCGCTACTGAGCCTGTTACAAAGCCTCGACAAACACCGTAAGAGTAGTTGTTTAGAGAATTGGAGGTAACAGATATATGATAATTATGTCTGTAGATTATGGTGATGTAAGAACAGGTATTGCTGTATGCGATAAAATGCAGATTCTTGCTTCTCCAGTTTGTGTAATAACTGAAAAGGACAGAGATAAGCTTGCCGATAAAATTAAAGATTTGGCAGTTGAGAGAAAAGTTGAGCGAATCTGTGTGGGTGTGCCACAGAATATGGATGGAAGTTATGGTTTCCGTAGTGATGCTTGCAGAGAGTTCGGTGAACTTTTAAGGGAAAAAACAGGAATTCAGGTGGATTTTCAAAATGAAAGACTGACAACTGTTTCTGCACACAATATTCTCAATACTGTTGATGTCCGTGGCAAAAAAAGAAAAGCAGTTGTTGATGCAGTTTCAGCGGTGCTTATTTTAGAAGATTATATGAGTTCTTTAAAAGCGTAGACACACAATGACAAATTAAATGCTTGATACCGTGTACAATGGTATCAAGCTTTTTTTGTGTGGTGATATGTTTGGTTGTATATGTGGATATTCTGATAATTTTAAACACCTTGGTAAACTATTTTATACTTTTAGCAATAAGAAGAATCACACATTCATATACAAAAAGGTGGCGAATTGCTCTGGGTGCTTTTGTGGGTGGAATATCGTCATTACTACTGTTTTTTGAGTATCTTAATTTTATTATGACGCTTTTTAAAGTTTTTTCGGGAGTTTTAATGATAGCAGTGACTTTTGATATCAAACCATGGAAACAGTTTATAAAAAAAATGTTCTTTTTGTTTGCAATAACATTTCTCTTTGGTGGTGTGACATATGCCATTTACATATTTTTTGATAAGGATATATTGCTTTATTCCAACGGGATTATTTACTTTGATGTTGATATGACATTTTTAGTTATTTGTTCGGTAATTTCCTATTGTGTAATAACTCTTATAGCAAAATTCACGGATAAAAAGGCAACAAAGAATAAAGAATACTATGTAACTATTGAAAATAACGGAAAAAGCGTCAGCTGTATAGCTCTGATGGACACGGGAAATAACCTTAGAGAACCATTTTCGAATTATCCCGTAATAATGGCAGATAAATCAGTGTTTAATCAGTTATATACCGAGGAAACCATAAGACTCATTCCTGTTTCAACCGTCAATGGGGAGTCGATTGTAAAATCATTTAGACCTCAGAAGATTACAATAGGTAATTTCGTCACGGATAAGGTGTATGTAGGTGAGAGTAACACTTGTCTCGACGAATATAGAATAATATTAAATATAAATCTTGAAGGAGAAACAAACAATGACTAAAATAAAAGTATTTTTTCAAAAACTGTACCTGAAACTTTTTAAGAGAGAGATTCATTACATAAATGGACCAGTTACACTCCCTGAGCCATTATCAATACAAGAGGAGCAAGATTTAAGTGAAAATCTTGCAAACGGAGATGAAAAAGCTAGAGAAAAACTAATTGTACATAACCTGCGACTTGTTGTGTATATAGCGAAAAAATTTGAAAATTCAGGAGTTAATATCGAAGATTTGATTTCTATCGGTACAATAGGTCTTATTAAAGCTGTGAACACATTCTCACCTGAAAAGAATATAAAACTTGCAACCTATGCTTCTCGTTGTATAGAAAATGAAATTTTGATGCATCTTCGCAAAATTTCGTCACAGAAAATTGAAGTTTCATTGGATGAGCCATTAAATACAGATTGGGATGGAAACGAATTGATGCTTGCTGATGTACTTGGAAGTGATGTGGATGAAATAAGCCGAGAAATTGAAGAAGATGATGAGAAAAAAATCCTCAGGCAAATTATTGAGAGTTTGCCTGAAAGGGAAAGAGAAATAATCGATATGAGATTTGGTCTTGGTGAAAAAGAAGAGTTGACACAAAAAGAGGTCGCAGATAAAATGGGGATTTCTCAAAGCTATATATCAAGACTTGAAAAGAGAATAATAAAGAAACTTGGTAATAGGTTAAATGCACAATTTAAGTAACAAAAATTGTTAATATTTTTTTGAAAAAACTATGTTAAATTATAAACAAATATGTTATAATGCAAGGGATAATGAATAGGTGTGTAATTTTCCACCTAAAAAAAGAAAAAGAAGGGTGTAATTATGACTTACGATGTAGCAGTTGTAGGTGCCGGTGTTGTAGGCGGACTCATTGCACGTGAACTCAGCCGTTTCCAGATTAAGGTTGCGTTGCTTGAGAGATGTAATGACGTTGCGATGGGAACAACAAAGGCAAACAGCGCTATTGTGCATGGCGGTTTCGATGCACAGAATGGTACACTTAAGGCAAAGCTTAATGTACAAGGTACATTAATGATGCCAGAAGTTTGTGAAAAGCTTTCAGTTCCTTTTAAGAAGAATGGCTCGGTAGTAGTTGCTTTCAGCGATAAAGAAATGAACCACGTCAAGGAACTTTACGAACGTGGTATAAAGAATGGTGTTCCTGAACTTTCAGTAATTGACCAGGCTGAACTTCGTAGAATTGAACCTAATATCAGTGATGAAGCAGTTGGCGCATTGCTTTCAGAGAGTGCAGGTATTGTTTGTCCTTATGAACTCACCATTGCAGCTGTTGAGAATGCTGTTTCAAATGGTGTTGATTTTATTAGAAATTGTGAAGTAAAAGCAATCGAAGAGAATCTTGATGGTTATGTTCTTAATACAACAGCAGGTGATATTTCTGCAAAATACATAATCAACGCAGCAGGTAACTTCTCAGATGAGCTTGCTAAAATGGTTGGTGACGATTCAATCGAACTTGTACCAAGAAAAGGTGAGTACTATGTTCTTGATAAATCAGTTGGCAACCTTGCTGTTCATACTATTTTCCAGTGCCCTAACGAAATGGGTAAAGGTATCCTTGTAACTCCTACAGTTGACGGTAACTTGCTTATCGGACCAACAGCACTTAATATTGAAGATAAAGAAGATATTACAACAACACCTGAAGGACTTAAGGAAATTGTAGAAAAAGCACTTAAATCAGTGCCAATCGTTTCAACAAGAAATGCAATCACTTCTTTTGCAGGTGTACGTGCACATCCTGTTAATGACGATTTCATTATCGGCTGGTGCGATAAGAGTGAAAATTTCTTAAATGTTGCAGGTGTTGAGTCACCAGGACTTTCATCAGCTCCTGCTATTGCTCTTTATGTTCGTGAAATTCTTAATGAAAAACTCGAACTCAACGAAAAAGAGTCATATAGTGATACAAGAGAAGAACCTGTTCGTTTCCGTCATATGAACGACGAAGAAAGAGCAGAGCTTATCAAGAAGAATCCTGCTTATGGTAGAATCGTTTGCCGTTGTGAAACAATCACAGAAGGCGAAATTATTGATGCTATCAAAGCTCCTGCAGGGGCTCGTGATGTGGACGGTGTTAAGCGTAGAACTAGAGCGGGCATGGGACGTTGTCAGGGTGGTTTCTGTGGCAGTAAAGTTGTAGAAATTCTTGCTCGTGAGTTAGGTGTTCCAATGAGCGACATCACAAAATTCGGTGGCGACTCAAAAATTATTTACGAAAGAACAAAGTGAGGTGAATCGGTATGTTGAATTATGACCTTGTTGTGGTTGGTGGTGGTCCTGCAGGTATGGCAGCGGCACTTAAAGCAAGAGAAAACGGAGTTGAGAGTATAATCGTACTTGAACGTGCAGAAACTCTTGGTGGTATTCTTGAACAGTGTATTCATACCGGTTTCGGACTTCACTATTTCGGTGAAGAACTTTCAGGTCCTGAATATGCAGGCAGATTTATGAAGCTTCTTGAGGATACTGATATTGTTGTAAAAACAGATACAATGGTGCTTGATGTTGCTGACGGTAATGTTGTAACAGCAGTTAATAAAAAGGATGGTCTTCTTAAAATTCAGGCAAAAGCAGTAGTTCTTGCTATGGGTTGTCGTGAAAGACCTCGTGGTGCATTAAGTATTGCAGGCAGTCGTTGTTCAGGTATTATGACAGCAGGTACTGCACAGAAATATGTTAATATTGATGGCTATATGCCAGGTCACGAAGTAGTTATTCTTGGTTCAGGTGATATCGGTCTTATTATGGCTCGTCGTATGACTCTTGAAGGCGCAAAGGTTAAAATGGTTTGCGAACTTATGCCATATTCAGGTGGACTTACAAGAAACATTGTTCAGTGTCTTGATGACTTCGGTATTCCTCTTAAACTCAGCTGTACAGTTGTTGCAACTCATGGTAAAGACAGACTTGAAGGTGTTACAATCGCAAAGGTTGATGAGAGACTTCAGCCAATCCCAGGAACAGAAGAATATGTTTCTTGCGATACATTGATGCTTTCTGTTGGTCTTATTCCCGAAAACGAACTTTCAAAGAATTCAGGACTCGACCTTGATAGAATCACAAACGGACCAAAAGTTGACGAATATCGTGAAACAGAACATGCAGGTGTATTTGCTTGTGGTAACGTACTTCAGGTTCACGACCTTGTTGACTATGTTACTGAGGAAAGCCAGATTGCAGGTCTTGGTGCTGCAAAGTTCATCAAGGGTGAAAAGGTAACAGGTGAGTGTGTTTATACTCAGGGTATCAATGGTGTTCGTTATATCGTACCTCAGAGAATTAACCGAGAAACAGATGCCGATGTTAAGCTTTACTTCCGTGTCGGTGCAGTTTATAATAACGCAAAAATTGTCGTTGAGTGTGACGGCAAAGAAATCCTTTCAAAGAAAAAGGTTAAGCTTTGTCCTGGTGAAATGGAATATGTTACTCTCAAGCAGTCTGTAATTGCAGAACTTCCTGCTGATGCAGTAATCAATGTAAGAGTGGAGGCGTAAGATAATGGAAAATAGAGAACTTGTTTGTGTTGCTTGTCCTTTAGGATGCCCAATTACTGTTGCATTTGATGCTGATGGTAATGTAGCTACTGTTACAGGTAATACTTGTAAACGTGGCGATGCTTATGCTCGTACAGAGGTTACAAACCCAACAAGAATGCTTACAACAACTGTTAAAGTTGAAGGTGGCAAATCTTATGTTGTGCCTGTAAAGTCAGCAAACCCAATTCCAAAGGGTATGATGATGGACTGCATGAAAGTTATCAATGA
Source organism: Candidatus Fimenecus sp. (assembly GCA_045578245.1). Taxonomy (GTDB): domain Bacteria; phylum Bacillota; class Clostridia; order Oscillospirales; family Acutalibacteraceae; genus Fimenecus. The sequence continues at coordinate 15,396 of JAZNJX010000016.1, read as the reverse complement.
AGCATCAATTAAAGCACCTGTTAATATTGGTGATGTTGTTATCGAGAATATTCTCGGTACAGGTGTAGATATTGTTGCAACAAATTATGTAGAATAAGAAATGTTTTGATAATCAGGAACGACAATCAGGAGGTGGTTCTGTGTCCTGACAGTCACAACTTAATACCAAAGGGCGAGAAGATTATTTCTCGTCCTTTTTCGTTGACTTTTTATCTTTGTAGTGATATATTTTAACTATGGTAAGTGAAAAATTACATTGGGACGAACACAAAAGAACCGTCCCCTTGTGTTTGCGGCATATTAGGAGGAGTTATGAAAAAATACTTTATTGACAAATTACTTTTTTTGGTTATAGGTATTGGAATAATGCTTTGTATACCTCTTTTATGTGGAGACATATTTACAGTAGTTCTTGAGATATTGGTAGCTTTTGTTTGGACTTATCTTTGTCGTGGTATTCTTTTTCTTCCCCTAGACTTATTGCGTGGAAAAAAAACAATTCATGCTTATTTTTTGACTCAATGCAGTATGGAAAATTATGAATTTTTCAAAAAAACATATTGTGTCGAATGGAAATTCAAGCATGAGAAAGGACATTTGATCAATTTGATTGTTCCACATGAGGTAATTTCAAAAGATTGCGACACGATACAGATACCCCCTAAAAACAAACAGATACGAATTACTTATTTACCTTTTTCGAGGGTGTTATTGAATTGGGACCAAGGAACACAAGGGGACGGTTCTTCTGTGTTAGATTAATTACAACTTAATACCAAAGGGCGAAGAGATTTTTCTCCTCGCCCTATTTTTTACAATTCTGACGGATTAGTCAGCCACATATTGACTATGTAAATCAACAAACAAAACCCCAACTCAATGGAGTTGGGGTTAATTTTATATATTGTGATTGAAATTTATTCTGCGTCAGCAGATTCTTCTTCACCATCTGTGGTAAGATTATCAAGTCTTTCACGACGTCTTACTTCAAGGTCAGCAAGCATCTGTTCTTTGAACTTACCATCAACATTGAAGAACATAAGAGTTACACCGTAAAGGAAACGAGCGATTGCAGGTAACAAACAGAAAACAGCCCAGAAGCCAAGAAGAGTTTTGTGGTTTGATTCAGGGATAATGTTTCCGAATTCATCTTTACGAGCAACGTATCCAACAGCTGAAATAACAACACCTGAAAGAAGGTTTGTGATTGAGTTAGCAGCCTTACCGAAGTAGTTCTGAACTGTCTGAACAAGAGCCTCATTTCTCATACCTGTTTTCCATTCGCTGTAGTCGTAAACGTCACCCTGAAGAACAGCACCGGCAACATTTAAAAGCTGGTTGGGAAGACCACAGATTGTAAGGCAAAGTGTTAGAACTGCAAGGTTGATTACTGCATTCTGACCTTCCCAGTCAACAAGGAAGCCCTTACCACCATTACCGAAGATACCAATGAAGAATGTACTTGCATAAGCAATACCTGCAAAGATACCTGATGCAACAGCAACCTTTTTAGCACCAAATTTACGGATAAGCTTTGGAGCAAGTGGTACCATAATATAATTAGGAATACCTGTGAAAAGACCTGCGATTGAACCATGAGCAATATTCTTTGAGTTATGCATCCAGTAGAAGCTTTCACTAGCAACACCAACTGATTTGAAGCCAGCAAAGAAGCCTGAAAGAACAAGGATGAACATCGGTCTGTTTTTGAAAACATTCTTGAACGATTCAATAACGCCAACTTCTTTCATCTGTTCACGGGAAGCAAGCGGAACTCTTTCACGCATTGCAGAGAAGCCGAAGAATGCAGTGAATGCAGCGATTACTGTGATAATAACAGCAAAGCCTGTGTAGATGTCCTGCATACCGATTTTGTTATCAGTTGCTTTTGGAAGAATACCAACTGCGAATGAAGCAATTGATGGAAGGAATACACCAAAAAGGTCAGCAAATTTTGATGTTGCAATCAAGTTGTCACGTTCATTGTTGTTTGGTGTAATGTTGTAAAGCATAATTGTCCATGCACCAAAGTATGACATACCAAGATTATAAACAAAGATGCCGACGATAGTCCAGACAACTTTTTGCCATTCATGAACAAGAAATGCAGGAGTTGTAAAGAGCATTACCATTGCGATTGCCCAGAATGGAGTAGGAATTACAAGCCATGGACGAAGACGACCCCAACGAGTTCTTGTACGGTCAATGATAAGACCTGAAATTGAGTCGTCAACTGCGTCATAGATTGATTCGATGAACATGATAACACCGTATGTACTACCTGACATTCCAAGGAAGCTGATAGCAAAGAACTGACGGAATGCGTTAACATACTGGCTTAAATTTTTCTGTCCGAATGATGTGAGAAGGTAAGCAGCAATTTCTTTAGGACGAAGATATCGTCTGTTGGCAGCAGAAACTTCGCTATTAACTTCCTCAACAACGGTTGTGGTTGCATTGTTGTTTTCCACTTTTCAATCACGCCTTTTTAATTTAGTACATATATATCCAATATATAAATACAAATATATCATAAATCATTTTGATAATCAACCAAATTTTGAAAAATGATGTAATTATTTAAACTTTTGTGAATATGCAACAGCCAATTTGTCGCATCTTTCATTTTCTGGATGACCTGCATGTCCTTTTACCCATTCAAACTCAACTTCGTGTTGTGATAAAAGTGTTAAAAGACGGTCCCATAAATCAGGGTTAAGAGCAGGTTTTTTGTCAGCTTTTCTCCAGTTGTTTGCTTTCCAGCTTTCAGCCCAACCTTTTGTAATTCCGTTAACAACATAGGAGGAATCAGAATAAATTTTAACCTTGCATTTTCTGTTTAATGCTTCAAGACCGTTAATAACTGCAAGCAATTCCATTCGGTTATTTGTGGTTTCAGCTTCACCACCTGAAAGTTCCTTTTCAGTTCCGTTACAACGCAAAATTGTGCCCCAACCACCAGGTCCGGGATTGCCAGAACAAGCACCATCAGTAAACATTTCTACATAACTTAATTTTTCCATATGAACCTCTTTGAATAATTGAGTAGAATTAATACATAACTAATTTTATCACGATTTTTATACTTTAACAATATGATTTTTTATAATGGGTGTTTTTCTTGACAATAATAAGAAATAATAGTATTATATAATGACAATTATATTGAAATATTATGGGTAAATATAAGCATTTTACATAGATTACATTCGTGATACTTTTTGACTTTATTTTGTGTTATGTACATATAATTGAATAGAAAAATTTGATTTTGACAAAGGAGGAAAATATGGCTAAACAAAATGTTAGTAAGGAAAATCAGACAAATGAAACAAAGCCAAAGAACAAAAGTAATAAAAATAAGCCTGTAAAGAGTAAAAAAGGCTTTTTGAATAAAAAACAAACACAGAAAAAAACAACTACTAGTAAAGTAACAAAAGAAAAAAAGAGTACAAAGGAAAAGACACCAAAGGTACCTGATGTGGGTGTAAGAATCGCATTTTTAGGTGGCCTTAATGAAGTTGGTAAAAACATGACACTTTATGAGTGTTGCGGGGATATGATTATTGTTGACTGTGGATTGGCATTCCCTGAACCAGATATGCTTGGTGTTGACCTTGTTATTCCTGATTTTACTTATGTAGAACAGAATATAAACAGAATAAAGGGTATTTTTATCACACACGGACATGAAGACCATATAGGTGGTCTTGCATATCTTCTTCAGAGAGTAAACATCCCTGTTTATGGAACAAAGCTTACAATAGGTCTTATTGAGAATAAACTCAGTGAGCATAAAATACTTGATGTTGCAAAACTCAATGTTATTAAACCTAAGGATAAAGTAAAACTCGGCTGTTTTGAAGTTGAGGCAATTCACGTTAATCACTCAATTCCGGATGCTTTGGCATTGGCAATCAATACACCTGCAGGACTTATTTTGCAAACAGGTGACTTTAAAATTGATACAACTCCAATTGACGGTGATGTTATTGACCTTGCAAGAATTGCAAAGCTTGGTGAAAAAGGTGTTCTTTGCCTTTTAGCCGACTCTACAAATGCACAAAGACCGGGATATACAGCAAGTGAACGTACTGTTGGTGAATCTTTCGCAAGATTGTTCCAGAAAGCAGATGGAAAACGACTTATCGTTGCTACTTTTGCATCAAATATTCATCGTGTGCAACAGATTATTGATGTTGCAAAGTCAGTAGGAAGAAAAGTTGCACTTTCAGGCAGAAGTCTTGAAAATGTTGTTGAAACTGCATCTAAACTTGGTTATCTCAATGTTCCTGAAGGAATTCTTGTAAGCATTGATTCGATTTCAAGATATCCTCACGATAAACTTGTTATTATCACAACAGGTAGTCAGGGGGAACCGATGTCTGCTCTTTATAGAATGGCTTTTTCAGAGCATAGGCGAGTTGAAATCGGTACAGGTGACTATGTTATCATTTCTGCAACACCAATTCCTGGTAATGAAAAAACTGTTGGTAAGGTTGTTGACGAACTTCTTAAACGTGGTGCTGAAGTTGTATATGAAAAAATGTACGATGTTCACGTTTCAGGCCATGCTTGTCAGGAAGAACTCCGACTTATGATGAGCCTTGCAAAGCCAAAATTTGTTATTCCTGTTCACGGTGAGCAAAAGCATTTAAGAGCTCATGCACAGCTTGCTGAAAGTATGGGGATTGCTCCGGGTAATATCTATATTGCAGGTAATGGAAAACAGGTTGAACTTACAAAGCGTAAGATGGCAGTTGTAGAGGACGTTCCAGCAGGTAAAGTTTTTGTTGATGGTTATGGTGTAGGTGACGTAGGTAGTGCCGTAATCCGTGAGAGAAAACGACTTGCTGAAGACGGATTGATTATTATCAGTGCAGTTATTGAAAAAGATACTGGAATGTTAGTTTCAGGTCCTGATATTGTATCTCGTGGATTTGTTTATGTTAAGGATTCAGAACAGTTAATTGCAGAGGCAAAGCTTGTTTCACAGATTGTAATTGACGAATGTGTCCATGAAGGCATTGTTGAATGGGGTACAATAAGAAATAGAATAAGAGACGATATTTCCCGACTCTTGTACGACAGAACAAAGCGTAATCCAATGGTTATTCCATTAATTAATTCAATATAAAAGGTGCTTATGAAAAACTCAAACGAAGGACGAATTAAACAAGTATTGAATAATATTATAAAGGCATATCCTATAACAATTCCTGCAACTGTTATATGTATTGTGCTTAGTCTTGTTATGCTTAAATATAATAAGATTGTTGCTCTTGTTGGAATTGTCCTTACAGTTTTACTTATAGTGATAAGTTTTGTTATAAGGATTACATCAAAGAGAAAGTTGGAGGATATTGTTAATTCGTTGAACAGTAAGCTTCTTATTGCTGATGAGGGTGATGGATTAAAGAAATTTCCATTACCAGTAGTTCTTTTTGATGACGATGATGCTGTTATCTGGTATAACAAACTGTTTTATAATACCTTTATTGAGAGTGGCTTTTATGAGGGAAACGATGTAAAGCAGTTTACCTCAGGCAATGGTACACAAGAAATAAAAGAGAAGAATTCTATTGAGTGTTCTCACGGCAAAAAGAAATATACGGCATATCCAAGTGTTGTTAAGTACAATAATGTTGAATATCATGCCTTATATTTTGTTGAGGATACGTTATTGAAAAAGTACAGGTCCGCATATCTTTCAACACGTCCTGTATTTATGATTATTAACCTTGATAGTATTGATGATAGTTTAAATGATTTCCGTGATAGCCAAAAATCTGAAATTCTCGGTGATGTGGAGTCAATTATTGAAAATTGGTTCGGTGAGTATAATTGTATTTTGAGAAAAGTACAGAATAATAGATTCTTTGTTTTTGCTGAAAAAGATTATTTGATAAAAATGATGGAAAATAAGTTTTCCATTCTTTCCCAAGTTCGTGCCTATACATATGAGGATAAAGTAATTGGACTAACTTTATCCATAGGTGTCGGTTTGGGGGAAAACTTACCACAGTGTGAAAAAATAGCTCGACAAGCTCTTGATATGGCAATGGGTAGAGGTGGCGACCAGGTTGCTGTTAAGCCACAGAACGGTGAATACGAGTTCTTTGGTGGTGTTTCAAAAGGCGTTGAAAAGCGTAATAAAACAAGAACAAGATTGATTGCTTCTGCAATCAAGGAACTTATTAAAACAAGCGATAATGTTCTGATTATGGGTCACCGTTTTGCGGATTTGGATGCACTAGGTTCATCAGTCGGAGTTGCAATGATATGTAAATCCCTTGGTAGGGATGCAAAAATAGTAATGTCATCGAAAACAACACTTGCAATGCCTTTGGTGAAACATCTTGTTGCAAACGGACTTGATGAAATTTTTGTTGAACCTGAAAATGTTGACGAGTATATAAATGAAAGAACCTTGTTGGTGATTGTTGATACACACAGACAAAGCTTCCTTGAAACACCTGAATTGTTTGATAAGGTTGAACGTATTGTGGTAATTGACCATCATAGGAAAACTGTTGACCATATTAATAAAGCAGTTATTTTCTATCACGAGCCTTATTCATCTTCTGCATCAGAGATGGTAACGGAACTTATTCAATATATTAATATTGATGTGGAAGTTCCAAAGGCTTGTGCAGAAGCGCTTATGTCAGGTATAACACTTGATACAAAGAATTTTGTAATGAAAACAGGTGTGCGTACATTTGAAGCAGCAGCATATCTTCGTTCTTTAGGTGCAGATACGGTTGCTGTTAAGCAGTTGTTTGCAAATAGTATGAACACACAAAAGGCAAAGAGTGAGGTAATCAAAAACTCAACTACGTATCAGAATTGTGCAATAGGTGTTATTGATTATGACCTTGAAAATGTACGAATTGTTGCAAGTCAGGCTGCAGATGAACTTTTGAATATTGATGGTGTGAATGGTTCATTTGTACTGTTTATAACAGGTGATACAATCAACATCTCGGCTCGTTCCTATGGCGATATCAACGTACAGCTTGTAATGGAAGAATTGGGTGGTGGCGGACATCAAACCATGGCTGCGGCTCAACTCCAAAATGAAAATATTGAAAATGCAATAGCACAACTTAAATGTGCAATCGATAAAATCGTATAAAGTGAGGAAAACAAAATGGATGTTATTTTAAAGGCAGATGTAAAAGGCTTAGGTAAAAAAGGTGAGAAAGTAAAGGCATCTGACGGCTATGCTCGTAATTTCCTTTTCCCAAAAGGACTTGCAGTAGAGGCAAATGCACAAAGCCTTACAGAACTACGTAATCGCGAACAATCAAATCAGCATAAAATTGATGTTGAAATTTCTGCTGCTAATGATTCAAAGGCAAAATTGCAGGGTAAAGTTATAAAAATTACTGCAAAAGCAGGTAATAACGGTAAACTTTTCGGTTCTGTTACGTCAAAGGAAGTTGCAGCAGAAATTCAAAAGCAGTTTGCTGTTAAAGTTGATAAAAGAAAGATTTCAATGGATGATATCAAAACATTTGGTTCATTTAAAATTGAGGTTAAACTCTATACAAATATTGTTGCCGAAATGACTGTAATGGTAGGGGAATAATTATGGAAAGCAATTTAATGGCTTCTGGAAATTTAAATTTGCCTTATAGCCTTGATGCAGAACAAGCTGTTTTGGGTGCAATTCTTAAAGACCCTGAGTGTTTGCCAACTGTTTCAGATATGTTGAAGATAGACCATTTGTATCTTCCACAACATAAGGCGATTTATACAGCAATTCTTAATATTGATACAATGGGTGGAAGAATTGACCCTCTTGTTGTTCTCGAAGAGTTAAAGAAGGAAAATGTATATGACGACATTGGTGGTAAAACATACCTTATGAAAATAGCCGATGCAGTTCCTTCAACAAAAAATGTTGAGTCATATATTAAAATAATCATTGATAAGTACTATCTTCGTACATTGATGATTACAGCCCGTGAAATTCTTGAAAAAACAAGTGATGGAACAGAATCGCCTGACCATCTTCTTAATCTTGCTGAACAAAAAATCTATGATATTCGCCGTGGTAAGAATATATCGGGTCCTGCAAAAGTCAGTGATATTATTATGTCCGATGTTTTTGAAAGACTTAAAAAACTCGGTAGTGCTGACCCACAGGAAAAAGAACAATACATAGGTATTCCAACAGGATTTTCATATCTCGATAAGGTTTTGGGTGGTGGTTTCCATCGTTCTGACTTTATTGTTGTGGGTGCACGTCCTGCTATGGGTAAAACAAGCTTTGCATTGAATGTTGCAAGAAATATTGCAATGAAAGGAAGAAAAGTTCTTTTCTTCTCATTGGAAATGTCAAAGGAACAGCTTGCACAGCGTATAATTTCTACTGAAGCTCGAATTATCAGCAATAAATTAAGAACAGGCGACATTTCTGATTCTGACTGGGAAAAATTAGGACTTGCTCTTCAAAACCTTGTTAACTGTGAGCTTTATTTTGATGACCAGGCTAATATCAATGTTAATGAGATGAAAGCCCGTGCTCTTCGTATGAAGAATGTTGATTGTATCGTAATCGACTATCTTCAGCTTATGTCAGGTACAAAGCGTTCAGAGAACCGTGTAAATGAAGTTTCTGAAATCACTCGTGGTCTTAAAATGATGGCAAAAGACCTTAATATACCGGTTGTTACTTGTTCACAGTTGTCCCGTGGTGTTGCAAAGAATTCTAATGACCATCGTCCACAGATGACTGACCTTCGTGAATCAGGTACTATTGAGCAGGACGCTGATATTGTTCTTATGCTTCATCGTGAAGATTACTATAAGAATAACGAGGAAGATTCCGATACTGAATCTGCAAATATTGCAGAAGTTATCGTTGGTAAGAACAGACACGGTTCTACTGAAACAGTTAAAGTTGCATGGAATCCTGAATTTACAATGTTCTCAACACTCGAAAGGATAAAAGATGATAGATAAGGTTATTAGAACAATATCGGAGCATCATATGATTCCATCGGGTTGTACTGTAGGTATCGGTCTTTCAGGTGGTGCAGATTCTGTTTGTTTAGCACACATTCTGCTGAGTAATAAAGAAAGTCTTGAAATTGCTTGTTTTAAAGCCATTCATATTCATCATGGTATCCGTGGTGAGGAAGCTGATAGGGATTTGGAATTCTGCCGTCAGTTTTGTGAAAAATATGGAATTGAGTTTGTTTCATATAAGACAGATATCCCTGCTGAAGCAAAGAAAACAGGGGAGAGTCTTGAAGAATGTGCAAGACGAATCCGATATAGCTATTTTGATAAAGCAGGTTGTGATGTAATTGCAACCGCACATAATCTTAATGATAACATTGAAACATTTGTTTTCAATTTGTCCCGCGGAGCATCACTTTCCGGATTATGTGGAATTCCTTATGTGAGAGATGTTTACATAAGACCATTGCTTGACTGTTCAAGAGTAGATATTGAAAAATATATTGAAGAGAATAAATTGAGTTTTGTGACGGATAGCACTAATCTTTGTGATGATTACACAAGAAACAAAATCCGTCATAATATTCTGCCACAATTATTTGAACTCAATCCATCTTTTGATAAGGCATTTGCAAAATGCAATGAATCGCTTAATGTTTCTAAAGATTATATTGCCAACTGTGCTATGGAATTGCTTAATAAATCACATTGTGACAGTTATTATGACTGTACTATTTTTGAAAATGAGCATGAAGCAGTGAAAAATTATGTTATTTCTTTAATTTTAAAGGAAAATAATGCTAAAAACATAAGCCGTGAACATATCGAAGCAGTATCAGGCATAATCGAAAATGGTGGAAGCGTTGATGTTGGCGGAGAAGTTACCGTTAACGTTGAACGAAAGAAATTGTTTTTTGGTAAAATCTTCAAAAGAGAATACTTTGAATCAGCTTTTGATATAAACAACAAAAAAATTGTGACTCCTTGTGGTGAGTATGATATAAGTGCTTTTTCACAAGAAGATTTACAAAATATTAATAAAAAAGAAACAGACAGTTTTATAGATTGTGATAAAATGTCCGCTAATGTGGTTTTCAGAAATCGTAGAGATGGTGACTCCTACCAATTGCCAAACAGACCAAATAAAACACTTAAAAAACTTTTTAATGAGAATAAAACTGAAAATCGCAGACGAGGAGAAATGCTTATATTGTCAGACGATGAAGGAATTGTTTGGACGGAATTTTTTGGCGTTGCAAATCGTTGTAAAGTTAATGAGTGTACAAAAAGATATATAAAAATTTCAAAGGTGGGGAAAAATAATGATTAACGATATTGATAGAGTATTGTTGTCAGAGGAAGAACTAAGTGCAATAGTCAAACGACTAGGCGCACAGATAACTGAAGATTATAAAGATAAAAACCTTGTGCTTGTGAGTGTTCTTAAAGGTTCTGTAATTTTTATGGCAGACCTTATGCGAGAAATTAAAATTCCATGTACTATTGATTTTATGGCGGTATCAAGTTATGGTTCAGGCACAAAGACATCGGGCGTTGTAAAGATTATTAAAGACCTTGATACAGATGTTGTTGAGGGTGCGGATTTACTGATTGTTGAAGATATTCTTGATAGTGGTGTAACACTTGAATATCTCATAAGGGTTCTTTCAGCAAGAAATCCAAGGAGTGTTAAAATATGTACTTTGCTTGATAAACCAGAAAGACGTAAAGCAAATGTTAAGGCAGATTATGCCGGTACACAGATTCCAGATGCTTTCGTTGTGGGTTATGGCTTGGATTTTGATGAAAAATATAGAAACTTACCGTTCATTGGTGCTTTAAAACCTGCGGTATACGAATAAACAGGAGTGAAAACAAACTTGAAAAAAATTAACTGGAAAACACTGATTCCATATATATTGATACCTGTTCTTTTTATAGGTGTTATATGTGCGTATATGGGATTGGATTCAAAAAAAGAGGTACAGTATTACCAGATTGTAGAATACTTTGATGAAGGTCAGGTTACAGCATATCATCTTAACCTTAACAGTGGTGCAATGACCTATAAACTCAAAGGTGATGATAATGAGTATAAATATACTGTTCCTAATGTAAACCTCTTTATTGAGGATGTTCATACAATGGTGCGTGAACATAATAAGAATAATCCCGATGCAAAAATTGAAAACAATTACGAAGCAGGTACATCTAATTCATGGTTGTTCAGCATTTTGCCATCCGCTCTTTTAACACTTGGATTTGTTGTGTTGATGGTTCTTATGTTTAAGAAAATGAACAGTTCAATCACAAGTGAGAATAATCGTGCAATGAGTTTTGGTAAAGCAAGAGTAAAACGCGCTGACGACGAAACTAAGAAAGTAACATTTAAGGATGTTGCAGGTGCTGATGAAGAAAAGGAAGAACTTACAGAAATTGTTGAATTTTTGAAAAACCCAAATGAATTTTCAAAGTTAGGTGCAAGAATTCCTAAGGGTGTTCTCCTTGTTGGCCCTCCAGGTACAGGTAAAACTCTTCTTGCTCGTGCAGTAGCAGGTGAAGCAGATGCACCTTTCTTCTCAATTTCAGGTTCTGACTTTGTTGAGATGTATGTTGGTGTTGGTGCTTCACGTGTACGTGATTTGTTTAAGGAAGCAAAGAAAAATCAGCCATCAATTATCTTTATTGACGAAATTGATGCCGTAGGTCGACATAGAGGCGCAGGTATGGGTGGTGGACACGATGAACGTGAACAGACACTTAACCAGTTGCTTGTTGAAATGGATGGTTTTGGTGCAAATGAAGGCGTAATTGTTATTGCTGCAACAAACCGACCTGATATTCTTGACCCTGCACTTCTTCGTCCAGGACGTTTTGACCGTCAGGTTACTGTTGGTTATCCTGATGTTAAGGGCAGAGAAGAAATTTTACAGGTTCATGCAAAGAATAAGCCGTTGGCACCTGATGTTGACTTGCATCAGATTGCTGCAACAACAGTAGGTTTTACAGGTGCTGACCTTGAAAATCTTCTTAATGAAGCGGCACTTCTTGCTGCAAAGCGTAAGCTTATGGCAATTACAATGAATGAAATCGAAGAAGCAACAATGAAGGTTGTTGTGGGTTCTGAAAAGAAATCACGCAAGATTTCTGAAAAAGATAAGAAGATTACTGCATACCACGAAGCAGGTCATGCAATTTCATCTTATTATCTTGAAAATAAGGACCCAGTTACTCATATTTCAATTGTTCCTCGTGGAATGGCTGCAGGCTTCACTCTTTATACACCTGAACAGGATAAAACTCATCTTCTCAAGTCAAGAATGCTTGATGATATCGTGTCACTTTTAGGTGGTCGTGTTGCAGAACAGATTATCTTCAATGATATCTCAACTGGTGCGTCAAATGATATTCAGCGTGCAACAGAAACAGCAAGAAACATGATTACAAAATACGGTATGAGCGAAAAACTCGGACCAATCGCATTTGGTTCTGATAATGATGAGGTTTTCCTTGGCAAAAATTATACTCATACAAGAAACTATTCTGAAACAGTTGCAGCAGTAATTGACGAGGAAGTTGAAAATATTATCAATAATGCTTACAAGAGAACAGAAGCAATTCTCAGAGAGCATATTGACCAACTTCATATTGTTTCCGAAGCTCTTATCAAGTTAGAAAAAATTGATAAAGAACAGTTTGAGTCTCTTATGACAACAGGTACTTTACCTTCAGAAGAAGTTGAAGAAACAGCTACGTCAACTGAAGAAAAAATAGTTGAAGATACAGAAATAACTGAAAACAACGAAAATGTTTAAATTCAAAGGCAACAGACTTAATTCTGTTGCCTTTTTTCTTTGTAAACTATTGATTTTTCTTGTCAAATATAATAAAATATGAGTTAATATTTTTCTAAAACAATTAGCAAATACATGGAGTGAAAGAAAGATGAAACTTAACGGCTCAGAGATTTTAGCAGAAGTTTTAATTGAACAGGGTGTTGACACCATTTTCGGTTATCCGGGTGGTGCTGTTCTCAATATCTATGATGCCCTTTACAAATATAGTGATAAGATTAAGCATGTTTTGTCTGCTCATGAGCAGGGTGCTTCTCATGCAGCTGACGGTTATGCTCGAGCAACCGGTAAAACAGGCGTATGTCTTGCAACGAGTGGTCCAGGGGCAACTAACCTTGTAACTGGTATTGCAACAGCATATATGGATAGTGTTCCAATGGTTGTAATCACAGGTAATGTTGGTAAAGGTTTTATCGGTCGTGATGCTTTCCAGGAAGTCTATATCACAGGTATTACAATGCCTATTACAAAGCATAACTTTATGGTTCAGGATGTTAACGAACTTGCTGACACAATCCGTGAAGCATTCCGTATTGCTAATACAGGTAGAAAAGGTCCTGTTCTTATTGATATTACAAAAGATGTTACTGCTGCAGTAACTGATTTTGAAAATAAAGAAAAAGTTGTTATCAAAGATGATACAGTTATTGATATGGATGAACTTAAAAAAGTTGCAGACGTTATCAATAAGGCTAAGAAACCCGTTGTAATGTTCGGTGGTGGTGTTGTTTCATCAAACGCATCAGAACTTGCATTGGAACTTGTTGAAAAGGCAAATATGCCATCTTGTCATACTCTTATGGCTGCAGGTGTAATAGGCTACAACAACCCTCTTAATCTTGGTCTTCTTGGTATGCATGGTGGTTATGTAACTAATAAAGCAGTTGACGATGCAGATGTGCTTGTTGCTATTGGTACTCGTTTTTCTGACCGTGTTGCTCTTGATACAAACGACTTTGCAAAGAAAGCAACTATCATTCAGATTGATATCGACCTTAGTGAAATCAATAAGAATGTGGCTGTTGACCATTATGTAATCGGTGATGTTAAAAAGGTTCTTGAAAATCTTTTACCACTTGTTAATAAAAGCGATAGAACCGTATGGCTTAATCAGCTTGAAGAGTTTAAGGCAGTTGACTATAAACCACAGGATGATGATTCACAGATTCTCCCACATCAGTTAATTGGCGCAATCTGCGATATGGCAGGGGAAGATACAGTTGTTGTAACGGACGTTGGTCAGCATCAGATGTGGGCTGCACAGTATGTTCATCATATTAATCCAAGAGGCTTTCTTACAAGTGGTGGTCTTGGTACAATGGGTTACGGCTATGGTGCTGCAATCGGTGCAAAAACTGCTCTTGGTGACAGCAAAAAGGTTGTTCATATCACGGGTGATGGCTCATTCCATATGAACCTTAACGAGGCTTGTACAGCAGTAAGCTATAATCTTCCTGTTATTACAGTTATTATGAATAACACTGTTCTTGGTATGGTTCGTCAGTGGCAACGATGTTTCTATGGAAAGCGTTTTTCAGAAACTGACCCACATCGTAAGACAAACTTTGTAAAGCTTGCTGAAGGCTTTGGTGTAAAGGGATACTATGCAGAAACAATCGCACAGTTTAAGGATGCATTCGCAGAGGCACTTAAACAAAGTGGTCCTGTATGGATTGAATGTGCTATTGATAAGGACGAAAGAGTATTACCAATGATTCCTGCAGGAAAAACAGTTAATGACATCATGATGGGCGATTGCGCAACTTGTCCAATGGACTGCGAAAACAAAAAGAAATAAAATATAATTCGAGGTATAACTATGAACACATATCTTTTTAACAAACTTGATATGTATATGCATTGGCTTGCACGACCTTTATTGTGCAGGTCTATACCTCTATATTCATATCGATATGTTTAACCGTATTATATAACGATATGATTATAATGGTGTAGGCTTAACCGTAAGCTTACACCATTTTTATTTTGAAAGGAGAAAACAAAATGAAATTATTAAACTTATACAAAAAGAAACATATAACAACAGGAAATAGAATTATTGATTTTTACAATAATTATGATGAAGAAGGTAGATTGTTACGAAAAAGCAGAATGCCTGAATATCTTAACACAATGAAATATATTGAAAAATATCTTGCACCCGATGCAAAAATAATTGAAATTGGCGCAGGTACAGGCAGATATTCTCTTGCACTCGCTGAAATGGGTTATGATGTTACAGCAGTTGAACTTGTTCCACATAATATTGAAATTATGAAGAAAAAGGTAAAATCTCAACATAATATCAAAATTTATAATGGTAATGCTTGCGATTTGTCTGCATTTGAAAACGAAACATATGATATCGTTTTGTTGTTAGGACCAATGTATCATTTATTTAACGAAGAAGATAAACACAAAGCACTTAGTGAAGCAATCAGATTGGCAAAGAAAAACGGAGTAATTTACGCTTCATATTGTAATAGTGATACATCAGTATATAAATACTTTTATCAGGGAATAGCACTAGATTATCTTGAAAAAGGTCTTATAAAAGAGGATTATCATA
>JAZNJX010000015.1:0-14911 GCA_045578245.1 Candidatus Fimenecus sp. | reverse complement strand
CTATTACCTCATCATACACAGCATCTTCATCTGCTTTAAGTTCAACCCAGTCTTCTTCACGACCCTGAGCCTTTAAGAATGATTTTGTAACATCATCAGAAGGGAATATAGATGTTGTTGCTCCAAGCTCAGCACCCATATTTGTAATAGTTGCTCTTTCGGGAACTGAAAGTGTAGCAACACCTTCACCACCGTATTCGATTATTTTACCAACGCCACCTTTAACTGTCATAATGCGAAGTACTTCAAGGATTACGTCCTTGGCTGCAACCCATGGACTAAGTTTTCCTGTAAGGTTAACTCTGACCATCTTAGGCATTGTAATATAATATGTGCCACCACCCATAGCAACAGCAACATCAAGTCCACCTGCACCCATAGCAAGCATACCGATACCACCACCAGTTGGTGTATGACTATCAGAACCGATTAATGTTTTACCAGGTTTGCCGAATCTTTCAAGGTGAACCTGATGGCATATACCATTACCGGGTCTGGAAAAACGTATACCACGTTTTTTAGCAACACTTTGAATAAATCTGTGGTCATCTGCATTTTCAAAGCCTGTTTGCAACGTATTGTGGTCTATATATGCAACAGAAAGTTCTGTTTTTACTTGTTCAATTCCCATTGCTTCAAGTTCAAGATAAGCCATTGTTCCGGTTGCATCTTGAGTCAATGTTTGGTCAATTCTAAGTCCAACCTCACTGCCAGGTGCCATATCACCACTAACAAGGTGAGATTTTACAAGTTTTTGTCCGATTGTCATACCCATTTTGAATCACTCCTTGGACTTTTTCATTTTTTTAACAATCTCATATAATTTTATTATATTGTTAGATATTTGTCAATAAGTTTAGTATATATATAACTAAATTTAAACAAAATATTGATATTATTTTTTTGATATGATACAATATTTAGGATAATATTGTGAATAATATGACCAGATACAAAAAATGCTTTTTAATTAAAGGGTGGTCATATTAATGTGTAACGATACTAATATTGATAATAATCAATCGGACAATACTTGTTCAGATACTGAGATAAATGATAATGGTGGATTTTCTGTAAATAAAAATGGAAGAAATATTCATTGTTTGACAATTATTGGACAAATTGAGGGACATTATCTTCTTCCACCAACTGACAAAACAACAAAATATGAACACGTTATTCCTCAACTGATTTCTGTTGATGAAGACGATAATATTGATGGATTGTTAGTTATATTGAATACAGTTGGCGGAGATATTGAAGCTGGTTTAGCTATTGCTGAGCTTATTTCTGGCATTAAAAAGCCAACGGCTTCATTAGTACTTGGTGGCGGACATTCAATTGGCGTGCCATTAGCAGTATCTACCAATCGTTCTTTTATTGTTCCAAGTGCAACAATGACGGTTCATCCTGTTAGAACAAATGGTCTTGTTCTTGGAGTATCCCAAACGCTTTCTAATTTAATCAAAATGCAGGAAAGAATAGTGAATTTTGTTTGTAAGAATTCCAATATAAGTTCAGAGCGTTTCAGAAAGTTGATGCTTTCAACAGGTGAACTTGTGATGGATATCGGTACACTTCTTGACGGTGAGAATGCTGTTAAGGAAGGTTTAATTGATTGTATTGGTAATTTAAATGACGCAATGTCATATTTATATTCTGAAATAAATAAACGGAGATGATTTTATGTCAATAATTAAAGCGATTATTTTAGGTGCAGTTCAAGGAATTACTGAGTTTTTACCTATTTCAAGTAGTGGGCACCTTTCCTTATTTCAACATTTTTTAGGTGTTGGTGGGGAAGGCTCATTATTGTTCTCTGTTCTACTACATTTGGGTACATTAATTGCTGTTTTCGTTGTTTTTCATAAAACAATATTTGAATTGCTCGTTGACTTCTTTGGATTGTTAAAAGATTTATTTACAGGAAATTTTAAATTCAAAGAACTTAAGGGCAAGAAAAAAATGCTTGTGATGTTTGTATTTTCTTGTATTCCACTTTTATTATTGTTACTTCCTGTTGGTAACGATATGAAATTAATGGATTGGCTAAGTGGTTTCTCGGAAGACAACAGTATTTTACTTGAAGGATTCTGTTTCTTGTTTACGGGATGTTTGTTACTTACATCTACATATATTTCAAAGAAAAACAAGTTAACAAGAGAAGTTAATACACTTGATTCTTTTGCAGTTGGTCTTGCTCAGGTTTTTGCTGCAGGTTTTCCTGGAATCTCTCGTTCAGGTTCAACAATTTCTACTGGTATGATTTGTGGTGTATCAAAAGAATATATGGTTGAATACTCTTTTATTTTAGGTATTCCTGCAATTCTGGTTGCTAATGTTGTAGAACTTAAAGATGCGGTTGAATCTGGTGCTGAGCTAGAACTTTTACCAACAATTATTGGTGTTCTTGTTGCTGCAGTAGTCGGCATTGCTTGTATCAAACTTTTGCAGTGGATTCTTAAAAAAGATATGTGGAAATATTTTGGTTTCTATTGTTTCTTTATTGGCGTTGTTGCAATTGCTTGTAGTTTATTTGGTATATAAAAATTGGAGATGTTGAAATGACACAGAATAAAAAGAAGAAAAGCCCTGTAAAAAAGGCAAAGAAAAAATCTTCTTTCAGTTCGTTTAAAATGAATAAACAACTGACAGCTATTATATTATTTGCTGTTGGTATATTATCTTTTTGTCTTGCTGTAATTGACGCGGAGGGACTCTGGGGAGCTTTAAGGACATTAACATTTGGTCTATTTGGATTTTGTTCATTTATCTTCCCTTTGTTTTTGCTTGTAATTTCTGTATTTATTGCTATTGATAAAACAGATGGAAAAACTGTAGCTAAAATAGTAGAAGCATTTATCCTAATAACTATTCTCAGTTCTATTGTACATATTTTCCAAAGTAACTCAGCATCATATTTTGAGTCAATTGAAGATGCATATAATATGTACAAGATTGATGGTAGTATGCTTGGTGGAGGTGTCTGGGGAGCACTTTTCGGTGGTATTATCCTGTTGATTACTGGAAGCAATAAACTTGCAGCACTTATTATTGCTTTTCTTATCACATTTATTCTTGTGATGATTATTACAAACAAGACATTGGATAATCTTTTCAAAAGTATCTCAAAACCAGTTAAAAAGATTAGTGAGTTTACAGGTGAAAAGATTACAGAATATGGGGAAAAATTTGAACAAAAAAATACAGAGAAGGAAAAGCGAAGAAAAGAGTTTAATCCGGACGTTGATTTAGGTCCGGACCCCGAAAAAGAAAACAAGTTTGAAGAAGATAATTCTGATAACGATTCGCTTGTTCCTTTTTCATCTGTTAAAGGTAATAAAATCGATTCTAAAAAATCCATGAAAGAGAGCATTGAGGCAGATTCAAACGAGAAAGTTATAAATCTTGATGATATAATTAAAAAGAGCTCAGCCAGCGTTGTTGAAGAAGAAAAGCCAAAAGAACAACTTAAGATTAAGGAAGTTGAAGAAGTAGAAGCTGAGGACTTTGACAATGAGGATGTAAAACCATACATACTTCCTTCATTGGATTGTCTTAATCTACCTAAAAATAATAATTCAGCTGGATTTGAAAATGAGCTTAAACAAAATGCCAATAAACTAGTTGAGACATTAAAGAGCTTTGGTGTTGAAACTAGGATTGTTGATATTGCTCGTGGACCTTCTGTTACCAGATATGAAATTCAACCTGCTGCCGGTGTTAAAATCAGTAAAATTACAAATCTCTCTGATGATATAGCATTGAATCTAGCTGCTTCAGGTGTACGTATTGAAGCACCTATTCCTAACAAAGCCGCAGTTGGTATTGAAATACCAAATAAAAACAGACAATCCGTTACATTAAGAGAAGTTATTGATACACCGGCATATAAAAATGCAAAATCAAAATTAACGGTTGCATTGGGTAAAGATATTACTGGCGAATTTGTTTATTCGGACCTTGTAAAGATGCCACATTTACTAATTGCCGGTACTACTGGTTCAGGTAAATCTGTTTGCCTTAACTCAATGATTGTAAGTATACTTTATAATGCTACTCCTGATGAAGTTAAACTTCTCATGATTGACCCTAAACAGGTTGAATTTACGATTTACAATGGAATTCCACATTTGCTTGTTCCCGTTGTTTCTGACCCACGAAAAGCATCTGGTGCACTTGCTTGGGCAGTTACTGAAATGCTTACTCGTTATAAAACATTTTCTGAAAACAGCGTTCGTGATATATCAGGTTATAACAGTATCTGTGAAAGTCAAGGCAAGAAAAAAATGCCTCAGATTGTTATTTTCATTGATGAGTTGTCCGACCTTATGATGGCTGCACCTAATGAGGTTGAAGATTCAATCTGTCGTCTTGCACAGATGGCTCGTGCTGCAGGTATGCATCTTGTTATTGCAACACAAAGACCATCAGTTGATGTTATTACTGGTATTATCAAAGCAAATATTCCAAGCCGAATTTCTCTTTCAGTTTCATCACAGGTTGATTCAAGAACAATTATTGACTCTGTTGGTGCTGAAAAATTGCTTGGTAATGGTGATATGCTTTATTATCCAGTTGGTATTCCAAAACCAATCCGTGTTCAGGGCTGCTATCTGTCAGATAAAGAAGTTGAAAATGTTGTTACATTCATTAAAAATCAGGAACAGTCTGTATATGATGATAATGTAATGAAAGAGATTGACCGTCAGGCGGCAAGCACTGGTTCGAAGAAAAAAGATACTGCATCTTCAGTCGAAGAATGTGACGGACCTGCAGATGAAATGTTGCCAAAGGCAATAGAGGCTGTTATTGAGGCACAATCTGCATCAACAACATTACTTCAACGAAAATTGAAATTAGGTTATGCTCGTGCGGCAAGAATCATTGATGAACTTGAAACACGTGGTATTATCGGACCTTATGAGGGCGCTAAACCTCGTAAAGTACTTGTATCAAAACAACAATGGTATGAAATGAATGCACTTGCTCAAGGTGGTGCGGACAAGCCATACGGTGAAAATGAAGAGGTTAATAGTGAAGAATAATTCTTTTTTACCTATTTCAAAAAAAGATATGATTTCCCGAGGCTGGGATGAAGTTGATTTTGTTTATGTGTCAGGTGATGCATACGTCGACCATCCCAGCTTCGGCGTGTCTATAATTACAAGAGTTCTTGAAAATGCAGGATTTAAAGTCGGCATTATATCTCAGCCAAATTGGAGGAATAATGACTCTTTTAAGGAGTTTGGAAAACCAAGGCTTGGTTTCTTTGTGTCATCGGGTAATATTGATTCGATGGTTGCTCATTATACAGTTGCAAAGAAAAAAAGAAGTACTGACGCTTATTCGCCGGGTGGTAAAATGGGCTTAAGACCTGATAGAGCTGTTATTGTTTATTGTCAGAAGATTCGTGAAGTTTATGGCGATATTCCAATTGTTATTGGTGGATTGGAAGCTTCATTGCGTCGTTTCGCTCATTATGATTATTGGGATGATAAAATCAGACCATCAATTCTCTTTGATTCTGGTGCTGATTTGATTTCATACGGAATGGGAGAAAGACAAACTGTTCAGATTGCTAACCGATTGGATAATGGTGAGGACATAAAAACGTTAAGGGATATTAGAGGTACTTGTTATGCTGTGCCTGTAACAGAAACTCCGTATGTTGGAGTTGAATGTCCATCGTTTGAGAATGTAGTTAATTCGAAAAAAGAATATGCTATTTCATGCAGAATTCAACAGGATGAGCAAGACCATATTAGAGGAAAAGTCATCAAACAACGTCATGGTAAAATGATGCTTGTGCAGAACGAACCGATGGAACCTTTGACGACTGAAGAACTCGATGCAGTGTATTCTCTTCCTTACATGCGCACTTATCATCCAAGCTATCAAAAAGATGGGGGAGTACCTGGTATTCTTGAGGTTGAATTTTCGATTACTCACAACCGTGGTTGCTTCGGTGCATGTAATTTTTGTTCAATAGCATTCCATCAAGGAAGATATGTTACGTGTAGAAGTAAAGATTCAATAATTAGTGAAGCAAAGCTTTTGACAGAGTTGGAAGGGTTTAAAGGATATATCCATGATATTGGTGGACCAACAGCTAATTTCCGAAGGACATCCTGTGATGTTCAGCATAGTAAAGGTTTGTGTAAAGGTAAAAAGTGTCTTGCGCCTACTCCTTGTCCTGCTCTAGTTTCAACTCATGAAGAATACCTTGATATACTCAGAGATATTCGTAACCTTCCTAAAGTTAAAAAAGTTTTCATTCGTTCAGGAATCAGATATGATTATATGCTATGCGACAAGAACGATACATTTTTTAAAGAGCTTGTCAAATATCATGTCAGTGGACAATTAAAAGTTGCCCCTGAACACTGTTCTGCTACTGTTCTTGATAAAATGGGTAAACCTCATATTAAAGCGTACAAAGAATTTTCTAAGAAGTATTTTAATTATACAAAATCAATTGGTAAAGAACAGTATCTTGTACCTTATTTAATGTCATCTCATCCAGGAGCAACATTGAAAGATGCTGTTGAACTTGCTGAATTTATCAGGGATGAAAAGTTGCATCCGGAACAAGTCCAGGATTATTATCCAACACCAGGAACTATTTCTACAGCGATGTATTATACTGAGCTTGACCCATATACAATGGAAAAAGTCTTTGTTGCAAAAACACCTCATGACAAAGCGTTACAACGTGCTTTAATGCAGTATTTTAATCCTAAGAATTATGATTTAGTTTACGAAGCTCTTAAAAAATCAGGTAGGGCAGACTTAATAGGCACATCGCCTAAATGTCTTATAAAACCAAAAACAAATGATAAAGTGAATACTAATAAGATAAAAGGTTATGACAAAAAAAGAAAGAAAAATCTACAAAAGCGGAAGAAAAAATCCTAATGGATATAATTCAAAAACTCCGATTATACTCAGAATTAAGTATAATAAGAAGGTTGCTGCTGTAGTTAATTTTATCATTGTATTCAGTGTTATTTTTAATATTCTGATTTCTCTCAATGCTTTTTCTGTAAACGACATATATTCCCAAATAGAAATAATGGGTGGAATGGAAAGACAAGATGCGGATTTTGCTGTGTATTTTCTTGATGTCGGGCAGAGCGATTGTACAATTATCACTTGTGATGATATGACAATGATGATTGATACCGGGTCAAAATTTCGAAATATTGAGATTAAAAGTGCTTTATTTACATTGGGTATTAAACAAATTGATTATCTTGTAGTTACGCATCCCCATGATGACCATATGAGTAATGCAAGCGAAATCATCGAAAAGTTTGATGTCAAAAATATTATTATGCCCATAATTTCAGTTAATAATCAAGTCAATTCGCCGATTTATTCAACATTGATTAATACTATTGCAAAACACAATGTTAATCCAATGGCTGTATCGTCAGGTGATAATTTTGGATTTGGAAATGCTAATGTTCAAGTTGTTGCACCGATAAAGCAGAATAAAAACTTGAATAATATGTCACTTGTTTTGAAAATTACATATGATGAAACATCATTCCTTTTTCAAGGTGATGTTGAGAAAACAGTTGAAAATGATGTTTTAAGTAATGGTATCGACATTTCAGCTGATGTTATTAAAATTGGTCATCACGGAAGTAATACATCATCAGGGGAAGAGTATTTAGAAAATGTTGACCCTGCTTATGCCGTTGTATCTTGTGGACCAGATAATAATTTCAAACATCCAAGCAAGCAGACAATTGATACACTGGATTCTAAGA
Organism: Candidatus Fimenecus sp.; assembly: GCA_045578245.1. Taxonomy (GTDB): domain Bacteria; phylum Bacillota; class Clostridia; order Oscillospirales; family Acutalibacteraceae; genus Fimenecus. Next base: position 7,133 of record JAZNJX010000015.1, on the reverse strand, counting down.
ATATTAAAACGTTCATTACAGCGTATCATGGTAATATTATTATGACTTCGGACGGTAAAAACATTGATGTTTTATATAAGAATAAAAATGTATAAAAATTACAAAAAACTATTGCATTTGTAATTTTCTTGTGATATAATTTTTCAGCAATTCGCATGTGTGGTGATTTTAACGGTATTGCATTTAATATGTCCCGTTGGAAGATGACCTGCACAGAGGATAAAATAAGGAGGAAAAAACATGTCAGTAGTATCTATGAAACAGTTACTCGAGGCAGGTGTTCATTTCGGACACCAGACAAGAAGATGGAACCCTAAAATGGCTGAATACATCTTCACTGAAAGAAATGGTATTTATATCATTGACCTTCAGAAAACAGTTAAAAAACTTGAAGAGGCTTACAAAGTAATTAAAGAAGTTGCTGAAAACGGCGGCGAAATTCTTTTTGTAGGCACAAAGAAGCAGGCTCAGAGTTCAGTTAAGGAAGAAGCAATGCGTTGCGGTATGCCTTTTGTTAACGCTCGTTGGCTCGGTGGTATGCTCACAAACTTCTCAACAATTAAGCAGAGAATTAAGAGACTTGCTCAGCTTCAGGCTATGAAAGAAGATGGAACATTTGACCTTCTTCCTTTTAAAGAAGTTGCTAAGTATGAACTTGAAATCGAAAAACTTGAAAAGTACATTGGTGGTATCACAGAAATGAAGAAGCAGCCTGCTGCTATGTTCATCGTTGACCCAAGAAAAGAAAAGATTGCTGTTGCAGAAGCTAAGAAACTTGGTATTCCTGTAATCGCTATCGTTGACACAAACTGTGACCCAGATGATGTTGGCTATGTTATCCCTGGTAACGACGATGCTATCCGTGCAGTAAAACTTATTGCAGGTGCGATGGCTGATGCTGTTATTGAAGGCAGACAGGGTGAGCAGATGGAAGTTGCTACTGAAGCTGAAGAAGCAGTAGCAGAAGAAGTTGCTGAGTAATTATTGAAATTATAGCCCGTGGCATAAAAGTTACGGGCTATTCTTAAAACCATACAAATTGGAGGAAAAGAAAATGGCATTTACAGCAAAAGACGTACAGGCTCTTCGCGAGAAGACAGGCGTAGGTATGATGGATTGTAAAAAAGCTCTTGTTGAAGCTGATGGCGATATGGACAAGGCTGTTGATATTCTTAGAGAAAAAGGTCTTGCTTCTGCTGCTAAGAAAGCAAGCCGTGTAGCTGCAGAAGGTGTTGTTGCTGCTTATAGTGACGCAACTGCAGGTGCTCTTGTTGAAATTAACTGTGAAACAGACTTCGTTGCAAAGGGTGAACCCTTCGTTAACCTTTCAAGCAAAGTTGCAAAAACAGTTGTTGCTGCTAAACCAGTCGATGTTGATGCTCTTCTTGCTACTAAAGCAGTTGATTCTGACAAAACTGTTGAAGAAGAAGTTCAGGAAGTATTCCTTGCTCTTCGCGAAAATATGAAAGTTCGTAGATTCGCTCTTGTTGAAGGTCACACAGCAACATATATCCACGCAGGTGGTACTGTTGGTGTTCTTGTTGCATTTGACGTTGATGATGCAACAGCAGCAAAAGCAGAATTTGATGCAATGGGCAAAAACGTTGCAATGCAGATTGCAGCTATGAATCCAAGTTATCTTGATGAAGCAAGTGTTCCTGCTGAAGTTCTTGAAAAAGAAAAAGCAATCCTCATTGCTCAGATGAAAGAAGACCCTAAAATGGCTAACAAGCCAGAACAGGTTCTTGCAAAGATTGTTGAAGGTAAAATTGGTAAATACTACAAAGAAAATTGCCTTCTTTGTCAGGAATTTGTTCGTTCAGACCTTTTCGAAGGTGCAGTTAATGGCTATGTAAATTCAGTTGCTAAGGCTCTTGGCGCTGACATTAAAGTTACAAGCTTTGTTCGTTTCGAAAAAGGCGAAGGAATTGAAAAGAAAGAAGATAACTTTGCTGCAGAAATTGCAAGCATGATGTAATTTCTTCAAAAGTCCATAAAAGCGTACAGTTTATGCTGTACGCTTTATTTTTTTACTTGTAAATTAAATATTATTAATGTAAAATTATATTGTAAAGTTTAAACCCATATAATTTATGGGTGGTTTTATGAAAAAGTATATTTCTGTTATTTTGGCATCTATTGTTCTTGTGTTAAGCATCTTATATTGTAGAATTGAGAAAGCATCTTCCAAAATTGTCATTCAAAATGATTTGCCAATAATAATTATAGACGCAGGTCATGGTGGAGAAGATGGTGGGGCAGTTGCAAATGATGGTACTGTTGAAAAAAATCTAAACTTGGAAATCGCTTTAAAACTTAATGATGTATTATCAATTATAGGTTATGAAACGCTACTCATACGAAAAACTGATACTGCAATCCATTCAAGCGGCAATACGATTAGGCAGCGAAAAATATCTGATATTAAAAATCGTTTTGCTATAATGAATAAGTATGATAATTGTTTATATATAAGCATTCATCAGAACAAATTTAATGATGCACGTATTTACGGTGCACAAACTTTTTATTCATCTAATAATACGAACAGTAAGATTTTAGCTGATTTTATTCAAAAATCAATTTCAAATCAATTACAGACGGATAATAAACGCGTTATAAAAAAATCGGGTACAGATATTTATTTGCTATATAATGCTACAAAACCTGCCGTTATGGTTGAGTGTGGTTTTATCTCAAATATTGAAGAACTATCTAAATTGAAGAATAAAGAATATCAGGAAAAAATGGCGATATCAATCGCTTTTGGAATAATAAATTATAACGTTTCGGAGGTCAAAAATGGCTCAGAAATCTAAATCAGTATATATTTGTAGTGAATGTGGTTATGAAACACCTCGTTGGCTTGGGCAGTGTCCAGGCTGTAATGAATGGAATACACTCAATGAGAAAATCATAACTGTTACAAAGGAAAAATTAACAAGTAAAAGTTTTGTAGACTCAAATAGAAGTAAGGCATATCCACTTAAAGAGATTACTGCAGATACAGGTCACAGATACAACACAGGTCTAAAAGAACTTAATCGTGTTCTTGGTGGTGGTCTTGTTAAAGGCTCGGTTGTACTTTTAAGCGGTGACCCTGGTATTGGTAAATCAACTATCCTTTTGCAGATTTGTGAGTTTTTAGGCGATGGGTTAAAGATTCTGTATGTTTCAGGAGAAGAGTCAGCGCATCAGATTAAACTTCGTGCATCAAGACTTAATGTTTCAACTACAAATCTTTTTATACTTTGTGAAACAGATGCACAATATATTTGTGAGTATGTTTATGCAGAAAAACCTGATGTTGTAATTATTGACTCAATTCAGACAATGGAAATAAGTGAGTTGAACTCATCACCCGGAAGTGTTACTCAGGTACGAGAATCGACAAATCTATTTACAAGAACTGCAAAAGCATCAAATATTCCTATTTTTCTTGTTGGTCATGTCAATAAAGATGGAAATATTGCAGGCCCTAAAGTCCTTGAACATATTGTTGACTGTGTTCTTTATTTTGAAGGAGACAGGAATACATCATATCGTATTTTGAGAGCTGTTAAAAATCGTTATGGCTCGACAAATGAAATTGGTGTATTTGAAATGCTTGATAATGGACTCTGTGAAGTTGAAAACCCTTCATTAATGCTTATTTCAGGTAAGCCACAGAATGTTTCAGGAACTTGTGTTGCATGTCTTATGGAGGGTTCTAGACCGGTTCTTGCAGAAGTTCAGAGTCTTGTTACACCAAGTGGATTCGGCAACCCTCGTAGAATGGCAACAGGTATTGATTATAGTCGAATGGCTATGCTTATTGCTGTGCTTGAAAAACGATGCGGTTATTTCCTTGGAAATATGGACTGCTATACCAATGTTATCGGTGGTCTGCGAATTGATGAAACTGCAGCTGACTTATCAATTGCTTTAGCTATTGTGTCCAGTCTTAAAGATGTTGTAGTTCCAGAAAAGACACTTGCATTTGGTGAAATTGGGTTGGCAGGGGAGATTCGTTCGGTAAACTCCTGTGAACAAAGAATTAAAGAGGCGGCAAAATTAGGCTTTGAAAAATGTGTTATTCCATATCACAATTACTCAAAATTACCAAAATATCTTTTCAATGAAATTGAGATTGTACCAGCTAAAAGTATTAGACAAGCATTTGAGGCGATTATGAATTGAAAGAAAAGTTTTTAGATAATCCTAATCTTCCGACTAAAAAGGTTACGTCAGTATTTTCACATGTTGACGACAAGGCTCTAAAAAAAGCTTTTGATAAGTTTTCTATAAAAGTTATAGATGTATGTGAAAATCGTCTTTTAGACACTCCAGTGAGCAAACATGCGGATATATTAACAAATTATGTTGGAAATTCGACATTTTTGGTTGAGAAAAACCAGATAGAACTTTGTAACTTTATAAAAGATAATGACGGGAAATATGTTATTATTGATAATATTAAATATCCTTACCCAAATGATTGCATATTAAACTTTGCTGATATTGGGGATTATATTATCTGTAATAAGTCTATTTTAACAGATGATGTAACTAGAATTTTACCGGATAAACAGATTATAGATGTTAAACAAGGCTATTCAAAATGTTCTGTTTGTATCTGTAAGTATAATACAGTCATAACTGACGATATTTCAATTTTTAACAGCCTTTTACAGTATGATGATATAAAATCATTACTTGTTGAAAAAGGCAGTGTGAAGATTGATAAATACGATTATGGCTTTATTGGTGGCTGTTGTGGTTTAATTGATAAAGATTTATTATTATTTAATGGAGATTTGTCAATGCATTCAGACTTTGACAAAATTAAAAAATTCTTGTATGATAATGGTGTAAATTATATTCATATTAAAGGTAAACCTTTAACGGATATTGGTAGTATAATACCAATTATGGAAAAAGATGGTGAAATGATATGAAAAATGGATATTTAATTGCTTATTTGGGTGCAGCGACAACAATGGGAATTATCTTGTCTAAAGCAGGGAAAATGACAAAAAAATATGGTCAACCCATTAAGGAAAAGAAGAAGTTATCGGTTGATAAAGTTGCTAAAACTGCCGAAAAAGGTGTCAACTTACTATTTGACAAAGTAATTAAGTGATTTAAAAGCATCTCTTTTTTTGAGATGCTTTGCTGTTTATAAATGGTGTAGTTATGAAAAAAGTTATTGTTATTGGTTGTCCGGGCAGTGGAAAAACAACATTTTCAGAAAAACTTAATAGATGTATTGGATTACCTTTGTATCATCTTGATGCTATATGACATAAACCTGATAAAACTCATATTCCAAGAGAAGATTTTGACAAAAGAATTTCAGAAATATTTGCTGAACCTGAATGGATAATTGATGGTAATTATAAAAGGACAATGGAAATTCGACTTAAAGAATGTGATACAGTTTTTCTCTTTGATTTGCCAACAGAGGTGTGTCTGCAGGGTGCAACTGAAAGAATCGGTAAGGGCAGATATGATTTACCTTGGATAGAAAAAGAATTAGACCCTGAATTCAAACACTTTATCGAAGAGTTTTCCGATAAAACATTACCCTATATCTATGAATTGATTGATAAATATAAAGCAGAAAAACAAGTGATAATTTTTAAATCAAGAGAAGAAGCAGACCAATATATAAATAAACTGCAAGTCTGCGTAAATATCGAAAGGAATGAATAACAATATGGTTAGAATTGCAACTTTATCTGACATTTCTTCAGTATCAACGCTTTATAGAGAACAATTCAAAGAAATGTCTAAACTTATACCCGATTTTATAAGAGAAGGTGACCAAAGCATAGAATTCATTGAAAAAACAATTACCAATGATGATTCAGATATTCTTGTTTACGTAGATGATGGCAAGGTTGTTGGATTTATTCTACTTCAAGCAAAGCAAAGACCAAACTTCGAATTTATTGTTCCTGATAAGCATTGTTTTATAATGGACATTATTATAACTGAAAATAGTCGTGGTAGAGGTTTCGGAACTGCTCTTATGAATTCTGCAAAGGATTGGGCAAAAGCACAGGGATGTAGTTTTATAAATCTTGATGTTCTTTCAAATAACACAAGAGCAATAGCTTTATACGAAAAACTTGGTTTTATTCCAAAAGCACAAGAAATGTACTATAAATTTGAATGTGAGAAATAATTATGCCACAACATCCATTTCCACCTTTATATGATAAAAACTCAAATATACTTATTCTTGGTAGTTTTCCGTCGGTAAAATCCCGTGAACAGATGTTTTTCTATGGACATCCGCAAAACAGATTCTGGAAAGTTGTTTCGGCTGTTGTAGGTGCAGAAACTCCTGTTACAATTGAAGATAAAAAGAATTTTTTACTTTCAAATAATATAGCCTTGTGGGATGTAATTGCTTCTTGTGATATAACTGGTAGTTCTGACAGTTCAATTAAAAATGTTGTTGCAAATGATTTAACAGAAATTCTTATTAATACGGATATAAAGCAAATTTTCGTGAACGGCAAAACCGCCGAGAAATATTATAATAAATACATTCGTGATGCTATCAAAAGAGATGCAATCTGTCTCCCGTCAACTTCACCTGCAAATGCAGGGTGGGGGACTGAACGCTTGATTAATGAATGGAAAAATATTTTAAAATTCTTATAGACACTTTTAGCATTTTTCTCGTCTTATATAGTGAAAGGTGGTAAAAATTATGTTTAAAAGTATTTTTAAGAAAACAATTAAAACTCAGGCTATGGTCGATTTAAGGGATTATACAGCTGAAGCATTAAGTAATATAAAGGAGATAAAAGCAGTTGGAATGCTTATTTTGCCTGAAAATCCTGATTCAAAATTTATAGAAGCGTTTTCAAAAATTAAAGTTGAATCAGTAGGTTTTACTTTGAATTTATCAAAAGATAAAAGAATTGCGTTATTTAATGGTGTTACTTCTCTTTCGAGCATAAATTTAGCGGATAATACCGTAGGTGTTTTCAATGGCGTTGTTGTTATGGGTCAGTCTATAGTAAATGAAAATGCTCAATACATATTTAATGGAATTTTGTTGAAAAAAATGGGTTTAAAAAATAATGGAGAGTGTCTTTTAGAAAATGGCTTGATATTTGAAATGGATTTTGATGAGA
>JAZNJX010000014.1:0-3169 GCA_045578245.1 Candidatus Fimenecus sp. | reverse complement strand
CATAATATTACTTACTGATGACCCACCGTCAACACGTAGAGAAGAAAGTTCAATTCCTGAATCTGCATTCATTGCTTCAAGCAGATCTGTCATCTGAAAAGCGATACTTTCAAGACAGGCTCTTGCAATGTGGGCACGGTTTGCACCGCGTGTAAGCCCCATCATACAACCTCTTGCGTACATATCCCAATACGGTGCACCGAGGCCTGTAAATGCGGGTACAAAATAAACACCATTTGAATTAGGAACACTTTCTGCAAGCACATCGCAACGCTGTGCTGACGGAATAAGATGCAAGTCATCGCGAAGCCATTTTATAACTGAACCTGCATTAAATGCAGAACCCTCAATAGCATAAGTTACTTTGCCATCAAGACCCCATGCAACACCTGTAACAAGGTTGTTTTTAGATTCAACTCTCTTGTCACCCGTATTCATAAGCAAGAAGCAGCCTGTACCATATGTATTCTTTGCCTGACCTTTTTCGAAACAGCCCTGACCAAAAAGTGCAGCAGGCTGGTCACCGATTGCGCCTGAAATTGGCACACCTGCCAACTCCTCAATACCCATAACACTCTTTGCAACTTTACCATAAATTTTACTTGATGGTTCACAAGTAGGAAGCATTGACATTGGAATACCCAACTTCTCGCAAAGATATTCATCCCAGCAAAGTCTATCAACATCAAAAAGCATAGTTCTTGATGCATTTGAATAGTCAGTAATATGAACTGCACCACCTGTCAAATTCCAGATGAGCCATGTTTCAACAGTACCAAAAAGAAGTTGACCTTTTTCAGCTAAATCTCTTGCACCCTCAACATTATCAAGAATCCATTTAATCTTTGTAGCAGAGAAATAAGCATCCACAACAAGTCCTGTATGGTCCTTAATATACTGTGTTAATTCTGCGTCAGCCTTGATTCTTTCGCACATATCCGCAGTTCTTCTGCACTGCCAAACGATTGCATTATAAATAGGTTTACCGGTTGATTTATCCCAAACGATTGTTGTTTCACGCTGGTTTGTAATACCTATTGATGCAATATCTTCAACAGTTGCTTTACTTTCTGCAAGAACTTCCATCACAGACTGTAACTGTGAGAAAAGGATTTCCATTGGATTGTGCTCAACCCATCCTGTATGGGGATAAATCTGAGTGAACTCGTGCTGTGCTTTGAAACAGATATTTCCCTTTTTGTCAAAAAGAATAGCACGAGAGCTTGTTGTGCCCTGGTCAAGAGCAAGTACATACTTTTTCATTTTGTATAACACCTCTTATTTTAGATTTTAACCCTTTTTGCTTTTTAATTTTTCTTTAAGAACAGCTGCTTCCCTTTCAGCCTTCTTATCATCAATCAAATTATGAAGTCCTTCCCAGTGGAAAACTCTGCGTTTAAACCAAAGAGAAGATGCATGTTTATAAATAAATGACGGACATGCCTTTTTGAGTGGCGCATAATTTACATCATAAAAGTCTAACAGTTTATAGTAATCGGGTGCTTTATGGAGAAATGTAGAGAATGATGGATAGCCCTTTTCTGCCCATGCATTTTCTGCCATCGCACCAAGACGAGGGAATGTTAAAAACTCAAGTCGTTTCATATTCGGAACATATTCCGTCCACATCTGTGCTTCTATTCCAAGAGTTTCTTCATCATTTTCAGTCAATGCACCGTCATCATTGCAAACTTTTTTAAGTGTATTCCAACCGTAAGGGAAATCAAAATAATATGGGTAGCATTTTGTGTTAATCATTTTTCTGCCACGTTTGAGTTCGTTATTTACTAACTCTTTATCGTCACCCATTCCACAGACATTCCACGCAATATCCGTATTCAGAATATCTGCATTAGAGTTGTTGTCATAATTCCACATTATTGATGAATAGCCTTTTGATTTAAGGTAATCATCCACCTTGTTCATAAAGAACATCTGCAATGCATCTTCATCTGCAAGTCCGTTTTCCTTAATCGCTTTCTGACAATGAGGACAACTCTTCCAACGCATTTTAACTGCCTCATCACCACCTATATGAATAACCTTATCAGGAAAAAGCTCCATAAGTTCATCGAGAACATCATATACAAACTGATATGAGCTTTCTTTACCTGCACAGAGAATATCGTGTTTAACTCCCCAATGAGTTGCCACCGGGAGATTTCGGTCAAGGCATGAAAGATAAGGATAGCAAGAAATCGCAGCCACCATATGTCCGGGAACATCAAATTCAGGAATAACCTTTATCTTTCTGTCATGACAATATGCGACAATTTCTCTCACTTCATCCTGTGTATAATATCCACCATGAGGCTTGTTGTTAAAATTGGTGTGACTTCTCTGAGAACCTTTTTCTGTCAACAAAGGATATTTTTTTATTTCCACTCTCCAACCCTGGTCTTCTGTCAAGTGCCAATGAAGGACATTCAACTTATGAAGAGTCATAAGGTCAACGATTCGTTTTATTTCATCAACGGTATAAAAATATCTTCCGCAATCAAGCATATATCCACGATAGGAAAAACGAGGATAATCCTCAATTTCAGTATGTGGAATTTTACCCTCAGTCTGCAACAGCATCTGCTTAAGCGTCTGCACACCGTAAAAAAGACCTGCTTCAGTTTTAGCATTTATGAATACCCTGCGATTCTCACATTTTATCTTGTAACCCTCTTCATGCTCAATGGAGTCATCAAGGTTTAAAATTATGCTTCTTTCTTCACCGGTATCTTCGTGCATAATGATTTTTTTGCCGAATTGTTTTTTTGAAAACTCTATCAAATCTTCAACAAAAGGATATGGCGAAATAATAGTTCCAGTATGAAGAGTAAAGCCTTTTTTACTTTGATTTATGAGTATGCTTCTCGGTTGTGGAATTATGTTAAACATCTTTTATTCTCCATAAAATATAAATTTAATTGACACATATTGATTTTAACACAAAATCTTTTTATCTACAACAAAAATAGTATATATTTTTCTCTTGAAATTGTGTTGCATATATAGTATAATTACTTGACTAAATAAATTTGCCTTAATTCAGTCGTGTGCCGTGTGGGTCCTGTGCGGCGAAGCGCCGTGAACCATGTCAGGCGGGGAACCGAGCAGCATTAAACGGTTTGCATCGGGCGCCACAGTCTGCCTGCACGACACATGACTGAGTTAAGGC
>JAZNJX010000013.1:0-6272 GCA_045578245.1 Candidatus Fimenecus sp. | reverse complement strand
GTGTGGGTTTCTCTGTGTTTTGTGCTGTTCCAGATTTCTTCTGCAACAGGAGCCCACTCTTTTGCATATTCGTCACACTTACTGCAAAGTTCTTCAGCAGTTTCCTGATGTTGAAGGTCAGAGGACTTTGCACCGGTTGCCTTAATAATCTCACGAAGTCTTTCGGGATTTTCAAGCATTGGGCATGGACGAAGATGATTATCGTTAAATGGCTGATTTTTATAATATGTCATAAAGAGAGGACGCTGTAATGCCTCTAAAAGTGTGTGAGTACGGATGTTAGAGTCGGAGAAGTGGATGAAAACACAAGGTTCAATATCACCGGCAGAGTTAATGTGGAAATAGTTTCGTCCACCTGCAATACAACCACCGACATATTCACCGTCATTCTGGAAGTCCATAATGAAAATTGGCTTGCCGGTCTTTCCGTCACGCATTTTTTTGTTCCAGAAATAAAGCTCTTTTCTCTGCTCAGGTGTAGGAATCAATTCCTTGTCACCACCGTAGCCTACTGGCATATAGTTGAAGTTGAGCATGTATTTTGCGCCTTTGCTGATAATGAAATCAACAAATTCGTCACTTGTAACTGTGTCAAGATTCTTTCTTGTGTAGCAAACAGAAACACCGAAAAGACATTTGTTTTTCTGAAGTAAATCCATTGCTTTCATTGTTGTCTGATAAGCACCATTACCACGACGCCAGTCGTTGGATTCTTCATTACCCTCAAGACTCAAAGCAAGAGAAATATTACCAATTCGGTTCATTTCATCACAGAATGCCTGGTCAACAAGAGTTGCATTTGTGAAAATGAGGAAAATGCAGTCTTTGTTATTCTCACAGATTTTTAAAACATCCTTTTTGCGGATAAGTGGCTCGCCACCTGTAAGCCAATAGAAATGACAACCCAACTCTTTACCCTGAGAAACGATACTTTGCATTTCGTCAAGGGATAAATTCTGTTTATGACCATATTCTGCAGACCAGCAACCCTTACAGTTAAGGTTGCAAGCACTTGTAGGGTCAAAGAGAATGTTGAAAGGAATGTTGCACTTGTACTTTTCACGATTTTCACGAACAGCTTTTGTACCGTACAAACCTGCGTCAATACCAAAGGAAAGAAGCATTTGTTTTAAAACATTTCGGTCAATATCATTAACCATATTAATGGCAAACTGAGTCCAGATATTGTCCTTATTTTTAGCAACTGCCTGAATTTTTTTAATGTTTTCAGGTGGGAAAATCTTGTTGAAGATAGGTTCAATCTTTTCGCTTAATTTTACAATATTAGCTTGTGGGTCTTTGTCAATATATTTAAGCAAACGGTCAAGAGCAAGGTTGAAACCGGCTTTTTGAAGATTGTAAACGACTTTCATAATGCTTCCTTTCTTGAGATTTTGTTTATTGATAGATTATCTAATCTATTTTAGTTCAAAATCGGCATAAAGTCAACGTTTTTTATTTGTCTGTAACTATATTTTAATGGTAATTTGGTTATTTTATACCAAAAAGGAGAAAATAATTGAAATAAAAGGGAAACTAAATTTTTAAAACAGTAGAAAAAATATGCAGAATATGGTATATTAAATTATCTATATAGTAAAGGTGATACACAGATGAGTGAAAAAGTTTATACAGAGATTTCAAAGGGTGTAAGGTTACTCTGCGTTAATAGTGATAAATTTAAAACAAATTGTCTTAAGGTAGATTTTTACTTGCCCATCAGTGAGTATTTCCCTGCACAGAATGTACTTGCATCTTTTATGGGACACACATCAAAAAAATACAATACAGTGAAAGCTTTCAATTCAAAAGTTGAGGGTATGTATGATGCTTGCTTTGATACAACAGTTGTGACTGTTGGTGAAAAGGTAAGAATAAGATTTTCAATGGAAATTCTTGACGATAAATTTAGTATTGACGATAATTCCATTTCAGAAGAAGCAGTTGATTTTCTTGTAGATATTCTCGGAAACCCAAATGCTACAGAAAATGGCTTTGATGAAGTTAATACTGCTCGTGAAATCCGTTTCACTCTCGAAAATATCGAGGCTATGAAGAATGATAAAAGAGCTTATGCTGTTTCCCGTCTTCGTCAGCTGATGTGTAAGGATGAGCCTTACGGAATTGACAATGACTGGCTTGAAGAAGGTGTCAGAGGTCTTGACAGTAAGCAACTTTTAGATGCTTATAACAACATGCTCGAAACTGCGTCGATTGTAATTACTGCTTGTGGTAGCGTTGATGGTGAAATGCTTACGGAAAAATTCAAGGCATTCGCAGAAAAGATTGACAACAGAAATCCTGCTGTTCTCGAAACAGTATTTGTTACAAAAGCTGATGAAATCAGATATTTTAAGGAAAAGATGGACGTTAATCAGGCTAAGCTTGTAATTGGTCTTCGTGCAGGTATGGAAGACGCAAATGATGACTATTTTGCATACAGAGTTATGACCGATATTTTCGGTGGTGGACCATATTCACGACTTTTCCTTAATGTTCGTGAAAAAATGAGTCTTTGCTATTACTGTGGTGCAAGACTTATCCGTGAAAAGGGTATTATTCTTATTCAGAGCGGTATTGAGGAAGAAAACTACGAAAAAGCACTTTCTGAAATTCTCAATCAGCTTAACGTTATGAAAAACGGAAAATTTACAGACGAAGATTTCAATTCTTCAATCATTGCTCTTTGCGATGCTTTCAAAGGTGTTGAAGATTCTCCTGTAGCAGTTTGTAATTTTTACAGTTCTCAGGAATTTGATGACGAAATTATCAGTGGTGAAGAGTTTGCGAAGCGAATCAGCGCTGTTACACGTGAACAGGTGATTGAATGTGCGAAGAAAGTAACTGTTGATACAGTATATTTGCTTAAAGGGGAGGCAGAAAACAATGACTAATATCAGAGAAATAAAAAACGACCTCCTCAAGGATTCGTATTTTGAAATCGACCATAAGTCAGGCTTTAAAATCTTTGTTTACCCAAAGGAAAACTATTCTTCATCCTATGCCGTGTTCGGTACCAAATATGGCTCAATCGACACTTGCTTCAAGGTTGAGGGTAATGACAAGTTTACGGAAGTGCCTGAGGGTATTGCCCACTTTTTAGAACATAAGCTTTTTGAGAGTGAAGAGCTTGATGCCTTTGCAAGATATGCAAAAACAGGTGCATCTGCAAATGCTTATACTTCTTTTGATAAGACTTGCTACCTTTTCTCTTGTACAGGCAATTTTGAAGATTCACTTGAAATACTTCTTGACTTTGTAAGTAATCCATACTTTACAGAACAGACTGTTCAAAAAGAGCAGGGAATTATCGGTCAGGAAATCAGAATGTACGAGGATGAACCTGGTTGGGAATCGCTTTTCGTGTTGCTTCGTGCAATGTACCATGAACACCCTGTAAGGATTGATATTGCAGGTACTGTTGAATCAATAAGTCATATTACTGCAGACTTGCTTTATGAGTGCTATAACACATTCTATAACCCTGCAAACATGGCTCTGGCAGTTGCAGGTAATGTTACAGTTGAGCAGGTGTTGAAAATCGCTGATAAGATGCTCAAACCAAAAGAAAGTAAGGAAATTGAGCGTAAATTCTGTAAAGAACCTGCTACAGTAGTTGAAAAGACTGCAACAAAAAATCTTTCTGTTGCAATGCCTATTTTTGCAATCGGATTTAAGGAAGATATTAAAACTCCGTTGAGAACATTAAAGGAGTCAATGGAAAGTGGGATTTTACTTGATATTATTGCAGGCCCCACATCTTTACTCTATGAAGAAATGCTTAATGATAACATAATCAACACAACCTTTGATACAGAGTATTTTGAAGGGTATGGATATTCTGCTCACATTTTTAATGGTGAGAGTAATGATTACGAGAAAGTCCGTGAAAGAATTAATAGTGAAATTGAAAAGCTTATGGAAACAGGCATTGACGAAGAAGCCTTCCAAAGAATCAAGAAAAAGCACTATGGTAGCCTTATTATGGACTTCGATAGTGTTGATTCAATCAGCAACTCTTTAATCAGTGCTTATTTTAACGGAGAAGGCCTTTTTGACCAGCTTAAAATACTTGAGAGTATTACAGTGGAAGATATTAATCGTCGCCTTAAAGAGGCATTTAACATTGAGAATTCCTCAATGTCAGTAATCAAGAATAAGGAGGAAAGAGTATGAGATTTTTAACAGACCATACTTTGGTTGAATTCCCTGGACTTGGTTGGGAGTTTGATGTGTATGCAAACTTGCTCGAAATACCTATGGGTGACGGAGTAATCACAATTAAGTTTTACGGTGTGCTTATTGCATTGGGACTTATCCTTGCTGCTCTTTTCGGTGGAAGAAAAGCTTATACATGGAAAATGAGTCTTGATAATATGGTTGATGTGCTTATTTATGGCATTATTGGTGCAGTTGTAGGTGCAAGAGCATACTATGTTATTTTCCAATGGGACCACTACAAAAATAACCTCTTGGATATTTTCAAAATCTGGGAAGGTGGACTTGCCATTTATGGTGGTATTATCGGTGGCATTTTAGTTGCCTTTCTTGTATGTAAAAAAACAGGACTTAATTTTATAAAATTGCTGGACCTTATCGGTATGAGTTTGCTTATCGGTCAGGGAATCGGCAGATGGGGTAATTTCACAAATCAGGAAGCTTTTGGCACAAATACCACTCTTCCTTGGGGTATGACAAGCGACAAGATTGTGGCTTACATAAACAGCCATCAGGCAGAGTTTGCACAAAATGGATTTGAAATGGACCCTGATTTACCGGTACACCCAACATTCCTTTATGAGTCCTTGTGGTGTCTTTTAGGATTTGTAGCCCTTTACATTGTATGTCAGAAATTCTATAAATTCGACGGACAGTTATTCTTAGGTTACGGAATTATCTATGGTATTGAAAGAACAATTGTTGAGGGACTTCGTACAGATAGCCTTTATATCGGCAACACAACTCTTCGTGCATCACAGTTGTTGTCCCTTGCAATAGTTGCCGTTTGTACTATAGTTACAATTTACAGATTTATTAAGCTCAAAAAAGCAAAGACAACGGAGGTGCAGGAGAATGTATAGAATTATTGATGGAAAAGAAGTTTCTGCATCAGTAAGAAATGAGATTAAAGCAGAAGTTGAAGCTCTTAAAACCCAAGGCAAGAAAACAGGACTTGCAGTTGTTATTGTAGGTAATAACCCTGCTTCAAGAGTATATGTAAACAACAAGAAAAAAGGTTGTGAAGAAGTTGGAATGGAGTCATTTGAATATGCTCTTCCTGAAGAAACAACCACAGAAGAATTGTTGGATTTGGTAGAAAAACTTAATAATGATGACGCAGTTGACGGAATTCTCTGTCAGTTGCCGTTACCAAAACAGATTGATGAGAAAAAAGTCCTTAATGCTATTGTGCCACATAAGGATGTTGACGCATTCCATCCTGTAAATACAGGTCATATTATGATTGGTGACCACTCATTTTTGCCTTGCACACCTGCAGGTATTATGGAAATGCTCAAATATTACGATATCTCTGTTGAGGGCAAGGAATGTGTTGTAATCGGAAGAAGTAATATTGTAGGTAAGCCTATGGCTATGTTACTTTTAGGACAGAATGGTACAGTTACAATCTGCCATTCTCGTACAAAAGACCTTGCAGAGGTTACAAAGAGAGCCGATATCCTCGTTGCTGCAGTTGGTATTGCATATTTTGTTAAAGAAGATATGGTTAAAGACGGCGCAGTTGTAATTGACGTTGGTATGAACAGAAACCAGGAGGGCAAGCTCTGCGGTGACGTTGATTTTGAGAATGTTAAGCATAAGTGTTCTTTTATCACACCAGTCCCAGGTGGCGTAGGACCAATGACAATTACAATGTTATTGAAGAATACTCTCACTGCTTCACGCGAACATTTTAATAATTAAACTTTTGTAGGGGACGATGCCCATATCGTTCCTTTCTTGAAATAAAGGTGAGAAAATGACACAATTTAATATTACAGGTATGAGTTGTGCTGCCTGTGTTGCAAGGGTTGAAAAAGCCGTTAATTCGGTTGATGGTGTAAACTCCTGTTCTGTCAGTCTTCTCACTAACTCAATGGGTGTTGAGGGTAATGTTGACCCTGAAAAAATCATTTCTGCTGTCACGGAAGCAGGGTATGGTGCATCACTTAAAGACGAAAAAAATGCACTGTCAAAAGACGATGCTTTGAAAGATACAGAAACTCCAAAGCTCAAAAAACGACTTATTGCTTCGTTGGGATTTTTAGTAG
>JAZNJX010000012.1:0-25058 GCA_045578245.1 Candidatus Fimenecus sp. | reverse complement strand
CCTGTTATTACAGCAATTGGTAGTGCATTTGTTGCTATGTGGAATGATGCATCTGAAGAAAATGCATCTAAAGGTGCTATGGATAATGCAACAGGTTGTGCTCTCAGTTATGCAGTTATTAAGTATTTTAAAGAAAACCCTGAAAAAATGCCTAAAAACTGCCGTATCGTTGATTGTAATGTTGGTTCTGAAGAAGCCGGTCTTCGTGGTTCAATGGCATTTGTTCATAAGCACAGAAATGACGATTTGACACAGAATGCATGGAACATCAATATTGACTCTGTTGCTGACAAAGAATACTTTGAAGTTGTTATTAAGGACGACTGGCAGGGTTGCAGATTTGATACTGACCTTGAAAAAATGTTCAAGAATACTTTTGAAGAATTGGGTATTGAAAGCAAAACAAAAGGATGTATTCATAACCCTGTTGGCGGTTGTGACAGTACACCAATGACAAGAGGCGGAATTAAATCAGTTACATTTGCTGCACAGAATCCTATGCTTACATGGTATTATCATACATTCCACGACCACGCAGACCGTTTTGAATTGGAAACTGTTGGTCAGGGCTTTGACGTTGTACTCAGCGTAATTGATAAAATTGCAAAATTCCAGGAAGAAAACGGATATAATGGTCCGCAAAAGAAATAATTATAATGTAAAAGGTATGACTTGCGTCATACCTTTTTATTCGTATTTTATAAAAAAATCCCAAAAATAATTGACTTATTCAACATTTTGGTGTATATTTACTTTATCTATTTAAAGAGATAATTGTGTAAATAAAAATCATCTGTTTACACAGACAATTTAAGGAGGAATTTTTTATGAAAAACTTCAAAAAAATCTTCGCCGTTCTCTTAGCTTTAACACTTGTAGTTACATGCTTTGCAGCTTGCGGTGGAAAAGAAGAAAAACCAAACGGTGAACAAGTACTTAAAATTGGTGTTACTGGACCTCTTACAGGTGACTATGCTCAGTATGGTCTTGCTGTTAAGTATGGTGCTGAACTTGCTGCAGCAGAAATTAATGCAGCTGGTGGTATCAATGGTATCAAAATCGAAATTCTTGCTGAAGACGACGTTGCTGCTCCAGAAGGTGCACAGAATGGTTACAATGCCCTTATGGATAAAGGTATGAAACTTTCACTTGGTAGTGTTACATCAGGTGCTTGTGCAGCATTCCTTGGTGAAGCAAAGAACGACAATATGTTCATGCTTACAGCATCAGCTACAGCTGTTGAAGCTATCGATGGCGACAATGCTTTCCGTGTTTGCTTCTCTGACCCAGCTCAGGGTACTGTTTCTGCTGACTATATTGCAGACAACAAACTTGCTTCAAAAGTTGCTATTATCTACGATTCATCAGATGCTTACTCAACAGGTATCTATGAAAAATTCGATGCACAGGCTAAAGCAAAAGGTCTTAATGTAGTTGCTACTGAATCATTCACACAGAACACAAAAACTGACTTCTCAGCTCAGATTCAGGCTGTTAAGACATCAGGCGCAGAGCTTCTCTTCCTTCCTATTTACTATAGTGAAGCTTCTCTTATCCTCTCACAGGCTAAGAATGCTGGTCTTAATGTAATCTTCTTTGGTTGCGACGGTCTTGATGGTATTCTTGGTATGGATAACTTTGACAAGTCACTTGCTGAAGGCGTAATGCTTCTTACTCCTTTCACACCAACAGCAAAAGACGAACGTACACAGAACTTCGTTAAGAACTTTACAGCTAAGTATGACAAGACATATCTTAATCAGTTTGGTGCTGACGCTTACGATGCTATCTACATCATCAAAGCAGCTATCGAAAAAGCTGGTGTAACAGCTGATATGGATGCATCAACAATCTGTGACAAGCTCAAGGTTGCTATGACAGAAATCACATTTACAGGTGTTACTGGTACAGATATCACATGGGGTGTTGATGGTGAACCAGTTAAAAAGCCAATCGCAGTTAAGATTGTTAATGGCGAATACGTTGTAATGTAATTACAATACTAATTGAAGTTAAATTTAAAGTATGCCGTGTGTTATACATGCGGCATACTTTTGAGCATTTTATATGTTTTTTGAAAAGGTCTTATTTTGTAAGATTTTCTCAAAAAACATATATGGAGGACATAATATGGAATTTTTATCAACAGTTATATCCGGCATCAGTCTTGGTGGTATTTATGCTTTGATTGCGCTCGGATATACAATGGTTTATGGTATTGCAAAGATGCTTAACTTTGCTCATGGTGACGTTATCATGGTTGGTGCATTCATGATGTTTACAGCTATGACAAAAATGGGCTTTCCACCTTTTGCGTGCATTATTTTTGGTACAATCATCTGCACAATTCTAGGTATGTTTATTGAAAAAATTGCATACAAGCCATTGAGAAATGCAACATCTCTTTCAGTTCTTATTACTGCAATTGGTGTAAGTTATTTCTTACAGAACTCAGCTCAATTAATTTTCGGCGCAGGTACAAAGCAGTTTACACCACTTTTTGGTAATGGTAGCATCTCACTTTTTGATGGACAGGTTGTAATATCATATAACACAATAGTTACAATTGTGATTTCAGTCGTACTTATGTTAGTTCTTACTGTATTTATCAATAAGACTAAAACTGGTCGTGCAATGCTTGCTGTTTCAGAAGATAAAGGTGCTGCTCAGCTTATGGGTATCAATGTAAATAAAACAATTTCAATTACATTTGCTATTGGTTCAGCACTTGCTGCAATTGCTGGTGCACTCCTCTGCTCTTCATACCCTGTTCTTTCACCTACTACAGGTGCTATGCCTGGTATTAAAGCGTTTACTGCTGCAGTTTTTGGTGGTATCGGTTCAATTCCTGGTGCTATGATTGGGGGTATTCTTCTCGGCCTTATTGAAAACCTCAGTAAAGTTTATATTTCAACACAACTTTCCGATGCTATTGTTTTTGGTATTCTTATTATAATTCTTCTTGTTAAGCCAACAGGTATTCTTGGCAAGAAAATCAGCGAGAAAGTGTGAGGTGAACAAAATGGCATTATTAAAATCAAACAAAAAAATTGTATCAAATACAAAAAACAACCTTATTACTTACGCTATTCTTGTTCTGTTCTTCGCAGTAGCAGTAATATGGTCACAAACAGGTGAAATGCCAAGAAAGATTCAAAACTTACTTGTTCCTCTTTGCATTTATTCAATTCTTGCTGTTTCCCTCAATCTCGTTGTTGGCGTTCTTGGTGACTTATCATTAGGTCATGCAGGATTTATGTGTATAGGTGCTTATACCAGTGCAGTTTTCACCAACATTTTTGAAAACGTCATTCCAAATGACTTTATACGTTATGGTATAGCATTATTAATCGGTGGTGCTTTTGCTGCAATATTTGGATTTATTATTTGTATTCCTGTTTTAAGACTCAAAGGTGACTATCTTGCTATTGTTACACTTGCCTTCGGCGAAATTATTAAAAATATATTAAATATTGTATATCTCGGTGTTGACTCAGAGGGTCTTAAGGTTTCTATTGATGGTACTTCATATAATGAAATGCTTCTTGACGGTGGTAAGACAATAATTAAGGGTGCTATGGGTATTACTGGTACATCAAGAGATGCGAACTTTATTATCGCATTTATTCTCTTATTTATCACAGTTATGGCATCTCTTAACCTTATCAACTCAAGAACAGGTCGTGCAGTTATGGCAATTCGTGATAATAGTATTGCTGCACAGACAATTGGTATTAACATTTCAAAATATAAACTTATTGTTTTTACAATCGCATCATTCTTTGCAGGTATTGCAGGTGTTCTTTTCTCACATAATATGAATTCATTTTCATCGAGTGGATTTAGTTACAATACATCAATCTTAATTCTCGTTTATGTTGTTCTTGGTGGAATCGGCAGTATCCGTGGTTCAGTAATTGCAGCAATTCTTCTTTATGCACTTCCTGAACTTCTTCGTGAAGTTGGCGAATACAGAATGCTCATTTACGCAATTCTTCTTATAACAATGATGATTATAAATAATAGTGATAAGTTCAGTAATATTAAAGGTTTAAAATTTATAAAAAAAAAAACAGCTAATATCGGAGGTGGAAAATAATGGCATTACTCGAAGTTAAAGGTCTTGGCATTGTTTTCGGTGGTCTTCATGCTGTTGAAAACTTCAGTCTTTCCCTTGAAAAAGGGAGTCTTTATGGGCTTATCGGTCCTAATGGTGCGGGAAAAACAACAGTATTCAACCTTTTAACAGGGGTTTATAAACCTACAACAGGAAACTTTTTCCTTGATGGTGTTAAACTTAATGGCAAAACTCCTGTTGAAATCAGCAAAGCAGGTATTGCGCGTACTTTCCAGAACATCAGACTTTTTAAGAATCTTTCAGTTCTTGATAATGTAAAACTTGGTCTTCACAATCAAGTAAAATATTCGACGATGGAAGGAATATTCAGACTTCCACGATTCTTCTCTTCTGAAAAGAAGATGAATAAAAAAGCAATGGAGCTTCTTGAGGTTTTCGGTCTTGAAAATGAGGCTTCAACATTAGCTGATAATTTGCCATATGGTAAGCAGAGAAAACTTGAGATTGCACGTGCTTTGGCTACAAATCCAAAGTTATTACTTCTTGACGAGCCTGCAGCAGGTATGAATCCAAGCGAAACTCAAGAGCTTATGGATACTATCCGATTTGTTCGTGACAATTTTGATATGACAATTCTTCTTATTGAGCACGATATGAAACTTGTCAGTGGTATTTGTGAAGAAGTTACTGTTCTTAACTTTGGTCAGGAGCTTGCACAGGGTAAAACAAGTGATGTACTTAATAACCCTGAAGTTATTAAGGCATATTTAGGTGATTAAGGAGGTAGAAACTATGGCACCACTCTTACAAGTTGATAACATTGAAGTTTACTATGGTGTTATCAAAGCTTTAAAAGGTATTTCATTTGAAGTTAACAAGGGTGAAATCGTTGCACTTATCGGCGCTAATGGTGCAGGTAAAACAACAACCCTCCACACCGTTACTGGTCTTTTAAAACCAAAAGCAGGCAAGATATTATTTAATGGGAATTATATTACAAAAACTCCTGCTCATAAAATAGTTACAATGGGTATGGCTCATGTGCCAGAAGGAAGAAGAATTTTCCAACAACTTTCCGTTTATGACAACATTAAATTAGGCGCATTTACAAGAAAGAATAAAGACGAAATTGAAGAAACATTAGCATATGTTTATGAAAGATTCCCACGTCTTAAAGAACGTAAGAACCAGATTGCAGGTACACTTTCCGGTGGTGAACAGCAGATGCTTGCTATGGGACGTGCATTAATGTCCAAACCTGACTTTATTTTGATGGATGAGCCTTCAATGGGGCTATCCCCCCTTCTTGTTTCAGAGATTTTTGAAATCATAAAGGCAATCAACGAAAACGGAACAACAGTTCTGCTTGTTGAACAGAATGCTAAAAAAGCTCTTTCTATAGCTGACAGAGCCTATGTTCTTGAAACTGGTTCTATTGTTCTTTCTGGTGATGCAAAAGATCTTTTAAATGATGAATCAGTTAAGAAAGCTTACCTTAGTGAATAATTGCTGAAAGGTGGAAAATTATTATGAAAAACAAAATCGTTATTACTATTGCACGTGACTATGGTAGTGGTGGAAAGACAGTTGGTCAGATGCTTGCAAAAGAATTGAATATTCCTTTTTATGACCGTGAAATTCTTTATATGGCTTCTGATGACAGTGGTATCAATTTAGGTCTTTTCCAGAAGAATGACGAAGAAATCAGCAAGGGTTTATTTGACCCATCAACAAATCAATATAGTGGTAAAATGATCCCACCTGAAGACAGCAAGTTTACATCAAAAGAAAATCTTTTCAATTATCAGGCTAAGATTATAAAAAAACTTGCTGAAAAAGAATCTTGTATCATTGTGGGCAGATGTGCTGATTTTGTACTTAAGGACTACGAAAATGTTATTAAGGTTTTCATTTGGGCTCCACATGATGTATGTGTTAAAACTGTTATGGATATGTTTGGCATGAATGAAAAAGATGCTGATAAAAGAATCCGAAAAATTAACAAACATCGTAGTGAACATTACCACTACTACACTTGCCGTGAATGGGATAACGCACGTAACTACGACTTATGTCTTAACAGTGCTGATTTAGGATTTAACGGATGTGTAGAAGCAATTAAAGCATATATAGATGTTTTAGAAAATGCAAAGAAATAGTACATAAAAAGGGTTACTAAACAGTAACCCTTTTTTATATTGATTATATGGTTTTTTTGATATATAATATAGAAAATATATTCTTTAAGGAGATTATATATGTCGGGTAAAAAATTAACCATTGCGGCTGTTTCGCCAAAAATATCAGTAGGTAATGTTACAAAGAATTGTGATGAGATTTTAAACATAATTGATTCTACAAAGGATAAAAACGTTGATGTAATTGTCTTTCCTGAATTGACTATATGTGGATGTACTTGTGGTGACTTGCTTTTCCATCAAACATTAATTGACGCATGTGAAAATGCAATAGGTCGTATAGTTGATTACACAAAGAACTGTTCTTGCCATATAATTATCGGCTCACCTTTTAAAAGTGGTGAATGTTTATATAACTCTGCATTTCATATTTATAAAGGTGAGATTTTGCAAATTGTATCAAAGAAAAACCTTTCACATATGGAAAAGAGATGGTTTGCAACAGGATTTGAGAAGAATAACGTACAAGATTTTAAAATAATAATCGGTGATGACCTATATTCTGATAATTCTGTTAAAAACTTTATTATTCATATTGATGCTTCCCCTGCTCTTGTTACATGCTATGATTATCAAAAATCATTTGTTGAAAAATATACCGAAAACAGAAATTGTGCATATGTTTATGCATCTGCAGGTCCAAATGAATCTACAACTGACTTTGTATATCCAGGTACATGTTTAGTTGCTGAGAAAGGCAAAATCATCTCCGAAGTCAAGAGATTTTCCTTTGATAGTGAGATTATTATTAATGAAATCGAATTATGCAAGCCAAATGATACTGTATCGCCTATTATTATAGATAAATATAGTGCAAACCAATTTGATACTCACCCATTTATTCCTTCTGATAAAGAAGAATTAATGAGTAGATGCAAGGAAATTATTGAAATCCAATGTACAGGTCTTGCAAAGAGAATGTTGCACATACATTGTAATAAACTCGTTCTTGGTATTTCAGGTGGACTTGATTCAACACATGCTTTGCTTGTTTGTGTTGAGACTATGAAAAAGTTAAACATTCCTCCTAAGAATTTAATATGTATTACAATGCCTGGGTTTGGAACTACTAATCTCACTTATACGAATGCATGTAATCTTGTTAAATCATTAGGTGCAACTCTGCTTGAAATCAGTATTAAAGATGCTTGTCTTAAGCATTTTGATGATATTGGTCATGATTTTAATATCCATGATATAACATATGAAAATACTCAGGCAAGGGAACGCACGCAAATCTTAATGGATTACGGTAATAAAATTGGAGCTATCGTTGTTGGTACAGGTGATTTGAGTGAATTAGCGCTTGGTTGGTGCACATATAATGGCGACCATATGAGTATGTACGGAGTTAACGCTTCAATTCCAAAAACACTTATGAGGCATCTTGTGAGGTATATTGCTAATAATAGTGATGAAACTACCTCTAAAATCCTCTATAGCGTTCTTGATACCCCAGTAAGCCCAGAACTACTACCACTTGATAAAAACGGCAAAATGGTACAAAAAACAGAAAATACACTTGGTCCTTATGATGTGCACGACTATTTTATATATCATTTTGTACGACATAAGAAATCTCCTGAAGAGTTGTTACAAATGGCAGTTAATGCATTTAATGGAATTTATACGGAAAAAGAAATTAGAAACTGGTTAACTATCTTTATTAGTAGATTCTTTAACAATCAATTTAAACGTTCATGTATGCCTGATGGTGTCGCGGTTGGAACGGTATCGCTATCACCACGTGGAGCATTTATAATGCCGTCAGATGCTTGTTATGATGAATGGACAAAGTTCTGAATAAATAAAAATCACCCTATCCAATAAGGATAAGGTGATTTTTTATATCTTTTTGATTATGCCTTTTTCTTTGACATTGCTTTAATAAGGAATAAAGTACCAAGCATAAGCACTATACCGATTGGAAGTGCAATATATGCTTTCTGCACAAATCCAGCAATAATGTATGTAACAAAGGATACACCAGCAACAGTCAATGCATATGGTAACTGAGTTGAAACGTGGTTAATGTGGTTACTCTGGCTACCAGCACTTGCCATAATTGTTGTATCAGAAATTGGTGAACAGTGGTCGCCACAGACAGCACCAGCCATACAAGCTGAAATAGCAATGATAGAGATAGGACCACTGCTATATGGGAATACAGCAAGAACAAGTGGAATAAGGATACCGAATGTACCCCATGATGTACCTGTTGCAAATGAAAGACCAACAGCAATAAGGAAAATAACTGCAGGAAGGAAGTTTGCAAAAGTACCAGCTGTTGATTCAACGATACCAGCAATAAATTCTTTTGCACCAAGACTGTCTGTCATAGCTTTAAGTGTCCAAGCACAAGCAAGAATCATAATAGCAGGAACCATTGCCTTGAAACCATCCGGAATTGAATCCATACAATCTTTAAATGAAATTACACGACGAATCATAAAGTATGCTACTGAAAGAATAAGTGTAATAAATGAACCATAGAGAAGACCTACGGATGCATCAGCACTTGAGAATGCTTCAACAACATTGTGGAATGCACCACTTTCTGCATCAAAGAATCCACCTGAGTAAATCAAACCGATAACACAAGCAATAATGAGTGCTACAACAGGGACAATAAGGTCAATAACCTTACCCTTTGGATTAGCATTTGAATTATCTGTTGATTCCTTGAATGATTCAGAATCACTTGTGAACAAATCACCATTTACTGCATTTGCTTCGTGAACTCTCATCTTACCATAATCAAACTTCATAATTGTAATTGCAATCATCATTACGATTGTAAGAAGTGCATAGAAGTTATATGGAATTGCATTGAGGAAAAGCTGGAAACCACTTACTTCTTCCTCTGCAACGAAGCCAGCAACTGCTGCTGCCCATGAAGAAACAGGAGCAATAATACAAATAGGTGCTGCAGTAGCATCGATAAGATATGCAAGCTTTGCACGTGAAACCTTATGACTATCTGTAACAGGTCTCATAACTGAACCAACTGTAAGACAGTTAAAGTAGTCGTCGATAAAAATCATACAACCAAAGAGAACTGTTGCAAGCTGTGCACCAACTCTTGATTTAATGTGTTTCTTAGCCCAACGACCAAATGCAGCAGAACCACCTGCTTTATTCATCATTGAAACCATTGCACCAAGAACAATAAGGAATATAATAATACCCATATTGTATGAGTCAGCAATATTTGCTACAAATCCATCACTAAATACATGAGTGATTGTACCTTCGAAATTACCTTCTGCATAAAGCAAACCACCTACTACAATACCCACAAAAAGTGAAGAATAAACTTCTTTTGTGATAAGTGCAAGTGCAATAGCAATTACAGGTGGAAGTAACGACCAGATACTTGAATAAAATCTTGTTGGAGCCTCAACCTGTCCTGAGCCACCACAATCCTCACAAATATTTGAAACGTCTACAGAACAATCTTTACAAGCGAGATTTGTTCCTTCACATTCAGCGCAGAATGAAAGATATCCAGAGCCTTCACAAGATGAGCAATCAATCATTTTTGCTGTTGTAGCTTCCCCATCACTTGCGAAAGCAAAAATAGCCATACTTGCAACAAGTAAAACTGAAATTACTATAGCAACTGTGGTTTTAACGCTAAACCTTCTTTTCATTTTTTACATCTCCTTTTTATTAAAACCGGGATATAGAACCCTATCCCAGAATGTATATATACGTTGAAAATATAACATATTTATCATATTTTGTCAACGATAATACATAATTGTATTTTAACAAATAATTGTTGAACTTTTCCTCTTCTATGTGTTATACTATAATCAAGATTGGAGTTGAAATTATGATTAGAAATGAAGCTATGTTCAGGTTAAGTTATGGATTATTTGTATTAACAACAAATCACAATGGTGAAGATAACGGATGCATTATTAACACTGTTACTCAGGTTACTGATAATCCAAAAAGAATCACAATAGCAGTTAATAAAAACAACTACACATGCGAAATGCTTAAAAATTCCAAAAAATTTACTGTTTCAGTTATTTCTCAAGATGCTACTTTTGATTTGTTTAAGAGATTTGGATTTGCGAGTGGCAGAGATACAGATAAATTTGCAGGTCACAAAGACTATTACAGAACTGAAAATGGAACATATTTTATCTGTGAAGGCACTAACGCATATATTTCATGCACTGTTACTGACATAATTGACTGTGGCACTCACCTTTTATTCTTATCCGATGTTACTGAAGCAGAAACTCTTTCTGATGTACCATCTGCAACATATCAGTATTATTTCGACAATATTAAACCGAAGCCTGAAATACCAAAGAAAAAAGGTTATGTTTGTAAAATATGCGGATATGTATATGAAGGCGAAGAATTACCTGACGATTTCATATGTCCGATATGTAAACATGGTGCTGATGATTTTGAACCAATTAAATAACAAAACAAGAAAACCTTCGTCAATCAAATGACGAAGGTTGTTTTTTAGTCCTTTAATGATGAACTCAAAAAGTCTTTTAGCCTTGGACTCTTAGGGTTTTCAAAGAGTTCTTCAGGTGTTCCAAACTCTTCAATGATGCCATCTGCCATAAAAATTACTTTATCAGAAACATTCTTTGCAAAGTTCATTTCGTGAGTGACAATAATCATTGTTGTATTTCCATCACGAAGCTCACGAATAACACGAAGTACTTCTCCTGTAAGCTCCGGGTCAAGAGCGCTTGTTGGCTCATCAAAACAAAGAATTTTGGGAGAAAGCATTAAAGCACGAGCAATTGCTACACGTTGTTGTTGACCACCTGAAAGCTGGCAGGGATAAAAGTCAACCTTGTCTTCAAGACCAACTTTTTTTATAATTTCTAAAGCGTGATTTTTGATACTTGAACTATCACCTTTTTTTAAGAGTGTAGGAGCAAGCGTTAAGTTTTCAAGAACGGTGTATTGTGGAAAAAGGTTGAAATTCTGAAAAACAAGTCCAAAGTTCAAGCGGTTTTCTCTTATTTTATCATCACTTAACTTATTATTTCCATCAAATAAAACATTATCATCAACAATAATTTTACCAGAATCAGTTGTCTCAAGGAAATTTAGACAACGCAAAAGCGTTGTTTTTCCACTACCTGATGAACCAATAATTGAAAGAACCTCACCTTTTTCAAGGGAAAAGCTAATATCTTTTAATACTTCAGTTCTATCAAAACTTTTCTGAATATTTTTAACTTCTAAAATTGACATAACTTAACTCCTGAAATAACTGAGTTTCTTTTCGGCTTTACCAAGAATGATTGTGAGCAAACCAACAAAAATTAAGTAGAATACGCCCGTAAAGAACAATGGCCAAATCATAGCTTTTGTTGCAGCAAGTTCTTTTGCATTCTTAATGATTTCACAAACCATAATGCAGTTCGCAAGCGCGGTATCTTTTATCAATGTAATAATTTCATTTGACATTGGTGGTACAATTCTCTGAATAACCTGTTTCAAAATGATTTTTCTAAAAATTTGTGACTTAGTAAGACCGAGAACATAACCAGCCTCGTACTGACCTTTTGAAATACTCTCGATACCACCACGATAAATTTCTGAAAAATAGCAAGCATAGTTGATTGAAAACGCAATCAGAACAGCCACGATTCTACCCATATCCATAATGCCATATTCGATATACATATATCTGTCTATCTGTCCAAATAACTGATAGTCAAATAACAATCCTGGAACATAATAAATAATAAAAATCTGGAGCATCAGAGGAATTCCTCTGACAATCCAAACAATAATTTTTGATATTGTTTTTATGGGTTTGAATCGGCTCATTGAACAAAAGGCTATAGGCAAACCAAGCGGTGCGCCGCAAAGCAGCGTCACCGCAAAGATAAGCAGAGATATTTTAAAGCCGTCAAACAAAAATGCTGTGACTTCTAAAAAAGACATAAAGTAAACTCCAAGTTATTAAAATTAATTATTTCTGGTCAGAAAAATCTGTAATAGCTGTGTTAGAAACACCATATTTGTCAGCAAGTCTAGCAATTGTGCCGTCGGCTGCTAATGCAACAAACTGTTCGTTGACTTTTGCTGTAAGGTCACTACCCTTTTCAAAACCAACTGCGTAATACTCAACTTCACTTGAAAGAGCATCAACGATTACAAGGTTAGCATAGTCACCTTTACCACAATAACTCTTTGCAAGCTGAGCGTCAACAACTGCGAAATTAGCTGTACCCATCTTAACTTCATACAAGGCCTCAGTCTGCTTAATAAATCCTTTATATGTAGCACCCTCAAAACCTTTTGCGTAAGTTTCGCCTGCTGAACCAGCTTCAGCAACACCTAATTTACCCTTAAGGTCGTCTGCTGATTTTACATTAGCATCATTCTTAACAACAACTACTTGACGATTTTCCATGTAGTTATATGAGAAATCAACTTTATCTGCACGTAAAACACCGTCATCATCAGCTGTGTTACAAGTAAAACCATTCCAGATACAATCAATTGTGCCTGATGCTAAGTCAGTGTATTTAGCATCCCATGAAATTTCTTTGAAAATAACTTCATACCCAAGTTTTTCGAAAACAGCCTTAGCAAGTTCTGTGTCGAAACCAACAAGAGTACCATTTTCATCAAGGTAGTTCATTGGCTCATAAATTGTGTAACCAACAACAATTGTAGGTTTCTTTTCTTCTTCATTTTTCTTATCGCCACCACATGCTGTGAAGCAAAGTGCAACCATAAGTACTGCCATAAGGACAGCAAGTATTTTTTTCATTTTCATAATAATAGCTCCTTTTTAGTATATTAAAGTGTTAATACGTTAGTATAATACAACATTAAATGAGTTTTGTCAACTGCTATTATATATCTTTAATTAGATTTAAGAACAATTTCTCAGCCTTCTGACATTCTTCTTGTGATTCTTTTGATTTTTTAAATACTAATGCTACAGATGCTACAATAACTGCACCAAGAACACCTGCTGAAAAAATACTCATTGCACCAAGTTTATATGAATACATAAGATACCCTAATATTCCTAAAACAGCTAAAATATATACAAGTCTTATTAATGGGTCATAAAGCTTATCATAAACCATAGCATATTCAACATATGAACCATTATCATCTTCTCCGATATCAACAAGATAATGATATCTTTCAAAGGTCATTGGCTGAAGTTGTTTGTTACGTGTATAAATATATTTAACCTTATACATTTTATCTAACTTATAAAATTTACCGTATATACCCGTTAAATCGTCTTCTGCTGTTGGATTTTTTAGTAAAGCATTGAGTTTTTCACGAATTTCAAGTGTTGAATTATCAAGATAAATC
The DNA here is from genome assembly GCA_045578245.1 of Candidatus Fimenecus sp. Classification (GTDB taxonomy): domain Bacteria; phylum Bacillota; class Clostridia; order Oscillospirales; family Acutalibacteraceae; genus Fimenecus. Next base: position 11,444 of record JAZNJX010000012.1, on the reverse strand, counting down.
TTTTTTGTTTCACTTAATACTTTGTAATGTGTTTTATTTATATTCATTTTAATCACCATATTTATTCTATAATAAATTATTGCAAGTTTCAAGTTGAAAACATATTTAAGTTGTGGTATATTTAATTGAAATAATTTTGAGGTGTAAAAATGAAAAGTTTTACAATTAACAAAAATGATGCAGACCAACGTCTTGATAAGTTCATCACAAAAAGTGTTCCTCTTCTACCAAAAACTCTTTTGTATAAATATATCCGTATCAAAAGAATTAAGGTAAATGGTAAACGTGCTGAAATTTCAACACGACTTAATGTTGGTGATGTTGTTGATATGTATATCAATGACGAGTTTTTTGAAAAAGCACCTGAGAAATATGATTTTCTTAAAGCATCAAAAAATCTAAATATCATTTATGAAGATGAAAACATAATACTATGTGACAAAAAAGTTGGTGTGCTCTCCCACCCCGACGACAACGAGTATATCGATACATTAATTGGAAGAATCAAGCGATATTTATACGAAAAAGAAGAATATAAACCTAATGATGAAAATTCGTTCGTGCCATCTCTGGTAAACAGAATTGATAGAAATACCGGTGGTATTGTTATTGCAGCGAAAAATGCAGAAACACTTCGAATTCTTAATCAAAAAATGAAAGACCGTGAATTACATAAATTCTATCTCTGCATTGTGCACGGTGAAATCAAGAAAAAGAGTGGTCTTTTAGAAGGATATCTTGTAAAGGATGAAAACAAGAACAAGGTTACTGTTTCCAAGAAAAAAATGGCTGATTCAAAGGAAATTCGTACAAAGTATAACGTGATTGATACGGATGGTGAATTAAGTCTTGTTGAGGTTGAACTTTTAACTGGTCGAACACATCAAATCAGAGCACATTTTGCATCAATAGGTCATCCACTTTTAGGTGATGGAAAATATGGAACAAATGCACAGAATAAGAAATACGGATATAAAAAACAATTCTTGTATTCTTATAAACTGGTTTTTGATTTCACAACGGATGCAGGGATACTAGATTATTTAAACAACAAAGAATTTGAAGTAAGTGATGTGTGGTTTAAGAATGGATTTTATAATAAAGGATTATGATTATGGATGACATCAGGGCAATAGTTGAAGAACAATTACATACAACTATTATAAACATTTCTTCTGTCGGAAATGGGGCTACTGCCACCTGCTATTATGTAGAGATTATTGACTCTCCTTTCAAACTTGTAGTTAAAACAAGTAAACACTTTGAACTGATGTGCGAAGAAATGAAAATGAATGAATTTTTACGTGCCAGAGTTCCTTTTAAAATTCCTGAAACATATTTTCTTACAGAAAAAGACAATGTTTCATATCTTGGAATGGAATTTATTGATGGTTCAAGTGGCAGTACATTAAAAATTAAGCATATTGAAGATAGAAAACACCTTGCAAACAATATTGTTGATTGTTTCATTGATATGCAACGTGTCCAAAATGATAAATTCGGTGCTTTCGATAACCCTATTTATAGTACATGGAAGGAATACTATAAAGAATTTTTTGATAAAATGTTTTCCTTTGCAAATGATAAATACATTAAAGGTGAACTTAATAAAAAAATATTTAGAGCACTTAATCTTATAAATATCAACTTTGATGAAATATTTGATAATACAGAAAACACACCATGTCTTTCTCATGGTGATTTTTGGACACCAAATATGATAATTGATATTAAAAAATCTGAAATTGCAGGTGTTATTGACCCGTTTAACACAAGATTTGTGGAACCGGAATATGAACTCTTCTGTCTAACATTAGGACTTGGCAAAAAATTAAAATTATATAATGTATATAAAAATAAAGTAACAGTCAGCAAGTATTGCGATTTAAAAATTGAACTTTACGCATTATGTAACGAAATTGACTGGTGGATGAGACTGGGCGAAATTGACACTATCAATTATATTAAAATGAGGTCAAGAAAACTCATTAAACAAATAAAAAAGAAGAAACTAAAAAGGACGGTTTAAATCCGTCCTTTTGTTATTTTATCATTTCAGCGAATTGCTCTTCGTTGATTATTGTTACACCTAAATCAGTGGCTTTCTGTAATTTTGAACCTGCAGCCTCACCTGCTAAAACATAGGTTGTTTTTTTAGAAACAGATGAAGATGCTTTACCACCATAGGATTCAATAATCTCCTGTGCTTCTTTTCTACCATACGATGAAAGTGTACCTGTAAGCACAAAAGTCATACCTTCAAATCTATTGTCCTTGATTTCTCGTTGACTTTCCATATTAAGTCCAAAAGATTTTAATTCATCAACCATTTGCATTGTCTGTGAAAGTGAGAAAAATTCAACAACTGAATCAGCCATTATATCGCCAAATCCTTCGATTGTAAGAATGTCTTCCTTTGTGGCTGAAATTATATTATCAAGGGATAAAAATTTATCAGAGAGCAATTTTGAAGCCTTTTGACCTATATGACGGATACCGAATGCAAAAAGGAGTTTTGAAAGGTCATTTTTCTTAGACTTTTCGATAGCATTTCGCATATTGTCAGCACTTTTTTTACCCATGCCATCAAGTTTTGCTATTTCATCATAATCTATACGGTAAATGTCAGCAATCTTGCCAATCATTCCTTTATTTAAAAGTGTTTCAAGGACAGCATCCCCGAGACCTTCAATATTCATAGCGTCACGAGAACAGAAATGAATAAGAACTCTTAAAAGTTGTGCAGGACAATCAGGATTACCACATCGAATTGCCGATTCACCATCTTCACGATGTACAGGAGAATTGCATGATGGACAGTATTTTGGCATTACATAAGGAGTTGTTTTTTCTTCGTGTTTTACAACAGAAAGCACTTCAGGAATAATATCCCCTGCTTTACGAATTATTACAGTATCTCCTATTCTTATACCTTTTTCGTTAATAAAATCCTGATTATGCAATGTAGCACGGCTAACAGTTGACCCTGCAACAAGAACAGGCTCAAAAACAGCAGTTGGAGTAAGTACACCAGTACGACCAACATTGATTTCAATATCAATTAATTTTGTTTCTTTTTCTTCAGGCGGATATTTGTATGCTAATGCCCATTTAGGGAATTTAGCTGTACTGCCAATAGATTCACGCATTGCGAAATCATCAGTTTTAATAACTGCACCATCAATATCAAATGGTAATGTATAACGAATTTCACCAATTCTCTCAATTTCTTTCAGTGTATCATCAATATTATTAAATTTATTATAGAATGGAATTGTTTTAAATCCCAATTCCTTTAAAAACTCAAGTGATTGATAATGTCCTTCAATTTCTATTCCTTCAACTTGTTGGATATTGAAAACATAGATATCAAGGTTTCGTTCAGCAGTAATCTTTGGATTCTTTTGTCTTATGCTACCTGCAGCAGCATTTCTTGGATTTTTAAAAGGCTTTTCACCATTAAGTTCCTGCTTTTCTACAATCTTTAAAAACACTTCTCGAGGCATATAGACTTCACCACGGACCTCAATAAAAGGAATGTCCTTTTTAAGTCTTAAAGGAATCGTTTTTATTGTTCGTAAGTTTGCAGTAATATCCTCACCCTGAACACCATCACCACGGGTTGAACCACGTGTAAACACTCCATTTACATATTCAAGTGAAACGGAAAGACCATCAATTTTAGGCTCAACAACATATTCAGCATTTGAAAAAATATCTTTGACTCTTTTGTCAAAATCACGAACTTCATCATGAGAAAAAGCATCCTGCAAACTTTCCATTTTAACCGTATGGACAACTGTTTCAAAAAGGCCATCAGCCTGACCGCCTACTCGATGTGTTGGTGAATCTGCAGTTAAAAGTTCAGGATATTCTTTTTCGATTGAGTCAAGTTCACGCATAAGCATATCATATTCATAATCTTCAATATCATTTTCGTTTTCAACATAATAACGATAAATATGATGATTAAGCTCTTTACGAAGCTCAGCGGCTCTTTGCTTTTTCTGTTCAAAATTACTCATTTGTTTCACCTTAAAAATTAAATAAAAGTTGTCGTTCAGGGAATAATGTATTTTGGTGATTACATGAAAGATATTGATAAATACATTATTATATTTATAATTGGTGGGATTGGCTACGGCATAATCGAAGTTTTATTTAGAGGATATACACATTGGTCAATGATTATAACCGGTGGGGCTGCCTTTTTATCCCTATATATTATTAACAACGCTTTGACTAATACCTCAATATTTATCAAAGCATTGTTAGGTATGGTAGTCATTACTGTCCTAGAATTTAGTGTAGGTATTATAGTAAATAAGATCTTTGCACTTGATGTTTGGGACTATACTAATATGCCTGGAAATATTCTTGGACAAATTTCACTACAATTCTCTGCTTGTTGGTACGGATTATCCGTTGTTGCATTCATAATTTTTGAAAACATTAATATTGTTACTGATTTGCAGAAATCCTGAAAACCTTAACACCATGTGGTGCAACAGTTGTGGTGATTTTATCAGTAACTGTCTCTTCAGTTTTGAACCAAAGTTCTTTAAAGGTGTAGCTTTCTGCATTTGGTAAAGACACTTCAACAACATTGTGAATATCAGCCATATTACATGTTATCTGTGTATTAGAATTAGTTTTATTAAAGAAACATACAGCAACTTCATTATTCTCAAGAGGTTTAACAAGAATATCTTTTAAACCAGCTTTAATTCTCTTACACTGAATACCGAGTTTATCCTGATTAACAGCAATAACTTCTTTATTTGTCAAAATCTGTAATACTTTATTGTCTTTATCAACTGTTCCATCCTCTTTAATAAAACTTCTGATGTCGTTTCCCAAAATAAGAGGTGCAGCCATCATTGACCATAAAGTGAAGTGAGATTTGTTCTCATCGAACGTAAGATTTCCATTACCTACTTCAAGCATATCTGGGTCATTAAATGCACCTGGCCCAGCATATTTATCAAGACGTACATTAAACTCATAAATACCCATTACTGATGCCCAATTTGGTTGAATGTCACCTGTGGTTCTCCAGATATTACCTGCTTTTCCGCCCCATTTCCAAGGTTTATTCCAACCCCATTCACAAATTGAAAAAAGGATTCTCTTTTCTTCGCAGTTGTTCTCCTGAGCATATTTTTTTGTTGCTTTTACAAGCTCTTTACCCATTCTTTCATACTGCATAGCTGCACTATCCATTGGTGAAGCAACAGGATTTGTTATCGAAATTGTATTAGTACCCGCCTTGAGAGTTATCTTTATCTGTCGTCTGCCTTCTCTTGAGAATGCTTTTTGTTCAGCAATTAGGAAATCATATTTATCCGTTCCATTTACAGTGACAACACAGAATTGTCCTTTGCTTGTATTTTTACGCATAATTAATGTAAAAACATATTCACCGTCTTCTGGAACTTCAATATTATTGAATTCAATAGTACCTAAACTACTGCAAAGACCTTTAACATAAGTCTTACCATCTTCTTCATTGACAACTTTTGCATCACCCTTAAGTGTTGCATCTTTAGCTTGGTAAACAAGCTCATTTTCAATGCTATTACCGATAATAGAAATACTATCAATGTAAGGTGCTTCTGTTGGAATTGGGACATGGTGGCAATAGTCATATTTAAAATATTCTATACCCCACTCTGCAAATGTTTCTGCGTCAATCTGTTCATTATAAAGTGATGCAGGTAAATCTTCACAAGTAAGTGTACCATTTGATGAATATATACCAACTTTAAGACCCAAAGAATTAATCTGCTCCACAAGCCATTTTATACCGTGTGGGAAAGTTGAAAAATCTCCTTGTAATCTGCCATTTTCATCACGCATTGAAGACTGCCAACAGTCATCAAGGTTTATATAAACATAACCAGCATCAGCAAGACCAGATTCTTTAACTGCCTTTGCTATATCAAGAATAACTTTCTCGTTGATATTCTGACGGAAAGTATTCCAGCTTGACCATCCCATTGGTGGAGTAAGTGCTGCACCATTATTATACAATTCATATTTAGTGTAATGAATCTGTGTTTTTGCAAGAAGTTTTTTTATTTCACATTTTGGACATAAATCCTTGTTTTTAAGATACAAAACGCCACCACCAACAGCGGCTGTTATTCCTGATAAAACTGCCAACCCTTTTTTCATAATATTATACCTCATAAGAAACAAAACAGGTCAGACGGTGTTTTGCATCATCTGACCTGTTTATTTACGGCCTTAATGCCGATTTAGTTATTCTTCAACAGGAGCTTCAACTACTTCTTCAGCAGCTGTTTCTTCTGCTACTTCTGCAGGAGCTTCTTCAACTGGTGCTTCAATAAGAGCTTTAATTGAAAGACTTACACGTTTCTTATCGAAATCGATTTCCATAATCTTAGCCTTAACAACATCACCAACTTTAAGAACTTCAGCAGGTGTACCGATATGTTTGTGAGCAATCTGTGAGATATGAACAAGACCATCTACACCAGGGATAATCTGTGCAAAAGCACCGAATGATGTAAGACTAACAATCTTGCAATCAACTTCACTGTCAACAGGATAATCACGCTTAAGGATTTCCCATGGATTGTCTTCAACTTTCTTGTAACCAAGAGAAATCTTCTTATTCTCTCTGTCAAGTTCTTTAACATAAACTTCAACAGCATCGCCAACTTTAACAACTTCTGATGGGTGTTTAATTCTCTGCCATGAAAGTTCAGAGATATGTACCATACCATCAACACCACCAAGGTCAACAAATGCACCATAGTTTGTAAGACTTCTTACAGTACCTGTGTAAACAGCGCCTTCTGTAACATTTGACCAGAATGCATCTTCAACTTCTCTCTTCTTTGCAGCAGCAACTTCACGAATTGAACCTACTACCTTTCTTCTCATCTTATTAACTTCGATGATTTTGTATTCAACATTTGTCTTGATAAGGTCTTCAAGAGAATCGTTCTTTCTCATTTTAGCAAGAGATGCAGGAACGAAAACTTTAATTGCACCGTCCTGAACAAATACGCCCTTGTTATCACCAACGATGCCGGTTACAACACCTGTACGAACTGTATCATCAGCTTCAATGTTTTCCCAAATTGCTCCACGGTCATAAAGACGCTTTGAAAGCTTAATTGTGCCTTCAACATCGTTTGTCTTCATAATGCGAAGTTTGATTTCGTCGCCAACCTTAAGCTCTGCTTTAGGGTCAGCTGATGGATCATCACTATATTCATCAAAAGACACATAGCCTGTATGCTTTCTGCCTGCGATTTCAACCTGAATCTCAGTCGCTGTGAATCCAACAACAGTTCCAACAACATTCTGGTCAGAACTCATGCTGTTTAATGATTCCTCAAGCATTTGCTCAAAGCCTGTCTCCTCCATATTCATTGTGTTTGCGTTTTCAAAATTCTCGGACATAGTTTTTAGTACCTCCTTAATTATACTGTCGGGAGTTGATGCACCCGCAGTAACGCCTATTGACTGAACATCACATAAGGCTATGTCCAAAAGCTCTTCTGCCGTTTCAATCAAATAAGTCGGGCAGTTAGGTTCGCAGACTGCTTTGAGTTTTGCAGTATTTGAACTTGTCCTACCACCTACTATTATCATAGCGTCATTTTTCTTTGACAATAATAGTGCTTCTGCCTGTCTTTCTTCGGTCGCACTACATATTGTATCAAAAATAATTGCGTTTGTATAGTGTAAATTTATAATTTTTACACATTTTTTCCATTCTTTTGTGCTAAAAGTTGTTTGTGATACAACTATAAATGGTTGTTCTTGGTTAAAATCATTGTTTTCAAATAATTCTTCAAGTTCCTCACAGGAATTAAATATATAACAAGCACCGTTACAATAACTTTTTATTCCTACAACTTCAGGATGATTTTTATCCCCAGCTATTAATACAGGTATTGTTTCACTTGAATTTTTTTCAACAATTTTATGTATTTTTTTTACAAAAGGACATGTCGCATCAAAAAAATTCAATGAATTATCTTCGCAGTATTTCAAAACATCCTTTTCAACACCATGAGTACGAATAACAATCTTTCTATCAGCAGTTGCATTTTTAATATCCTCAAGTATTGTTACACCTTTGCTCTGTAAATCGTCTATCACTTGAGGATTATGTATAATAGGACCTAAAGTACAAATATGTTCACCTTTGGAAATTAAGTCATAAATCATACTCACAGCACGATTAACACCAAAACAGAAACCTGCAGTTTTAGCAAGAGTTATTTTGTCTTGCATTGTTTTCTGCACTCCCTCCAAAGAAGAACAATCTTATCCATAATCATGTTTGCTACTTCTTTGTTTTCTTTTGTGCCACCATCTTCAGTAAAGTTCATGTCCTCGTATTTAATTGCTTCGCCAAATTTAACAAAAACTCTTGTACCAAATTTGCCTCTTTCTTCGACACAAATTGCTGCAGGTACAACATCACATTGTGCATCACGAGCAATTAAACCAACACCTGATTTTGCTTTTTTAGGATATCCATCTCTAGAACGTGTACCTTCAGGGAAGATACAAAGAACTTTACCTTTTTTTACAAGGTCACTTGCATAATTGATTGCCTGCATATCACCTTTACCACGAACAATCGGAAAAGCATTACAACTTGTTAAAACAGCTCTTGCAATTGGGTTTTTAAATGCCTCATATTTAGCAACAAAGTGAAGCAATCTCTTTTTAGATGCTGTTGCAATAAAAATTGGGTCGTAAATAATTGAGTGATTTGCTGCAATAATGAAGCCATCTTCACGGTCGATATTTTCTTCACCTTCAACTATAAGTTTAACTCGGGTTTTACAGCAAAAATTGCTTAAAGGTCTGTATAAATTAAAACCTTTACGAGTTTCATAATTTGAAAAATCAAAATATTTTGTGTCTGCCATTACATTTTCTCCTTAACAGTTTCTATAATTTTATTGATTGATTCCTCTAATGTGTAGCCTGTTGTATTAATCACTACTGAATCTTCAGCGGGTTTTAAAGGGGCTATTTCTCTATGAGAGTCGTTATAGTCACGAACCATCAAATCATCCAAAACTTCTTTATAAGTAACCGTACTGTCCTTTTCCTGAAGCTCCTTAAATCTTCTCATTGCACGTTCTTCAGGGTCTGCTGTAAGAAATATTTTAACCTTTGCATCAGGAAGAACAACTGTACCAATATCTCTACCATCCATCAAGCAGTTGTTCTTTGCAGCTATTTCTCTCTGTAAATCAAATAAAAATGCTCTTACAGATGGGATTGCCGATACATTTGATGCTGCCATTGAAGCTTCCGGGAGTCTGATTTCTGTTGAAACATCATCTCCATTTAAAAACACATGCTGAACACCATCAATAAATTTAAGTTCAACAGTAATATTCTTTAAAATTGAACCAACGCAATCCGCATCTGTTGTAATAACATTGTTACGAAGACAGTATACTCCAACTGCTCTATAAAGAGCACCGGTATCAACATAAATAAATCCTAATTCTTTTGCTGCTGCTCGTGCAACAGTGCTTTTTCCTGCTCCAGCAGGACCATCAATTGCAACATTAATCATAATAATCTTCCTCAATATTTTTATTACTTGCAGAAATTCCTGCTAAATGTCCGGTTGAAAAGGCAATTTGTAGGTTGAAACCACCTGTATATCCATCGCAGTCAATAACTTCACCAGCAAAATATAAGCCCTCACATAATTTACTCTCCATTGTTTTGGGATTGATTTCACTGGTTTTAATACCACCTGAAGTTACAATCGCCTCCGAAATATCATTGAAATCCATAACAGTAAGTTTTAACGCCTTAACTGTATTTATAAGATTTGTTCTCATCTCTTTAGTAATTTGATTAACCTTCTCAGATGCTTTAATTTGCGATAATCTTAAAATAGGTGAAATTAGGGATTTAGGCAAAAGCAATGCAAGAACATTTGATATTGATTTATTGCTGTTTTCGGCAAAATCACGAAGAATCCTTGCATCCAATTTTTCATTTGATAATGCTGGTTTTAAATCAATAAAAATCTCATATCTTTCCTTAGTCATATCTCTCATATGAGCACTTGCAGAAAGAATCATGGGTCCTGAGACACCAAAATGAGTAAACAACATTTCACCAAAATCGTCATAGATTTCCTTTTTCTTCTTTGTGTCATAAACTTTTATGGCAACATTTTTGAGAGAAAGACCCATGCATTCACTACACAACCCTTCTCGACATATAAGTGCAGAAAGAGATGGTCGGAGCTCAGTCACTGTGTGTCCTATATCTTTTGCTAATTTATAACCGTCACCACTTGAGCCTGTCTTTGGATATGATAAACCACCCGTTGCGACAATTACTGAATCGCATTCATAAAAATTACCCGATTCAGTCTCAACACCTTTTACACAATCATTTTCAGTTACAATTTTGTTGACACGTTCTGTCTTTCTTTTAACCCCTGAATCGGTTATGTGTCGGTTCAAAGCGTCAACGATGTCAACAGCCTTATCACTTTCCGGGAAAACACGATTACCTCGTTCAACTTTAAGTTTTACACCATAATCTTCAAAAAAGTGGATTACATCCTGTGAATTAAATGAAGAAAAAGCGCTGTATAGAAATCTTCCATTTCCAGGAATATTAGAGATGAACTCCTGAACATCAGAAACGTTGTTTGTAACATTACATCTGCCTTTTCCAGTAATCATAACCTTTCTGCCAATTTTGTCGTTACGCTCTATTAACAATACATCAGCACCATTGTCTGATGCAGTTCCTGCAGCCATTGTACCAGCGGCACCTGCTCCGATAACAATTACTCTATTATTCATTTTCATCACCATCGGATTTATCATAAACCTGATACTCATCCCATATGCTTTCAAGTTTATTAAAAGTGTTATAAACTTCTTCTCTTCGGCTAAAAGTAAGAGCTACAATCAGTGCGTTGATAAGACTTAACGGAGCAACAAGTGAATCAACTACGGAAACCATATCACTTTTTGCAACAAGCAATGTATCAGCGTACTCCGCTATTGGAGACACATTTGAGTCAGTGATAGCAATAATCTTTGTGCCTCTGTCATTGATAAAACGAAGAGCATTGATAGTTTGTTTTGAATATCTTGGAAAGCTGATAGCAACGCATACATCATCTTCGCCGATTCTGAACATTTGCTCAAATATATCGCCAACGGAGGTACCGTTTATTAGCTTTACATAAGGAAAAAGAAAGTTCAGATAATAGCTTAAAAACCTTGCAAGGGCAGAAGAACCACGCAGACCTATAATGTAGATTTTTTTTGCGTTAATCAGTGCATTAACCGCACCGTCGAAGGCACTTCTGTCGATTTGGGTAAGAGTTTTTTTGATTTTATCTATATCTGATTCCAAAACAGATGTCAATATATCGGTGTCCTGATACTGAGAAT
>JAZNJX010000011.1:0-7590 GCA_045578245.1 Candidatus Fimenecus sp. | reverse complement strand
CTTTTTGCAACGAGTAATGTATCAGCATACTCTACTATAGGAGATACACTAGAGTCAGTGATAGCAATAATCTTTGTACCTCTGTCATTGATAAAACGAAGAGCATTGATGGTTTGTTTTGAATAGCTTGGAAAGCTGATGGCAACACATACATCATCATCGCCGATTCTGAACATTTGCTCAAACATCTCACTACCACTTGAAGTATCGATGAGAATTACATTTTCAAAAACAGGGTTTAAATAAAAATATAAGAAACTTGCAAGTGCAGCAGAACTTCTTACACCAAGAATATAAATTCTTTTAGCTTTATTTATTATTTCAACAGCCTTTTTAAACTCAACTTCACTAACTGATTCTAGTGTATCTCTGATAAGTTCAACATCACCATTAAGAACTTTTTTTATGGCATTATCCTCACCAATTAGGTTACTTGAAACTTCCATTCTCTGAACAGCAGTCAGTTTTGATTTTATCATCTGCTGCAATTCCTTTTGAAGTTCAGGGTAACCTTTAAAACCCATTTCAGTTGCAAAACGTACAACAGTTGACTCACTGACACCAACTGTTTCACCAAGTCTAGATGCAGTCATAAACGCTGCCTTATCATAATTTTCAGATATGTATTTAACAAGCTTTTTATGACCTTTAGAAAGTTTTTTCTCACTTAAGTTCATATTTGAAAAATTTAGAGATTTCATTAAAACAACTCCAAATTATAATTTTATTTATAACTTATTTATTATATAATTTATCGTACCAAAAAGCAACAGTTTTTGCAGGATTTCCTGCATGAATTATATCTTTTTAATTGAATATGTCATTTCAGTTGAACAAACTTCTGCACTATTCAAAATAAGGTTATAAATATTTGTTGATTTATTTTCCAGTTCAAAAACTCTATTAATATTTTGGTTATCATATTTGAAAAAATCTGAGTAATTAACAATAAAGGGTAACTTGCAATTGTCAGCTAAAACGCCAACAGATTTTGATAGTTCTGTATTAAATCCTAACATTCTGCAATATGGTACTGAGATTAATAAATCTTCATTAGTAATTCCAAATAATATACTAAAAATAGCACGTCTTGTTCTTGAGTGTGTATATCTCTTAGTTTTAACACTATCACAAATATCATTTAGACTCAAACCATTTTTTATAGATTCTTCTATTCTGTTTTCAACACCCTCAGCCATATTTGCTATACCTTTTAAATCAGAACCTATTTTATCTCGTAACAAAGCAACAGAAACCAAGTTGTACTTATCATAAGACAAATAATTACTTGATTGTATTGTACAGTCGTATAAATCACGAACATTTTCAGGAATATATTTATTGCAATCACTTTTATTGTTTATAAGAGAACGAATATGAGTTGCAGACGCAAAATCGTCAATAGCTGAATTTTCATTATATCCTGCACCAATTCTTTTAATAGCCACAGGTATCATTTTTGAATCAATATGCTTAATTGCTTTAATATACTCTATCGCTAAAATATTATTTGGTGTTGAAATGTCGAATTCATAATCATACTCATGAAAGGCTTTTTGACGTGAAACTGGATAGCTTAATCCCTCGTGAAGATATTTGTTTACTTTTGAATCAAAGTCGTTATCCAATAGAATATCTACAACTTGATATAATCTATCAACTTCAGCTGTTTCTGCTCCAAATGCTAATTTATCACAACCAAAGGAATCAAGTATTTTTACAGCATTTTTTGCAAAAATCTCTGCAGATGCAGTTGCGTACACAAATGGAAGTTCTAAAACAATATCCACACCATTTCTCAGTGCCATTTCAACACGTACATCCTTAGGAAAAATAGCAGGTTCAGCTCGTTGCACGTAGTTACCACTCATAACACATACAACAACATCTCCCTGCTGTTTAACAGAGTCGATTAAATACTTGTGACCCTTGTGAAATGGATTGAATTCACATACAATACCGATTATGGACATATTTTTACCCCTTTTGCAAAATATTGGCAAAACTAATCTTGAAATTATACAAATATAAGTATATAATAATACAGGTTTAAATTTACTTCAAGAAAAAAATTATAAATGGAGATGTTAAAATGAAAGTTCTTGTTATTAACGCAGGTAGTTCATCACTTAAATATCAGCTTATTGATATGGCTGATGAAAGTGTAATCGCAAAAGGTATTTGTGAAAGAGTTGGTACTCCTGAAGCATGTATCAGCTTTAAGACTCCTGATGGTCAGAAAATTGAATATAATGCACCTATGAGCAACCACACAGAAGCTTTTGCTGCTGTTAAACAAGCTCTTACAGAGGGTGAGTACAAAGTTCTTGATGACATCAGCGAAATCACTGCAGTTGGTCACCGTGTTGTTCAGGGTGGTTCACTTTTCAACAAGAGTGTTCTTATCGATGACGAAGTTATTGCAGGAATTGCAAGTATGAACGACCTTGCACCTCTTCACAACCCTGCTAATATCATGGGTATTAATGCAAGTATCGAACTTTTCGGTAAAAATGTTCCACAGGTTGCTGTTTTTGATAATGCATTCCACAGCACAATGCCTGCAGAAGCTTATACTTTCCCAATTCCTTATGAATTCACAAAGAAATACTCAATCCGTCGTTATGGCTTCCACGGTACATCACACAAGTTTGTTAGTGCAAGATGTGCTGAAGTAATGGGCAAGAATATTGAAGACCTTAAAATCGTTACATGCCATTTGGGTAATGGTTCATCAATTGCTGCTGTTAAAAACGGTAAAGTAATCGACACAACAATGGGTCTCACTCCACTTGATGGTCTTGCAATGGGTACTCGTTGTGGTGCTATTGACCCATCGGTTGTTCTCTTCCTTATGGAAAAAGAAAATCTTTCTGTAAAAGAGATGGATACCCTTCTTAACAAGAAGTCAGGTATTATGGGTGTTTCAGAACTTTCTTCTGACGACCGTGATGTTAAAGCTGCTGCAGCCGATGGTAATGAACAGTGTGCACTTGCTAGAAAGATTCTTAGCTACCAGATTAAAAAATACATCGGCGCATTCACTGCTGCAATGGATGGTATTGATGCTATTGTCTTCACAGGTGGTATCGGTGAAAACGCTGACGACCTTCGTGATAATATCTGTAACGAACTTTCATACCTTGGTATTGAAATCAACAACGAAATTGGTAGAACTCTTGTTAAAGGTAAAGAAGGTGAACTTTCAACAGCAAACTCAAAAGTAAAAGTTTATGTTCTTCCTACAAACGAAGAACTTGCTATTGCAAGGGATACAAGAGATATCGTAAATGCTCTTTAATTTACAGTTCAATTAGAATTAAGCCGTGCTACTTTTAGCACGGCTTTTTATTTAAGATGCTTTTTCAATTTGTTCATACTTTTTCATTTCTTGACAAGTTGATGTTTCTAGCATCTTTTCGGCGATAATTGCATAGCCCTGTCTAGGATTATTAACAAAAACATGAGTTAATGCACCAACAAACATACCATTTTGGATTATTGGACTACCACTCATACCTTGAACAATTCCACCTGTTTTATCAATTAGTCTATCATCAGTTATCTTAATAATCATATCCTTATTCTCAGATGGAGATTTTGAGTATATTTTTTTAATTTCAATATCATAATACTCAACGCTATTATTTAACGAACAAGCTATTTGTGCTTTACCAGTTTTAACTTCATACTTAGTCGCAACAGGTATTTTTTCTTTTTGGGGACACATTGTAAAACCATACACACCACGTTCACAGTTAATATAAAGGTTACCAATTACCTTGCTATCTAATACTCCACACATTTCCCCAATATTACCTTGATTGCTCTTGTAAATATCATTAATTATTACAGGACAAACCTCACCTATTCTTAATGGTAAAATATTACCAGTATCAATATCATATACTCCGTGTCCTAACCCTGCAAACGAACCGTTTTCAGGGTTATAAAAGGAAATCGTACCAAGACCCGCAGTGCTATCTCTCACCCATATTCCTGCTCGATATTTCCCTGTTGATTTTTCTTTAAATGTCTTAAACATAATTATCTGTTCTATACCCTGTCTTTCAATTATAATTGTCATTTCTTTACCATTACTACTCTGTAAAATCTTTGATAAATGTGAATTCGAGTTTATATACACACCATCAATCTTTTTAATTATATCTCCGGTTTTGAGTCCAGCTTCTTTTGCAGGGCTTTTAACACCTTCAGCGGTTTCAACATCATCCATTGAAACAAGAATAACACCGTCTGTATATATCTTAATTCCAAAACACTCTCCACCAGTTATCACATATCGTCTTTTGATATTGTTTATAATTGTTGTTTTAACGGGAAAAATATTCAAAAGTTTAACTTGGGATTTATTATTAAGAGAATCTTTGTTTTGTATCTTTGTTACTTGTTTATTTGAATCAAAACTCAACAGTTTAATTCCAAATATATTAATTTCTGTATACGGATTTTTATCAACAACATTTATGTTTTCAGGTACAAAAATATTGACTGTGATAATACACGAAAATAAAAATACAGAAAATATTGTACAAAATAACGTTAAAACCTTAATGAGCCTATACAAATTATCACCTCCAAGCGAAAAGTTCGCACTAATAATTTGCCACATCTCAAACAAAATATTTTAGGTAAAAAAAACGCCTTGCGGAGAATTTTCACAAACCGCAAGGCTAACTTTATTTTATTAAATTACAAATTTTTTCAACCGTCTGTTCAACATTTGAATTTTCAAGATTAAGAACAAAGTCGGCATATTTTAAGTATAAAAAAGAACGTTCATTATAAATATCGTCAATAGTCTGATTCTTTGTTGCAACAACTCCACGAGTGTTGATATTATCGAGTCTTGATTTAATCTCATCAAGAGAAACATTCAGATAAATGATTTTCCCATTTTTCTTTAAATGATTAATGGCTTCTTCACGAAAAATAACACTTCCGCCTGTTGCAACTACACAATTATCATCATTAAAACTTAAAACAGCTTTTGCTTCGCAATCAAGAAATTTTTCAATTCCGTCATTGTCAATTATTTCCTGCAAAAGTCGTTTTTCATTTTTTTGAATAATCAAATCAGTATCAACAAAACCGATACCTAATGTTTTAGCAAGAATAACACCAACCGTACTCTTACCACATCCAGGCATACCAATTAAAACGATGTTAGACATGCTTATATTGAGATTTCGTGAGCAATCTTATACATTTCAAGGTCAATTTCCTTCTTCATGTTAAGTGCTTCAAAAATGTCATAATCAACGATTTCGTCGTGTTTCATAGCAATAACTCTATTACCGATGCCTTCTTTAAGAAGTTCAACAGCCTTATAACCCATAAGAGATGCGGTTACTCTGTCACGTACTGTTGGATGTCCACCACGCTGAACGTGGCCAAGAACAGTGGCTCTTGTTTCAACACCTGTTTCTGCCTCAATACGTTTTGCCATTTCATCAACGCCACCGATACCTTCAGCAACAACAATGATAAAGTGCTTTTTACCTGTCATCTGAGTTCTCTTCATTCTGTCGATAACATCACGCTGGAAATCAAATTCAACTTCAGGAATAAGAATTGATGTTGCACCACAAGCAATACCGGCATTAAGTGCAATATAACCTGCACGTCTACCCATAACCTCAACGACTGTACAACGGTCATGCGACTCAGATGTATCACGGAGTCTGTCAACCATTTCAAGAACTGTATTCATTGCTGTATCATAGCCGATTGTATAATCAGAACAAGCAATATCATTATCAATTGTACCAGGAACACCAACACAAGGAAGTCCACGAAGTGATAAATCACGAGCACCACGGAATGAACCGTCACCACCGATAACCACAATACCATCAAGGCCAACATCTTTAGCGACATTAAGTGCTTTCTGAAGGCCTTCTTCTGTTTTGAATTCCGGGCTTCTTGCTGAATAAAGAACTGTACCACCACGGTTGATAATATTTGAAACTGAACGAAGGTTCACTTCATACATATCACCCTGCATGAGTCCGTTATATCCTCTTCTGATAGCCATTACACGCATTCCGTTTTCACAAGCTGCACGAACAACTGAACGGATAGCCGCGTTCATACCTGGAGCGTCGCCGCCACTTGTAAGAACACCAATTGTTTTCATTATACTCACCCTTTAAAAAGTTTTATATCCACATTGAGCCTTAATAATAACACAAGATTTTCCAAATTGCAATATAAAACAACTATTTTTGTAATATTACATTTTGTTCTCCAGCAATACTTCTAAGTTCATTTAACATAATATTATCAATATCTAATTTTCTGTATGGAAAATATTTCTTACTGCTTGAAAAATAAAAGTAAACTGGCATATCGCCTTGTTTTGCTGTTGATAATACATAGCTGCAATTCTTATATATTTCTGACATTTCACTGTCTATACGGATGAACAAACCAATTTTTTTAACCTGATTTGACTCAATACTTTCAGCAGACTCGGCAAAATCAAGAATAATCTTTGCTTTTTCCTCTTCCTTTACTGAAAGACGACCACCAATCATAAGAGCTTTGCCATTATATATAATATTTGAATATTTTGAATAAAGTTTCGGGAAAATAATTACTTCTACAGTACCATCCGTGTCTTCAATGTTGACAAATGCCATTGTATCACCATTTTTTGTCTGTTTTTTAGTTACTGTTGAAATAATACCCATAACCTTAACTGATGACGTATCAGAGTATTTGCGAGAAAATTCATCCTCATCACTTGTAATTTCACTTATTTTATCACATCTATGTTTTTTCTTTAAATGTGAATAACGCTCCATAGGATGGGAAGAAATGTATAACCCTGTTGTTTCTTTTTCGTACATCAAAAGTGTTTCCATTGGGAACTCAGGAAAAGGCTTCATCTTAAATTCGGTTGCAGGATCATTATTTAGTAAATCGAAAAAACCAATTTGTCCGTCAAGGTTTCTTCGCTTTGCACTATCCAAATCGTCAATCACGCAAGAAAGATTAACAAGCATTTCTTGTCGATTACTACCTAATCCATCCAAAGCACCGCTTTTAATTAAGCTTTCCACAGCACGACGATTAAAGCCTTTGCCATGTACTCGTTTGCAGAATGAATAGAAAGAAGTAAACTTTCCATTTCTTTCACGTTCTGAAATTATTGTGTCAATAAAATCATGTCCAAGATTCTTGATAGCTAACAAACCAAACATAATACCCTTTTTACCATTTGGTGCGACGGTAAAATTTTTAAATGTGAAATTTACGTTTGGCGGAAGAATTTCAATGCCATTTTTCTTGCAATCATCAATA
Organism: Candidatus Fimenecus sp.; assembly: GCA_045578245.1. GTDB lineage: Bacteria > Bacillota > Clostridia > Oscillospirales > Acutalibacteraceae > Fimenecus. The sequence goes on along the minus strand of JAZNJX010000011.1, from coordinate 261 downwards.
TAATTTGCAACCTTATCCGAGTTATCAAGGACACTTGTAAGAAGCGAAGCCATAAACTCACATGGATAATAATATTTAAGAAATGCCGTTCTATATGCAACAACAGCATATGCTGCTGCATGGGACTTATTGAAAGCATAAGAAGCAAATGATGACATATCATCAAAAATCTCATTTGCTATCTGATTACTTATTCCATTCTTTGCACAACCATCACAGAAAAAAGCTCTTTCTTCTTCCATTACTTTGTGTTTTTTCTTT
>JAZNJX010000010.1:0-13111 GCA_045578245.1 Candidatus Fimenecus sp. | reverse complement strand
ATTTTATCGCCCTTGACACCCACATACATATTATTCTGGATTTCAAGATTTGGGTTGATAATGGAAATGTTTTTAAAAAGCATAATTCTTCTCCAAAAAAGGCAGAGTTTCCCCTGCCTTTATTTTTTATTCAATAACAATTGTTTCGATTACAACGTCTTCTTTTGGCTTGTTGTTAAAATAGTCAGCAGGAACTTTTGCGATTGCATCAACAACGTCCATTCCCTCAAATACCTGACCGAAAACTGTATGACGGAAATCAAGCCATGGTGTTCCACCCATTTCCTCGTAAGCTTCGATACATTCTGTTGGGAAAACTCTTTCGTCAGCCATTCTCATCTGCTCGATTAAATCTTCAGGAACTTCCTTCGCCTGAACGATAAAGAACTGGCTACCATTTGTGTTAGGACCTGCATTTGCCATTGAAAGAGCACCACGAAGGTTATGAAGTTCGCCTGTGAATTCATCCTCGAATGAATGTCCCCAGATACTCTGTCCACCTGTACCAGTACCGTTGGGGTCACCACCCTGAATCATAAAGTCATTGATTACACGGTGGAAGATGAGACCGTCATAGTAACCATTTTTTGCGTGAGTTGTAAAGTTCTCAACTGCTTTTGGTGCGAATTCAGGGAAAAGCTTGATTTTGATTTCTCCCATATTTGTTTTGATTGTTGCAATTGTATCACCTGCAACAGGTGCATTTAATTGATGAAACATAACTTTTACTCCTTTTTAAAATGCAAAATGCAAAGCGCAAAGTGCAAAATAGATGTTGTATTACCGAGTATTTTCGGCGGACTATTACGGAAAAATAGCCACAGAGAACTATTCTACTGATTTTAATGATTCAATCATATCAATCTTCTGAAGCTTCTTTCTCATTACTTCATTGATGATTACTGTGAAAAGAATTGTGAGAAGTGTTGCAAGAACTATACTTGCGAAGTTGAGTTCTCTGCCGAACATATACATATCTGTTTCCACGGTTATCATAACGATTCTGTGAAGTATAACACCCGTTATAGTACCAATTATTATTCCCAATGCAGTAAGAATGACATTCTCACGGTAAACGTAGGTGGCAAGCTCACTATTGGTGAAACCTAAAACTTTGAATGTTGCAAGTTCACGTCGTCTTTCACTGATATTGATATTGTTAAGGTTATAAAGAACAACAAATGCAAGAAGTGCCGCTGAAGCAATCATCAAGAAGATAATGAAATAAAGATTCTTGATAACTTCATTGATGTCTTCAAGCTCTTCCTTATTTGTAATTACAGAATTAACGCCCTTGAACGTTGAGAATGTTGATTTAAGCTCATCCATATCAACTCCCCTTGCTGTTTTAAGCATAAACATATTCATATCAACAACTGTACCATAAAGTGACTCATACATTGCAGGTGTCATATAAATATAGTTGAAAATATAGTTTTCAGTAATACCTAAAACTTTAACTTCCTTTGGTGTAACCCTTGAGTCGTCAAGCTTGATATAAATATAATCATTCTCCTTAACACCAAGTAAATCAGCATATTTTTCGGTAATGATAACGCCATCGGTGAGAAGGTTAATCTGTTCTTTATCCCCAGTTCTTTCCTGAAGATTTACATACTTAGGAAACTCCTCCACATTTGTCGGAACAATAAGGTATGCTTTTATTTCGTCTTTGAATTCAGATTCACTTTCACCTGATGCAGAAACGATATTTCTATGTGCTAAAAGGATACCTTCAAGCATCTGACTGTCGGACATCTTGTCAAGAAGCGTTCTTCTTTCAGACTTTGTAATTGTCGGGTCAACGCTGACAACAGCATTATAGTTAAACACTTCGCCATACTGATTGTCTGCAACTGCTGAAACGGAGTCACGGATACCCAATCCAACAAGGAGAAGCGCCATACATCCACCAACACCGAAAAGTGTCATAAAGAAACGCTTTTTATATCTGAAAAGATTTCTGACTGCTGCTTTCTGTCCGAAATTAAGTCTTTGCCAGATACCGGGGAAGTTTTCAACAAATGTGCGCTTACCTGCCTTTGGTGCTTCAGGTCGCATAAGGGATGCAGGTTCACTACGAAGTGAACGATAACAAGCAAAGAATGTTGCAAGAGTTGTGAATACAATTGCTGTCACACCTGCGAGAAAAGCATACCAGAAATTAAATTTAACAACATTTGGTCCCAAATTATAGTAAACTGCACGATATGTACCGATAATCATTGGTGGGATTGCAAGCTCACCGACAATAGTACCTAACACACTACCTGCCACTGTTGCTGCAATAGCATAGAGGATATATTTTGCAATAATTGAAACTTTATCATAACCGAGAGCCTTTAAAGTACCAATCTGAATTCTTTCCTCTTCAACCATTCTTGTCATCGTTGTAAGGCTGACTAAAGCTGCAACAAAGAAGAAAATCAATGGGAAAACGGCACCAATTGCAGCAATACTGTCGGACTCACTAACGTAGCTTGCGTGGGATTCAATGCCATTTCTGTCAAGGACATACCACATAGGAACTTCGATATTTGAAACCTTGTTTCTCATCTCGTTAATCTGGTCTTCAGCCTTTTCAAGCTCGCCAAAAACCTGTTCACGATATGTGTTGTACTCTGCTTCACTTTGTTTTAAGAGCGTATCTGCACTGATGATTTCCTGCTCAGCATTTTCAAGTTCACCCTTATTTGCAAGAGCCTGTCGGAGCTGACCAACAGTAACCTTTGCCTGAATCAAGTCTCTTTCGCCCTGTTCGATTTGTAATTCCTGAGAAGCAATCTCATTTTCAGCTGTCTTAACGGCTAAATCAATCAAAGCCAATGTCTTTTTCGCCCTGTCAATATCTGAAGAACTTGCATTAGGGTCCTGTTCCAATAATTTGAGCTCTGCCTGTGCTTCCTCAAGGCTTACTTTTGCTTCTTCCAAAGTCTTTTTTGCAGTCTGAATCTGAACCTTTGCACTTGCAATTTTTGCTTCTGCATCTGCAACTTCTTTTTCGGCAATTGGAAGATATTGCTCAGCATTTGCTAAAAGGTTTTTATTCTCCTGAATTTCTGCATAACTGGTTTCGATAAGTGCTTTTTGTGCGTTAAGCTTATCAAGAGCATTTTTAAGATTATCTTCTGCATTGAGTTTTTCGGTTGAGAATTGTCTTTCAGCCTTATCAAGTTCATCATTTGCAGTTGAACGAACTTCTGTATAACGGATATCACACTGTTTACCTGAAATTTCTTCAATCTTTTCGATTACACCATTTACAAGGTCTTTATAATCTTTACCAAAGCTATTAAGTCCTTTTGCATTTGAAACAGTGATATAAACTGATGTATAAGCCTCTGAAACGAAAGCCTGTTTAGGAATAATCACATATGCGTCAGCCATACCGTCACCGATATTACTTGTACCCACTTTACCATTAAGGTAATAAGAAGATGAACAAACACCTACAATTTTATAGGATTCAGTTGCAAGGCTTTTCTTAATATCCTCACCATCACCTGAAGAAAGCTTTAAAACGTCACCAACCTTGAATCCTGATTCATCTAAGAATTCACGGCTTACAAGACACTGATTATAAACTTGAGGATATTCACCTTCAATCAATGTTACTTCATTAATTGTGTCCGTCATTGAAACTGCTCTTGTTACAATCTCCTTTGAATCTGCAAAGCAAAGAAAGTCCATTGTAAATGAACCTTCAATCTCGTGAATTCCCTCCACCTGCTTTATAGCTTCAATATCACTTTCAGTAAGTCCGAGAGTACCCACAACACGGATATCCATAAGGTTTTCCTTATCGTAAGAAGCATCGGCAGTCAGATACATTGCAGGAAGTGATGAACGCACACCTGAATAGAATGCCACACCAAGAGCAACTATGAGCATAATCGAAATAAAACGACTTTTGCTTTTTTTAATTTCTCGTTGGAAATCTTTTATAAGTGATTTTGTCATTTTTGCTACTGTCCTTTACCATTCAATCTGTTCAACAGGAACCGGTGTCTTGTTGAGAAGAATCTTATCAATTTTGCCATCGTTTACCTTGACAATTTTATCAGCCATAGGCATAAGTGCTGAGTTATGAGTAATAACGATTACTGTCATTCCCTTTTCACGGCACATATCATGTAAAAGCTTAAGAATTGACTTACCTGTAACATAGTCAAGAGCACCTGTAGGCTCGTCGCAGAGTAAAAGCTTCGGATTTTTAGCAAGAGCACGTGCTATTGCAACACGCTGTTGCTCACCACCTGAAAGCTGTGATGGGAAATTATCTTTTCTGTTTGCAAGACCTACTTCACCAAGAATTGTCTCAGCATCAACAGGGTTTTTGCAAAGCTGAGTTGCAAGTTCAACATTTTCATAAGCTGTGAGATTCTGCACAAGGTTATAAAACTGGAAAACAAATCCAACATCATCACGACGATATTGTGTAAGTGATTTTTCGTCGTGCTGAGCAATATCAACACCGTCAACATTAATCACACCCGATGTAGGTTTATCCATTCCACCCAAAATATTGAGAATAGTTGTTTTACCTGCACCTGATGGTCCTACGATTATTACAAATTCTCCCTTTTCAATCGGGAAACTTATTTTATCAACTGCATTTATCTGGATTTCACCCATCTGATAGGTTTTAACCACGTTTTTAAGTTCAATAAATGACATAAACTTCTCTCCTTAATGTACACTAATTACACACGGAAGAATTATAACATATTATTTAAAATAATGCTATATATATTTTACAATATTAAGGTGAATTTTTTGTTAATTTTTTTGCTGAAAAATAATAGACAAATGTTGATTATCCAACAAAACAGTGTTATAATGATAATAATCAATAGAATCAGGAGATGATTTTATGTCTATAAACGAAAACGATAGCCGTGTAAGACGTACAAAAAAGCTTATTCGCCAGGGTCTTGTTGAATTGTCAAGAACAAAGAGCATCAACAAAATCACAGTTAAAGAGCTTACAGACTGTATTGAAATTAACAGAGGTACTTTCTACCTGCACTATAAAGATGTTTATGACCTTGTTGAATCAGTTGAAAATGAGCTTTACAGCGAATTCAATGCTCAAATATCTTCCCTCGATAGTCAGCAACTTTTGAAACATCCGATTGATGTCTGCGAGGCTTTCTGTGCTCATTTCCATCAGCATATGGATATTTATTCCACACTTTTAGGTGAGCATGGTGATGCTCAGTTTGCATACAAAATCGGTGAACTCTTAAACGAAAAAGTTTATGAACTTTTCAAGGGTATTTTCCCAAATATGGACGAGACAAAATTTGATTTTGCCTACACTTACGGAAAATTCGGTCTTGTTGGTCTTACAAGTTGCTGGTTTACAAAACATCCTGACTACACACCTCGTCAACTGGCTGAAATGTGGTTTAATATCACTATTTTAGGCTTATGGGGTATTCTCAGTGATGAGGGTAAAGAGGTTCTTAAAAATGCACACAATTCTGATTAAACTTTTTATTCACGACAGTGAAAACACAGGGGATTTAAAGGTAAGAGAAGCTTACGGTACTCTTGGCAGTATTGCCGGAATTGTTGTAAACCTTATTCTTGCAGTTGCAAAGTATTTTGCAGGTATAATCTCAGGCAGTATTTCTGTTACTGCTGATGCAATCAACAATCTTTCCGATGCAGGTTCATCAATTATTTCCCTTATCGGTGTTAAACTCTCTGCAAAACCTGCCGACAAGGACCATCCTTACGGTCACGGAAGAGTTGAATATATTACTGCTCTTGCTGTTTCATTTTTTGTTTTACTTATGGGTGTTGAGCTTTTTAAAAGTTCCGTGGAAAAGATTACAAATCCTGTACCTGTTAAATTCAGCTGGGTTTCTCTAATAATTCTTGTTCTCAGTATTTTAGCAAAACTCTGGTTGGGATTTTTCAACAAAAAGCTTGGTACAAAAATCGACTCTGCACCAATGATTGCAGTTATGAAGGACAGTTTCAGCGACTGTCTTGCAACAGGTGTTGCTCTTATTGCAATTATCGTTTCAGCCTTTTCCGAAATAGCAGTTGACGGATACCTAGGTATTATTGTTGCAGGATTCATTTTCCTTGCAGGTTTTAACATTTTAAGAGAAACTATGGCAGATTTGCTTGGCAAACCTGCTGACCGTGAATTCACAGAGCAGGTTGAAAAGAAAATTCTTTCATACGACAAAATCGTTGGTGTTCACGATATGATTATCCACGACTACGGTCCTGGTCGAAAATTTGCTTCTGCTCATGCTGAGGTTTCATCAAAGGACGATATTATGGATATTCACGACATTATCGACCTTGCAGAACGTGACATTCTCAATGAGTTTGGTCTGATTATTTCCATCCACACCGACCCTATCGTTACGAATGATGAAAGAATAAATCAGTTAAAAGACATGACAATAAAAGTTGTTAAAGAGATTTCAGATGAGATGTCAATTCACGATTTCAGGGTTGTTGACGGTCCTACACACACAAATCTGATTTTTGACCTTATTGCTCCCCACAAATTCCATTTAAGTAACAGTGAAATTATACATACTGTGGAGGACAAATTGAGCAAAATAGACGAAAGATATTTTGTTGTAATAACAGTTGAACACTCTTTTAACTAAAAATAAAATTTTTGTCGATTTACTCTTGAAAAAGACAGTAAATATAAGTAGAATATATATTGCAATTATTCAACAACATTGTTTATAAATTACGGAGGTTAAATTATGGCAGACAGAGAAATTACCACAATACCAAACGGGCCTCTCGGTATTATCGCTTTACCGGGATGCGAAGAAATGGCTGAAAAGATTGACCGTTATCTTGTAAAGTGGCGTAAACAACAGGATTCAGAGCACAAGACAACAATCGCTTTTTCAGGTTATGAAAGAGATACTTATATTCTTAATGCTACATTCCCTCGTTTTGGTACAGGTGAAGGTAAATGTTCACTTCACGAATCAGTTCGTGGATACGACATTTATATTCTTGTTGATGCATTTAACCACGGTGTAACATATAAAATGTACGGTCAGACAGTTCCAATGAGTCCTGATGACCACTATGCAAACTTGAAGCGTGCAATTTCTGCCATTGGTGGTAAGGCAAAGACAATTACTGTTATTATGCCAATGCTCTATGAAGGAAGACAGCACAAGCGTTCTTCAAGAGAATCTCTTGATTGTGCAGTTATGCTTCAAGAACTCTGCCTTGATATGGGTGTTGACAACATTATCACTTTCGACGCTCACGATGCTCGTGTTCAGAACGCAATTCCTCTTAATGGTTTCGAAAGCATTTCTCCTGCTTACCAGATGATTAAAGCACTTGTAAACAATGTTGATAACCTTAAACTTGACAAGGAACACACAATGATTATCTCACCTGACGAGGGTGCTATGAGCCGTTGTATGTTATATTCAAATTACTTAGGTCTTGACCTCGGTATGTTCTACAAACGTCGTGACTATTCAAGAATTGTTGACGGCAGAAACCCAATTATCGAACACCAATTCCTCGGTTCAAATATCGAAGGTAAGGATGTTATGATTATTGATGACATGATTTCATCAGGCGAATCAATGCTTGATGTTTCAAAGAAGCTTAAAGAACTCGGTGCAAACAGAGTATTTATCTTCTCTGCATTCGGTCTTTTCAACGCAGGTCTTGATTCTTTTGACCAGGCTTATCGTGATGGCCTTTTCGACAAGGTATTCACAACAAACCTTGTTTACCGTATGCCTGAACTCAAAAAACGTGAATGGTACTGCGAAGTTGAACTTTCAAAATACCTTTCATATATTATTGATACACTTAACCACGATAAGTCAGTCAGCAAGCTCCTTAACCCAGCTGACAAAATTGCTGTTCTTCTTAAAAAAGCAGGAATTAAGTAACAAAAAGCACCCTATGGGGTGCTTTTTTTAGCGCAAAGTGCAAAATAGTTTTTGGTTTTCCTATTGAAAAACAATGTAAAAATATAGTATAATATTAAAGATGTAAATTTGTTATACTTTATGGAGGTTATTATGAGAAACATTAAAGTTATCAACAGTGATTGGCTTTTTACAAAAAATGCCAAATCTGCACCTTCCACTCTCCCAACTGACTGGGAAGCACTTAATCTTCCTTTCACTTGGAATGGCAAAGATGGTCAGGATGGTGGTAATGACTACTACCGTGGCACTTGCTATTTTGCAAAAGAAATCAAGGCCGACGATATGCCTGAGGGCGAAGTGAAATATCTTCAGTTTGACGGTGTTAACTCATCCTGTGTTGTATATTGGAATAATAAAGAAATCACAAAGCACGACGGTGGTTACTCAACTTTCCGTGCTGAAATCAAAGATGTTAAAGACACAAACTTACTCGTTGTTGCAGTTGATAACTCTGCAAATGACAAAGTTTATCCACAGAATGCAGACTTTACATTCTACGGTGGTATTTATCGTGATGTAAGTATTATTGCAGTTCCAGAAAATCACTTTGACCTTGATTACTATGGCTCTCCTGCTATTATGGTTACACCAAAAATCAAGGGTGCTGATGCAGAAATCGAAATTGAGACATTCTTCAAGAATGAAGACTGCAAAGTTCGTTACGAAATTATTGCTAACGGTGAAGTTATTGCTTCAAAGGAAGATGATGACGACGCAGAATTTGAAATCAAGAATGTTCACCTCTGGGACGGTTTAAAAGACCCTTATCTTTATACTGCAAAGGCAACTCTTATCTGTAACGGTGTAGAAGTTGACGAAGTTTCAACAAGATTCGGTTGCCGTACATTTGAAATTGACCCAAATAAAGGCTTCATTCTCAATGGTCGTGAATATCCTCTTCGTGGTGTTTCTCGTCATCAGGACAGACCTGATGTAGGTAATGCTCTTACTCCTGAAATGCACAAGGAAGACCTTGAGCTTATCCTTGAAATGGGTGCTAACACAATCCGTCTTGCTCACTATCAGCATTCACAGGTTTTCTATGACCTTTGTGACGAAGCAGGTCTTGTACTCTGGGCTGAAATTCCATATATTTCAAGCCATATGCCAACAGGTTATGACAACACAATTTCACAGATGAAAGAGCTTGTTGTACAGAACTACAACCACCCATCAATAGTTGTATGGGGACTTTCAAACGAAATCACTATTGCAGGTTCTAACCCTAACCTTATCAAGAATCACAAGGACCTTAACGATATGGTTCATGAGATGGATAAAACTCGTCTTACAACTATCGCGGCAGTTTCAATGTGTGACATCAATGATGAGTACGTTCACATTTCCGATGTTCTTTCATACAACCACTACTTCGGTTGGTACGGTGGAAGCACTGATATGAATGGTCCTTGGTTTGACGATTTCCACAAGAAATATCCTAACAAGCCAATCGGTATTTCTGAATATGGTTGTGAGGCTCTTAACTGGCACACATCAAATCCTGTTCAGGGTGACTACACAGAAGAATATCAGTCATACTACCATGAAGAACTCATAAAGCAGATTTCTGACAGACCATATCTCTGGGCAACTCACGTTTGGAATATGTTTGACTTTGCTGCTGATGCTCGTTCAGAGGGTGGCGAAAACGGTATGAACCACAAGGGTCTTGTTACATTCGACAGAAAGTACAAGAAAGACTCCTTCTATGCATACAAAGCATGGCTTTCCGACTCCCCTGTTCTCCACCTCTGCTCAAAGAGATATGTTGACAGAGTTGAAGATGTAACAAAGGTTACTGTTTACTCCAACCAGCCTGAAGTTGAACTTTTTGCTAATGGTGTTAGCGTTGGTAAGCAGACAAAGGGTAAATATCCATTCTTCTACTTTGATGTTAAGAATGAGGGAACAACTGAACTTAAAGTTGTTGCAGGTGACCTTACTGACACAGCAACAATCAACAAGGTTGACACACCTAACGAAGCTTACATCATGAAAGAGGAAGGCGAGGTTATCAACTGGTTTGAAATCACCACTCCTGACGGATATCTTTCAATCAACAACACTATCGGCGATATTATGAGCACCTTCGGTGGCAAGCTTGTAATGCTCAAATTCGTTATGATGCTTAAAAACGCTATGAGTGGTGGCAAGGATGAAAACGGTGAAGAGAAAAAAGCTGGTGGCGGAGTAATCGGTGGATTCAAAGTTACACCTGCTATGCTTAAAAACATTTACGGTATGGCAAAAGGCTTCACAGTTAAACGTGCTTGTTCAATGCTTGGTGGTGCTCTTTCAAAGGAACAAATCCTTGAAATCAACGCTAAACTCAACAAAGTTAAAGCACCAAAGAAATAATAAATATATAATACGAAAAGCACCCTCACGGGTGCTTTTTTCGAATGTAAATTGAGATTTGCATAATGTGAAATAACAAGGGCAGGGTGAAACTCCCTGCCTTATGGTTATTTATTATCAATATGTACGTCAAGTTGGTTGTATGGGATTTTGATGCCGTTTTCGTCGAATGCTTTTTTAACACTTTCAATAATATCAAAGTTTACATCCCAATAATCCCCAGTTTTACACCAAACTCTTGCTGTATATGTAAGTGCACTTTCATTATGTGCTGAAAGTCGCACAAAGCTTTCAGGATTTTTAAGTGCTTTTGGATGTGATTCAAGAACTTCTGTAATAATTCTCTTAACTTTGTCAATGTCACAGTCATAAGCAGTATTAAATTCAAAATCAACTCGACGAATTTTTTCTGCTGAATAGTTTTCAATTACGGAATTGGTAATTGTGCCGTTTGGAATTGTGATTTTCTTGTTATCCACCGTGAGAAGTTCAGTATAAACAACTGAAATTTCAGTAACAGTACCGCTTTCACCTGCTGCTTCAATATAATCTCCAACTTTAAATGGTTTGAAGATGAGAATCATAATGCCGCCTGCAAAGTTTGAAAGTGAACCCTGCAAAGCAAGACCGATTGCAACACCACAGGAAGCAAGCATTGTGATAAATGATGTTGTTGGAATTCCAAGAATCACTGCAACAGTTATAAAAAGAACTATGTACAATACCACGGATGAAAAACTAATCATAAATGAACGAAGGCTGTCGTCAATTTTATTAAGCTTTTCAGATGTTATTATCCATTTTCTTAACCATTTGATTGCTTTCATTCCTGCAATCACCAGCACGATAGCCCCAAGAAGCTTAAGTCCTGTTGTTGTTGCGAGTTCTACAAGATAATTAGCAATCTTATCAAAATCAATATTCATTAGTAACACTCCTTTTTAAATATTGGAAATATTATATTATTATTCATTCCTGATAGCAAGATTCTTTTGCTTTTTGTTTCAGTTTTTCAGCACTTTGTATATAAAAATGGATTAAGTTATGACAATTCTCACAAAAAAGTTTTTTAACAACTTTGTCACTTTATTTTATATTTCTTTTATTGTATAATTATATAGTATATTTTGGAAAGGGATGGTTTAATGACAAAAACTGAAATTATCAGCACCGTCAAGGGTTTACCCACCTATGTGAAGGAGCATTGGAACAAACCTAACGAGGGTGAATATGTTTCATTAAAAGAATTCGTTGCCTACACTGCAACACAGGCCGGTTCTTACATTTTCTTAACAGCTTCGGGAATGTTATCTTTCTCGGCATCATATTTCTGTGGTTCAATTATGGAACTCAGTAATATGCAGTTCCAACTTGTTAACCTTATAAGTACAATTATTGGCTATCTGTTTATGTTTATGAACCCAATCAGTGTTCTTATTTACGAGAACCACGGTGAGCTATCTCCAAAAATGAGAAGATTTGCTCATATCTGTTATTCGGGTGAAATGGTTATAGGTTTATTCTGTTATTTCATACCTATGGATACTTTCGATTTTATGCTTGGTACTCCACAGATTGTTGCCAACATTCTGCTCATAAGTGGTATAACCAACTACATAACATGGGGTATCCGTAAAAAGTTCTGCGCAAAATACGGAAGACTTAAACCCTTTATTCTTCTTTGCGGTATTCCTGCAGCAATAATTATGTCGATAATCCCTTTCTTGCCTATTCAGGGTCTTCCAAGTGTTTATAAGCTCGTTATTCTTCACGGCGCTTTCACTTTTATGAACTATTTCTATAACGCTTATGTTGGCGTTAACGGACTTGTTACATTTATGACTCCTAACTCACAGGAAAGACAAAGACTTCACTCAATTGTTCCTATTATTACAGGACTTTTCCCATCAATTATCAGTCTTTTCTTCCCAATGCTTATTCAGTCAACCGGTGGATACTTGAACATCAACACCTACAAAATCTTTGTTCCTATTTTTGGATTTATCGGCGTTTTTGTTTCATTGGCTGCTGTTCACTGTCATGAACGTGTTATTGAAGCATCCGGAGATAAACGCAAAAAGGTTACATTCTTTAACGGTGCTAAAAATGTTTTTAAAAACAAATATTTCTGGATTACAAATATCTCCACCATTTTAGGACAGTGGTCAGCAATGGTTGGTGGTCTTCTTCAGTTCTGGTTCATTTATTCTCTCAGAATGGAAGCACTTTACGGTGTTGCTGCAAACGTTGTTGTTGTAGGTATGACATTCGGTAATATTCTCTGTCCTATTCTTACAAAGAAATTCCAGAAGAGAAATATCCTTATCGCATTCCGTGGCATTGCACTTCTTACGGTTTTCCTTATGTTGTTTGCTGTAAGAATTGAAAATGTTTATGTGTTTATCGGTGCTATGTTCCTCCGCAACACATTCCAACCTGTTGTTGATGGTATCAACGTTGGTCTTGGTGCTGACATTCAGGACTACCACCAGTGGAAATACGGTGAACGTGCTGACTCTATGGCAGGTGTATTCGGTTGGTTCTTAAACCCAATCAATGCGGTACTCGGCTTTATTATTCCATGGCTTCTCGCAAGAGTCGGATTCACATCTGACTGGGATGTACTTTTTGACCAGGTAATTCTTAATAATGTATTCAACATTTATACATGGGCAACAATTATCAGTACTATCCTTATGGTAATTCCTTTCTTCTTCTATGACCTTACAAGAGAAAAACACGATATGTGTGTTGCAGAGTTGCAGGAAAGACTTCGTAAAATTGAAGAACAGGAT
>JAZNJX010000009.1:0-9347 GCA_045578245.1 Candidatus Fimenecus sp. | reverse complement strand
CCTGTTGTAGTTGTTATGGGACACGTTGACCACGGTAAGACATCACTTCTTGACGCTATTAAAAACACAAACGTTACTGCTACTGAAGCAGGTGGTATTACTCAGCACATCGGTGCTTACAGAGTAAACCTTAACGGTCAGTACATTACATTCCTTGACACACCTGGTCACGCTGCATTTACTTCAATGCGTGCACGTGGTGCTCAGGCAACTGACGTTGCAATTCTTGTTGTTGCTGCTGACGACGGTATTATGCCACAGACAATTGAGGCTATTAACCACGCGAAGGCAGCTGAGGTTGACATTATTGTTGCTATTAACAAGATGGATAAACCTGGCACAACAGTTGATAAAATTATGCAGCAGCTCACAGAGCATGGTCTTGTTCCTGAAGAATGGGGCGGTGACATTATCTGTGTTCCTGTTTCTGCAAAAACACATATGAATATTGATAAGCTCCTTGAAAACGTTCTTCTTACTGCTGAAATGAGAGAACTCAAAGCTAACCCTAACAGAGCAGCTAAAGGTATTGTTATTGAAGCTCGTCTTGATAAGGGTAAGGGTCCTGTTGCTACTCTCCTTGTTCAGAACGGTACACTCCATTCAGGTGACATTGTTGTTGCAGGTACGGCAGTTGGTCGTGTTCGTGTTATGGTTGACGACAAGCATCGTGCACTTAAAGAAGCTGGTCCATCAGTTCCTGTTGAAATCATGGGTCTTGATGAAGTTCCACAGTCAGGTGACGTATTCAATGCTGTTTCTGACGAAAGACTTGCTCGTGAACTTGTTGAAAAGAGAAAGCAGGAAAAGAAAGAAGAACAGTTCAACCAGTATCAGAAAGTTACTCTTGATAACTTGTTCTCATCAATCAATGCAGGTAAAATCAAGACTCTTAACATCATCGTTAAGGCTGACGTTCAGGGTTCAGTTGAAGCAGTTAAGCAGAACCTTGAAAAACTTTCTAACGAAGAAGTTGCAGTTAAAGTTATCCACGGTGGTGTTGGTGCAGTCAGCGAATCAGATATTATGCTTGCAAGTGCATCAAACGCAATTATCGTTGGTTTCAACGTTCGTCCTGACCCAGTTGCTACCGAAATTGCTGAACGTGATGGCGTTGATATGAGAATGTACAGAATTATCTACGACTGTATTGAAGAAATCGAAGATGCTATGAAAGGTATGCTTGCACCTAAATTCCGTGAAGTATTACTCGGTCGAATCGAAGTTCGTAACGTATTCAAGCTTTCTTCTGCAGGTACAATCGCAGGTTCTTATGTTCAGAACGGTAAGGTTACAAGAAACGCACAGATTCGTGTTGTTCGTGACGGTATCGTTATTGCTGAAGACTCAATTTCATCACTTAAGAGATTTAAGGATGACGTTAAGGAAGTTGCTTCAGGTTACGAATGTGGTATCGGTCTTAACAAGTTTAACGACGTTAAGGAAGGCGACATTTTTGAAGCATTCATTATGGAGGAATATAGAGACTAATGGCAGGATATAGAGTAGGTAGAGTATCGGAAGATATCAAACGTGAAATCGTTGCCGTTATCCGTGAATTGAAAGACCCAAGAGTAAGAGATAAAATCCTTACTGTTGTCCGTGTTGATGTAAGTTCCGACCTTTCTTTCGCAAAAGTTTATGTCAGCTCAATGAGTGGCATTGAAGACGCAAAAGAAGCTTGCAAAGGACTTACATCTGCAACAGGTCTTATCAGACGTGAGGTTGGCAGTAAATTACACTTGAGAAAAACTCCTGAGCTTAAATTTATTGCCGACGATTCCGTTCAGCACGGTATGGAAATATTCAAGAAAATCGAAAGCACACATATTGCTGACGAAGAAGAAAATAACGAGGATGAAAATGAATAAAATTGATGTAAAAACTTGTGCATCACTCTTACAAGAATTTGACAATTATCTTATTCTTTCACACAGAAATCCCGACGGTGATACCTTGGGCAGTGCATTTGCACTTAAAAGAGCCTTGGATTCCCTGGGTAAAAAGTCAATGGTGCGTTGTAATGACGAGATTCATCCCAAGTTTTCATATCTTTGGGACGGACTTGACAACAGCGACATTGAATTTGACAAAATAATCGCAGTTGATGTTGCAGACAGTAAACTCCTTGGTGCAGATTTCGAGAAAAAATATGGTGACAATGTATTTTTATGCATAGACCACCATATGTCAAACCGTGAATATGCCGAGAATCTGCTTTTAAGGGATAAGGCTGCTGCTGCAGTTGTGATTTATGACGTTATCTGTCAGTTGGGTGTGGAAATCACTCCTGAAATGGCAAGCTGTGTTTATACGGGTCTTGCTACGGACACAGGTTGCTTTATGTTTTCAAACACAACTCCGACAGTACACAGAGTTGCTGCCGAGGTTATGGCAAAAGGTGCTGATTACACTAATATCAACCGTCTTATGTTTGAAACAAAAACTTTTTCATATATGAAACTTGAACAGATGGCAGTTTCTTCTATTGAAACATATTTTGACGGACAATGTGCAGTTATGACTCTCACTCAGGATATGTTTAAAGAAAGTGGCTCAAACGAAAGCGAATGTGACGGAATCGCATCCCTCCCACGAAAAATTGAGGGTGTTAAAATCGGTGTGACCATCCGTGAACAGAAAGACGGAAAATACAAAGTATCTTTACGCACAGTTGCGCCTTATGATGCTGCAAAAATCTGTGCTAATTTCGGTGGTGGCGGTCATAACGCAGCAGCAGGTTGCGAATTTGACTGTTCACTCGAGGAAGCAAAACAACAATTACTTGAAATTATAAAGGCGGAGTTTTAATGACAGGCATAATTTGTCTTGATAAGCCCTGCGATATGACATCTTTTATGGCTGTTAAAAGAGCATCCAGAATTTTAGGTGTTAAAAAAGCAGGTCATACAGGAACACTGGACCCTATGGCTACCGGTGTGCTTGTTATTATGCTTGGTCACTGCACTCGCTTTATTGAGCTTTTGCCTGAACACAGAAAATCTTATTCTGCAAGAGTAAAATTAGGTATTACAACTGACACTCTTGACATTACAGGTGAAGTTTTAACTGAAAGCCCTGTAAATGTCACCGAAGAACAGTTGTTAAATGTTGCAGAGAGGTTCAAGGGTGAGATTTCGCAAGTTCCACCAATGTATTCCGCAATTAAAAAAGACGGTGAGCGCCTTTATGACCTTGCACGAAAAGGCATTGAAATAGAACGGGAAAGCCGAAAAATCACTATTGAAAAATTAGAAATCTATGATTTTGATGGCACAGAGTTTTCAATGGATGTGACTTGCTCGGCAGGTACATATATACGTTCACTTTGCGACGATATCGGCAAAGCTTTAGGTTGTGGTGCTGTTATGACAGAGCTTCGCAGAACCGAAGCCAATGGCTTTTCTATTGAAAATGCTGTAACTCTTGAAAATCTCGAAAAACTTGTAAGTGAAAAAAGAACGGATGAAGTTATCACATCCGTTGAAAAAGCACTTATGAGTTATCCTGAAATCGTAGTTACTGCTCCTCAGGCTAATCGCTTTCACAACGGTGGTGAATTAGGTTACGAGAGACTCCACGGAGATTATCCCGTTGGAATTTATCGTGTTTACTCCCCTGAAAGAAAATTTTTGGGCCTTGGAGAAATATTGACAGAAAAAGGCGACCTTACAGTCAGGAGGGTGCTTATTGATGACTAAATATGCTTTGGCTTTAGGCACTTTTGACGGTCTCCACAAAGGTCACTTACAAGTGCTTAAAACCACAAAAGAATTTGCCTCTTACGGTTTTGTTCCAGCAATGCTTATGTTCGACTGTCACCCATTAAAGGCAGTAAAGGGTATCACTCCCCCACTCCTTATAACTCAGGAAGATAAAGAAAAACTTGCAAAAGAATTTGGCGTTTTGCCGATTCCGATTAAGTTTCAGGACATTCGTGACCTTACTCCTGAAGAATTTGTTGTGGAAATTCTTATTAAAAAATTTAACGCAGGTGCTGTTGTCAGTGGTGAGAATTTTCATTTTGGAAAAAATGGTGAGGGAAATAGCAAAATACTCTGTGAATTATGCGAAAAGTATGATATAATTTATAAAGTGGCAGAAAATACCACCTACAAAGGAGAAATGATTAGTTCAACCCGAATTCGTGATGCCTTGAGTCGTGGTGATATTCTCTCTGCTAATGAGATGTTGGGACGAAACTTCTCCTATGACTTCTTAGTTGTTGAAGGTAACAGAATCGGCAAAAAAATTCTTGGTTTCCCGACTATCAATCAGCATTTCCCAAAGGGGTTTATAAACCTTAAACACGGTGTTTATGCTTCCCGGTCAACAGTTGACGGAAAAACTTATCCGTCAGTTACAAATTTCGGTTGTCATCCCACCATCGGTGGTGACCAGGTGCTTTCCGAAACCTGTATTTTAGGGTTTGATGGCGACTTATATAACCGTAAAATTCCCGTTGAACTTCTCGACTTTATCCGTGAAGAAAAAAAGTTCAACTCTAAGGACGAGTTGAAAGCACAGATTGACAAAGACAGTAAATCAGCTATCAAGATATTTGATAGTAAAAATAATAAATAAACATAAATGAAAGGGTTGTTTTTATGAATCAAATTTACAAAGCTTATTGCAGAGTTTTCCAGAAAGTAATGTTTATTGCAGAGTGCTTTATGCCATGGGGTGAGCCATTTATGCTTACAGGTCCTGGCAGCATTCGTAAGCTTCCTGCACACATCAAGGAAAAAGGACTTAAAAAAGTTCTTATCGTAACTGATAAGGGACTTACTTCTCTTGGTCTTCTTAATTCTCTTTATGAAGAAATGGACAAAGCTGGTGTCCAGTACGTAGTTTACGACGGAACTCAGCCAAATCCAACAATCGAAAACATTGAAGAAGCAAAGGATATGTACAACAACAATGGTTGTCAGGGTATCATCGCATTCGGTGGTGGTTCACCAATGGACTGTGCTAAGATTGCAGCAGCAAGAGTTGTTAAACCAAATCAGCCGGTTGAAAAAATGCGTGGACTTATGAAAATTCTTCGTCCACTTCCACCATTCTTTGCAGTTCCTACAACAGCAGGTACAGGTTCAGAATGTACTCTTGCAGCAGTTGTTTCTAACTCAAAAACACACGAAAAGAATGCTTGTAACGACCCATTCCTTCGTCCTCGTTTTGCAGTGTTTGACCCTGAACTTACAGTTGGTCTTCCACCTCACATCACATCAACAACAGGTATGGATGCTCTTACTCACGCAGTTGAAGCATATATCGGTAAATCAAATGTTCCTTCAACAATCAAGTTTGCTGAAAAGGCAACAAAGATGATTTTTGAAAATCTTGAAACAGCATATACAGATGGCAAGAACATTGAAGCAAGAAACAATATGCTCCTTGCATCTTACAACGCAGGTATGGCATTTACTCGTGCTTATGTTGGTTATGTTCATGCTGTTGCTCACAACCTTGGTGGTCAGTATGGTATCCCTCATGGTCTTGCAAATGCAGTTATTCTTCCTGTAATGCTTGAAGCATATGGTGATGCAGTTTATGAGCCACTTGCTAACCTTGCTGAGCTTGTTGGTATCAAAGGTGACAATGACGAAGAGCTTGCAAAGGCATTTATCGCTGAAATTTATGCTATGAACGAAAGAATGAATATTCCAAAGGGCTTTGCTCAGATTCAGGAAAAGGATATTCCAATTATCGTTGAACGTGCCCTTAAAGAGGGTAACCCACTTTATCCAGTACCTGTAATCTTCGGTGAAGCAGAAATGACAGCAATCGTTAAGTCATTGATGATTAAGGAATAATTGAAAATTACATAAAAAATTAAGGAACTTCCAAATAGGGAGTTCCTTTTTTACGCTTTCCCCTCGAGGGGAAGGTGGATTTTGCGAAGCAAAAGACGGATGAGGTGGAAATCTTAAATCAACGGATGTTTCGTATCCTACAGCTCATCAGTCACTTCGTGACAGCTTATTACTCGCCTATCGGCTCAGACAGTGCTTCTGCTTTGCAGAGGTGTCCACTGGACACCCGCACCCTCAAGGAGAAGCCTATTTTAGTCGTGATTTAAAAGCTTTCTTCTGATGTCCGTACATACACCATAAAAATTTGTGTTTACATCATAATTTGAATATCTTAAAACAGTCAATCCTAAAGATTTTAAATATCCGTCTCTTTTAGCATCATATTCAATGCCTTGTTCTTCAAAATGCTGTGAACCATCAAGTTCAATAACAATTTTAGCATCTGCACAATAGAAATCTACAATATAATTACCTATCACTTTCTGTCTGTTGATTGTGATAGGTAATTCTTTTAAGCAGTCATACCAAAGATGTCGTTCTTCTTTGGTCATATTCTTTCTTAATTCTTGTGCATTTGTTTTTAGTTTTGGATTGTTGGTTTTATTCATGATAAACACCTCATCCGTCACCTGCGGTGACACCTTCCCCTCGAGGGGAAGGCATATCCGTAGCAATTTTACTTATTCTGTATTTTCGCAATGCTCTCTTCAAGCATATTGAGTTTCTCTGTGTACCTTGCAAGCTTTTCTCTCTGCTCGTTTACAAGTGCTTCAGGTGCTTTTGCAACGAATTTTTCGTTGTTGAGTTTGCCTGAAACAAATGCGATTTCCTTAAGCACACCTGCTTTTTCTTTTTCGAGTCTTTCTAGCTCTGCCTTGAAGTCAACAAGCTCGTCAAGTGGGATAAATAGTCTTGCATCTTCTGTGATGATAGCAACTGCCTCATCATTTTCATAGCCCTTAACAAGCTGGACTTCACTTGCTGATGCGAGTCTCACAAAGAAGTTAGCACCTTCAGAGAATGTGTTTTCGTAAGCTGTTTCAATGAAAATCTTTGCTTTCTTTGATGGCGGAACATTCATTTCTGCACGACGGTTACGAACAGCCTTGATAGCCGTCATAACTCTTTCCATCTCTGCCTCGTCAGCCTTGAATGAAAGGTCGCCAGTAAATACAGGCCAATCTGAAATCATGATTGAGTCACCATCGTGAGGAAGTGTCTGCCAGATTTCTTCTGTGATGAATGGCATAAATGGATGTAAGAGTTTAAGTGTATTTGACATTACATAAACGAGAACTGCTTTAACAGTTGCTTTTGCAGTTGCACACTCACCGTTAAGACGGATTTTTGCGATTTCGATGTACCAGTCGCAGAATACGTCCCAGATAAAGTCATAGAGTTTCTGTACAGCAAGACCAAGTTCAAATTTTTCAAGTGAATCTGTAACATCTTTTACAAGGTCATTGTACTTAGATAAAATCCATTTATCTTCAATAGCAAGATTCTTTGGAACATAAGGTGCATATTCATTTTCATCAAGATTCATAAGGATGAAACGAGCAGCATTCCAAATCTTGTTAGCAAAGTTTCTACTTGCTTCAACTTTTTCGTCAGAGAAACGCATATCGTTTCCTGGGCTGTTACCAGTTGCAAGAGTAAATCGGAGTGCGTCTGCACCATACTGGTCGATAATTTCAAGTGGGTCGATACCGTTACCGAGAGATTTTGACATCTTTCTACCCTGAGCGTCACGAACAAGACCGTGAATCAGAACTGTGTCAAATGGAACCTGTCCTGTATATTCAAGAGCAGAGAAAATCATACGAGATACCCAGAAACCGATGATATCGTAACCAGTTACGAGAGTGTTTGTTGGGTAGTAGTGTTTCAAATCCTCTGTCTGTTCAGGCCAACCAAGTGTTGAAAATGGCCAGAGTGCTGATGAGAACCAAGTATCAAGTGTATCTTCATCCTGACGGATATTCTTGCTACCACATTTTGGACAAGCACTAATACCATCCTTTGTAACAACTGTTTCCCCACAATCCTCACAGTACCAAGCAGCGATTCTGTGTCCCCACCACAACTGACGAGAAATACACCAGTCACGAGTACCATTCATCCAGTTAAGATAGTTCTTTGTGAATCTTTCAGGAATAAATTTTGTTTCGCCCTTTTCAACTGCTTCAATAGCAGGCTTTGCAAGAGGAACCATACGAACAAACCACTGTTTTGAAACCATTGGTTCAATAGTGTTATGACAACGATAGCAAGTACCAACCTCGTGCTTACGTGGTTCAACTTCTTTAAGATATCCACCTGCTTTAAGGTCTTCAAGGATAGCTTTTCTTGCTTCCATTGTTGTCATACCTGCATACTTGCCACAGTCAAGAACTTCAGGCTCATTTTCTGTTGCACGTCCACTTGCGATAAGTTCATCGGCAATTCTCTTGTCTTCTGCACCTGTAAGATGACCGTCATATGTGAATGTACGAACGATTGGAAGATTATTTCTCTGTCCAACTTCAAAGTCGTTAGGGTCATGAGCAGGAGTGATTTTAACAACACCTGTACCCTTTGTCATGTCAGCATGTTCGTCACAAACGATTGGAATTTCTTTGTTAAGTAATGGTAAAATCACATGACAACCGTGAAGATGCTTATATCTTTCGTCAGCAACGTTAATAGCAACTGCTGTATCACCGAGCATTGTTTCAGGACGAGTTGTAGCAAGTTCAAGCTGTTCGCCTGTTTCCTTAACTGTGTAAAGAAGATGCCAGAAGCTACCATCCTGCTCTTCATATTCAACTTCTGCGTCAGAAATTGATGTGTTACAGCAAGGACACCAGTTAACCATACGGTTACCTCTGTAAATCAAATCCTTTTCATAAAGACGAACGAAAACTTCGTTAACAGCCTTACTGCAACCCTCGTCAAGAGTGAATCTTTCTCTGTCCCAGTCGCAGGATGAGCCGAGTTTCTTTAACTGTTCAATGATTCTGCCACCATACTGCTTTTTCCAGTCCCAAGCTCTTTCTAAGAAGCCGTCACGACCTAAATCTTCCTTACTGATGCCTTCTTTACGCATTGTCTCAACGATTTTTGCTTCAGTTGCGATAGATGCGTGGTCAGTACCTGGAAGCCAGAGTGTGTCATAACCAGCCATTCTGTGATAACGGATAAGAATATCCTGCAATGTGTTATCAAGAGCATGGCCCATGTGTAATTGACCTGTGATGTTTGGTGGTGGAATTACAATAGTGTAAGTCTTTTTACCCTCTTCACGCTTTGCATGGAAATATTTTTTGCTGAGCCAGTCTTTATATATTCTGTCTTCAACATTTTTCGGATTATACTGTTTTTCAAGTTCCTTGGACATATTTTTAACTTCTTTAGATTATTTCCTTTGTTATCAACCATTTGATTGGGTTTTCATCAATATAACGCCAAACCTCTTGATAATACTTTTCACTTCCTATTATTTCATCCATAAAAGAGGTCTGATAGACTTTTCGTCCCGGAGTATTATCA
>JAZNJX010000008.1:0-55717 GCA_045578245.1 Candidatus Fimenecus sp. | reverse complement strand
GCAGATCCGAAATTGAAAGTGAGCCGCCCGGATGACCGGCCTTTGCATTGAAAATACCCTCCAACAAGAGAAGTCTTTCTTTCGTTGCAAAAATTTCAAGTTCTTTTTTCAAAGAAGCATTCATTTTTACTCCCCCTATTTTTTAATCTTTGTAATCATTCATTATATATTCAAGCAAGTCAGCGACAGCACCATTGTTACAATGGCATGCATGAAACTTTGCAATTTTATGCATTGCCTTTGGTGCTTGTCCACAACAAGCAGGAAGTCCAACAGTTTTAAGCATATCATAATCGTTGAAATAGTCACCGATTGCTGCTGTATGTTTTTGCTCAATGTTATACATTTCTGCAATTTTCATAAGAGCAGAGCCTTTATGTACACCTTCATTAAGCATTTCAAAGGATGAAATTGAACTTGACATAAAGTTTGCACTTGTACAATCAAGAGAATCAACATATTTTCTTATCCTCTTAATCAAATCAGGCATACCAAGAAAAATTACTTTTCCCCAATTCTCTCGTGGTATTTCATTAGGATGCTTACAATTCTTGTAATGCAATTTATCGGCTCTAACCATTACACGAGCAAAAACCTTTGAATTAAGAGTATATATCATTTTATCCGTCAAGACCTCAATTTCTACGGATGGAAATCGCTTATATATTTCAAACACCAAATCAATAGCATTGTCATTGATTGCGTCAAAATGAAGCATTTTTTCTTCGGAATAGTCATAAACGCCTGCTCCATTGAGAATAACGGCAGGAGTACCTTTTATGGGTAATCGTTCATAATGTTTACGCATTGATTCAACATTTCTGCCCGATGCCAATGTGAAGTGTCCATTATATTCTTTTACGAAACGGCAAATTGCTTCGTAATTTCTTTTTGGTAGCTGTCTGAACTTATTATTCAAAGTTCCGTCGATATCTGACACAACGAGCCAATTTGACAAATCTTTGTTTTCCATGTTATAACACCTCCTCAGGTGCTTTTAAGTCTTTTTAAAAATTCCTTGAAGTATTCAGGCAAATCCGACGTAAATTCAAGGTATTCTTTTGTTCTTGGATGAATAAAACCAATTTTTATAGCATGTAAGCACTGACCATTAAGATAAGCACTTTTTTTATCATTGCCATACACTGCATCCCCTGCAACAGGATGACCTAAATGAGCCATATGAACACGAATTTGATGTGTTCTACCTGTTTCAAGTTTCAATGAAACATGTGAATACCCATCATAATCGTTGATAACAGAATAATGTGTAACAGCATTTTTTGAGTTTTGATAAGTTATACACATTTTTTTACGGTCTTTAGGGTTTCTACCTATTGGAGCATTAACCGTACCCTCATTATCTTTCAAATGGCCAACAATTACTGCATTATACTCTCGAGTAAAACTATGCTCCTTAATCTGCTCTGCAAGTCCAATATGTGCTGTATCATTTTTAGCGACAATCAACAAACCACTTGTGTCTTTATCAATTCTATGAACAATACCTGGTCTTAATATGCCGTTAATCCCCGATAACGAGTCTTTGCAGTGAAACAGCAATGCATTGACAAGAGTACCACTATAATTGCCTGGTGCAGGATGAACTACCATTCCTCTCGGCTTATTAACAACGAGTAAATCATCATCTTCATAGACAATATCAAGTGGAATGTTCTCAGGCTCTGCATCAAGAGGTTTAAGCTGACTTGGAAGTATTACAATTTCATCATCTGTCTTAACTTTATATTTTTTATTGACAGTATTGCCATTAGCAAGCACTTTGCAATCCTCAATAAGTTTCTGTATTGCATTACGAGAAGAGCTTTCTAAAAGAATTGATAAAAACTTATCTATTCTCTCTCCCTCATACTCCTGAGGAACATCAATTATAATATCACTCATTACTTCTGTTCCTTTTCTTCTTTTCCTTCTCGGTAAATCTCATAAATAAGCCATATCACAAGGACAACCGAACTACATGTAACAAGGATATCCGCAAAGTTAAATATAGCAAAATTTATAAATAATGGTTCAATATAGTCAACCACAAATCCACGGAAAACTCGGTCAATAAGATTACCGAGTCCACCTGCAATTATAAGTGCTATGCATACATACTCAACATCTAACTTACGTTTTTTAATAAACAAATACAGCAAACCAATAATAATCATCAAAAATGTAAAAATTGATAACAAATCTGTATGTGCACTAAATGAACCAAAAGCAGCCCCTGTGTTTTCGGCATAATTCAACTGAACAATCCCGTCAACTAATGGAAGGCTGCCTATCGGCTTGAGATGTTTAAGTACAAGTAATTTTATAATTTGGTCTACTGCAACTAGAAAAGCAACAGATACTAATGTTATTACTTGAAGCATTAAAAAACCTCGTCTATTTTATTTCTTTTTGAAGAATCCCTTAAATGACATATGAGAATCATCATTTGAATCATCGTCTGTTTCATCAAGTTCACCAACATTTTCAAACAATGAGTTTGTTGGAACAGGAATATAATCATCATCGTCAGCAAAATCAATTTTACTTAAATCAATCTTAAATGACTTTTTCTCTGCATAAACCTCTTTATCGTTTTCAGCGGGTTCAAAATTTTTGAAAACCTCATCACTGATAGGCTCATAGTCTTCAACGTCTTCATCAGCAACAATATCATCTACAACAATTTCTTCGTCTGCTTCAGGTTCTTCATCAACCACAACAAATGATTCTGCATCTTCAACAATAGCTACGTCATCGTTTTCTTCTGCAATTTCTTCTGATTCTTCAACAGCTTCTTCACTGTCTTCAACAATAACTTCTTCAAATGTTGGTTCAACTGGTGCTTCAACAGTTTCTTCATCTTTTACTGCTTCTTCAGCATCAAGCTGTTCATCAACTATTTCTGGAAGGTCATTAATGAGTGTGATATGCTCTCTATACATCGCAATAAGCTTTGACTTAAACTCAGAAGCTTCTTTCTGAATCATTTCATACACAAGGCTTTCGTGAGTCACTTTACGATTGATATTTCCAAGAATCTCATTTGCCTCACGATTAGCATCAGCAAGGATTCTATCAGCCTCTGCCTGTGCGTTTGCAATCATAGATTCTGATTCATTCTTTGCATTTGTTTCAAGGGCCTGTGCATCAGCAACTGCGTCAGCACGAAGCTTATCAGTTTCACCCTTAACAGACGCAACTTCATTAGCTGCTGTTTCCTTTGCTTCTGCAACAATTTTATCAGCAAGTTTCTGTGCATTGAGAAGAGCCATCTTAAGGCTTTCTTCATCAGCTCTGTATTCTTCAACTTTTTTTGCAAGAATACTGATTTTTCTAACTAAGTCGCCATTCTCTTTGAACATCTGCTCATAAGATGCAGCAACTTCATTCATAAACATATCAACATCTTCAGAACGATATGAACCACGTCCTGTTGTTGGAAAAACTTTTTCTTTAATTCTATCAGGTGTAAGCATTTATATCCTTCCCATTCTGCCCAAGGGCCATTCTATTTTATAAAATATGAAATCAATTAAAAGAACATTCCATTGTTTTCAAGCTCATCCAACAAATCACCCATAACATCCACATTGTATGGAGTGATGATGAATGTGCTGTTTGCAACACGTTTAATCTGTCCGTTGTTAGCATAAGCAACACCTGTAAGGAAGTCAATAAGACGACGAGCAACTTCTTTACTTACAGATTCAAGGTTTAAAACAACAGTTCTTTTTTCGTTAAGATTGTCAGCAATGCCACGAACCTCTTCAAACTTTTCTGGTTTTGCAAGAACAACCTGAAGTTGTGCTGTTGTATGAATATTAACAACTTTGCTATCATCAGCATTACGAACTGCTCGACGCTGTGGCTTTACTACTTTTTCTTCAGTTTCATCATAACTGCTGTCCGAACTAATAAATGCTCCTGTATCAATATCATCATCTGGATAATATCCATCCTCATCTACATTTACAATGTTTTTAATTTTGTCTAAGAAACTCATAGTATAATCCTCCCATTAATATATTCTTGGTCCAAAAATTGAAGAACCTATTCTTACAAGATTTGAACCATTTAAAATTGCTTGTTCATAATCACCCGACATACCCATCGAGAGAATATTCATAGATATATTATCTAACTTTTTCCCCTTAATGTCAACATAGATATTGTATATATTTTCAAAAAATTTACAAAGAATTGTGTTTTCATCACAAATTGGTGGTATTGTCATGAGCCCATTTATACGAATTCCTGCAATTTCTGAAATCTCGTGAACGGTTTCATAAAACTCATTTGTAAGAAATCCTGTTTTGCTCTCCTCTGCACCAATATTTATTTCAAGCAAAACATCAGTTACTATTCCTTTTTTTACTGACTGTTTTCCGATTTCCTTTGCTATTTTTAAAGAGTCAACAGATTGTATCATATCAACCTCACCAACAATCTGTCCTGCTTTATTGGTCTGAAGATGACCTATAAGATGTTTTTCAACATTATTAAGATGTAATTCAGGCTTTTTTCTCAGCATTTCCTGAACACGGTTTTCACCAATAAGATTTACTCCATAATCCAAAGCATAATTTATAAAAATAGGGTCAACAGTTTTAGTTACAGCCATTAAACGTACTTCGGATGGATTTCTTCCACTTTTTATTGCACTTTCAGCAATCTTTTCATTGATAACATCAAGGTTATATTCGATATCAGATTTACGCTGTTCAAGATATGACTTTTCCATCACTTAAATCAACCCCTTCTATAATAATTGTATCATACTGTTTAACATACGATGAGTCATTGACAATCTCTATAACAGAAAAGTCCTCTGTGGAGTAAATAATGTTAATCTTTTTGGATTGAATTATATTACCACTCTTAACATAGACTATTTTTTGTCCGTCAACCTCACGAATTGCAGTATTCTGAATCTTTATTCCGACATAGTCCTCTGTAACAATCTCAATTTCATGAATTCTAAGATTTGCAACATCACGATTCATAACATTACATTTTAAAACAACTGCTACATTATCTCCGTCTATATTACTCTTCACAACAACAGTGCATTTTAAAGTCCCAACAGTTGTATTTGGTACATTAACTTTAACAGTTGAACCAACATCAATTTTGCCTGATTCATCATAAGGAATGTTGCAAAGAAAATACCAGTCAAAACTATCAACCAGTTTTCCCATTATATTTGCAGGTGTTGTGTCTGGTGTTGATGCAATCAAAGATGAAATCGTATTACAATCAACATTCATCACATCGGAATAACTTAATGATTTTTCATATCCATCAACCGAACCAATATAATAACCTGAATTAGGTGATGTAATAGTTGAATAATTAACTGCTTTTTGATTGAGTGATACAAGTTCAGCTTCCAATTCGGCAAGTTTTACCTCAGCAGATACCTTTTCACCAACAGCAAGCTGACGAGTTGTAATAGCATCTCTTAAATCAGTTAATGCATCATCAAAATCACTACCAATTTTTTCACGGGTTGCAGAAATAAAGGAAATACAAGCCTCATCAATAAGTTTATTATATGATGATGGTGCGTTTACACCTAGTCCGACACGATTATTAAGTTGTTTATAATAATCGATTTCCTTTTTTAGTTCATTGATACGAACATAAGTTGCTGCACTACCTTCATCCTGAAAAACAACAGCGACATCATCGCCACTTGAAACTCGTTTACCATCTTCTGCTATCGAAACAATTGTTCCACTGGTATTTGTTGCAGTAATATAAGTTTCATCACGAACAATAAATGCCTGTGTAGTGATTTTACTTTGAACAGGTCTTTCTAAAGCAATTTCCGTCTTATATGGGTTTGTATTCATTTGTACAATCTGGTAAACAAAGTATAAAATAATCAGCACACCGACAATTGAAAAGAAAAGATTTTTAGTTTGATTCTTATTAAGATTAAACTTCATTATCAATGTACCTCCTTTAAAAAATCATTTATCATTGAAAGAACTTCAGAATACATGTCCGCTGTATTTTCATAATCATCAGGGTAAAACCAATTAATGTTTTCATTTTTACGAAACCATGTTAATTGACGTTTCGCATAATGTCTTGTTTCTATTTTCAAACTTTCCAAGCAATCTTCAAGACTTTTTTCACCATTAAAATACGGTGCTAATTCTTTATAACCGATTGCTTGACAAGCAGTTTTTTCGGGGTCAATATTATAAAAATCTTTTGCCTCTTCTATAAGACCAGCTTCAACCATAATGTCAACTCGACGGTTAATTCTGTCGTAAAGTATATTTCTGTCACGATAATTGATACCGATGTAAAGTACTTCATAAGGTGATTTTTCTTCACGTGAGAGAATTTTATGTTCGGTCATTGTTTTACCGGTAGCCTTATATATCTCAAGTGCACGAATAATTCTGCTTTTGTCGTTAAGATGTAGTTTACTTGCTGTTTCAGGGTCAATTTCTGTTAACCACTGGAGCATAAATTCTGCACCTTTTACTTCAAACATTTCAGTTAATTCATTTCTTAATTCCACATTACTGTCTTCTTTGGAAAACTGAATATTTTGAAGAAGCGAATCAATATAAAGGCCTGTACCACCTGCAATTATAGGAAGACTGTCTTGACTATAAACATCTTCAATACATTCTTTGGCAAGGGTTACATACTCAGCAACACTGAATTTTTTGTCTATAGGTTGAAAACCGATTAAATGGTGAGGTATCCCCTGAATTTCATCATTAGTTGGTTTAGCAGTTGCAATATTCATTTTTTCATAAATCTGCATTGAGTCAGCTGACACAACTTGTCCGTTAAAATGCTTTGCAATTTCTATTGACAAAGATGTTTTTCCGGAAGCTGTTGGACCAACAACTGCGATTACAGGATACTTTTTCATATTATACTCTACCAAACTGTTTTTCTAATTCATGTTTTGAAAGCTCTATCATAACAGGTCTGCCATGAGGACAGAAACGGACATCCTTGTCGTTTATAACCTGTTTTGCAAGAGCTAACAATTCAATATCTGAACTATCATCCCCTGCCTTTATTGCACTTCTGCATGCAACATTATGATAAATCCAATCCAAATGTTCATTTGTAATATCACGACGATTTTTAATAAGATATTGAGCAATTTCATCAATAAGAGGTGCAATTTCCTGATTATCAAGGTCGATAGGACAACTACGAACTATCACTGTACCATTCCCAAAATCTTCTATATCAAACCCTGCTTTTACGATGGTTTCAATGTTTTCAGTTACTGCAGTATACTCTTCTTTACCAAGTGTTACTGTAACAGGCATTAAAAGCATCTGACTGCCACTATTATGTGCTTCTTTTTTCAGTTTGTTAAACAAAATTCTCTCATGAGCAGCATGTTTATCGATAACACAAAGTTTTCCATTTAATTCAATGAATATGTAAGTCTTATACACTTCACCTATAAGACGGATTTCATTTTCGGGTTTGTTTTCTTCTGCTTTTGGTGTTAAATTTGGCTCAAATTCTATCTTTTGTACAGGTTTTGAAATTGGGAATTGAATGTCAAATGGGTCATCATCAACATCTACAGCATACTCCGTTTTAACATCATTAACAAACAACGGTGTTTCAGAAAGTGGCTTTAAAACTTTATCTGTGAAAGCGATATTCTCTTGTACTGTTGTCTGTTTAAAATCCTGTTGTGGTTTTGTAAATATATCATTATATATTGTTTTTTTATCAGGTAAATTTGCTTGTTTTATAGCTATACTTTCGTTTAATGCTGTTTTCACAGAATGATAAACTGCATCAAAAATTGCTCTTTCATCAGAAAAACGAACTTCAATTTTCGACGGATGCACATTTACATCAACAAGTTCAGGTGGTAACTCAATGAACAATACACCACCAGGGAATTTGCCGACCATCACACTGTTTTTATAAGCATTTTCAAAGGCAGCCATAATTGTTGTATTTTTTACACTTCTCCCATTTACAAAGAAGTACTGCATACCACGGGAGCCACGGCAATTAAATGGTGGTGTTACAAGACCACTAACTGACACATTACCAACGGATGCATCAACATTCAAAAGTCCATTTGAAAAATCTTTGCCGAATGCAGAAAAACAAACATTCTGTAAGTTTCCGTCACCATTAGTTGTGAACACTTGTTTTCCATCACGGATAAAACGGATACTGATTTCAGGATGTGAAAGTGCAAGTTTTTCCACTGCAGCTGCAACAAAATTACCCTCACTTACATCCTTTTTAAGGAATTTCATTCGAGCTGGAGTGTTATAAAAAAGTTCACGGACAATCATAGTTGTACCAACTGCACAACCTGCGTCGGAAAAATCAGTTATAATTCCACCTTCAATGGTAAGACTTGTTCCAATTTCTTCGTCGGCAGTTTTGGTAATCATATTCACCTTTGAAACTGCTGCAATAGATGGCAACGCTTCACCACGGAAACCGAGAGTTAAAATAGTATTCAAATCTTCGGCAGTTTTAATTTTACTTGTGGCATGGCTTACGAAAGCAATTTTAACATCTTCTCTTTCAATACCACATCCGTCGTCAGTTACACGGATATATGAAATACCACCATGCTGAATTTCAACTGTTATAGAAGTAGCGCCAGCATCAACGGCATTTTCCATAAGTTCTTTTACAACAGATGTAGGTCTTTCAACCACCTCACCTGCTGCAATTAAATCAGCCATATATTTTGGGAGTTTATTTATTTTTGCCATTGGTCAGCACCACCTTTTTAATTAGGTATAGACTAAAACTCAACTGTAAAAAGCAACTTGCTATGGTGTTCTCGTGTTGCTTTTGCTTCCATTTCGCTCTTACCTTTAATTCCAGCAAGTTTTGACATCGCAACATCTATATTATAAGCAGCTTTTTGCGACATTGTCGCAGATGTTGAACCTGATAATTCAAGTGTTTGAGACTTAATTGCATTGTTGCCACTACATCTCATTTCAATAAGTCTTTTAATATTATCATCTTGAGCAAACCATTTTAATATTGGTCTTTCAGGACTATCACTACCGTTAAATTCTGAAACAATACGACCGTTTCTTTGATTTACATTTTCATTCACACTTAACTCATTTAGTCCCTCATTTGCTTTAACATTAACGCCTTTAATAATTGCAGATTGAGAAACGGATGTACCTTTATGTTCCTTTTTACTCTCAACGACTTTTTCACTGATTTCAATTGAACACTTCTTAGCGCCAAGTAGATTAGCAATATTCTGAAGTTCAGCTAAACGTTCCTCGTGAGCTTTACTGAAAATACAATCCGTTCTAATAAATCGATTGCGGTCATAATTATCAACATAATAAAAGGCATCACATGATGCGACAGGCACAAAATTTATACCACTAAATTTTATAGCCTCATCATAAAGACATAGAACTTCCATTCCGTTTGCATTATCAAGCCAACCGATTGCACCTTCACAAACATCAATTCCACGTCTTTCAGCATCATCACGTATCATAATCATATTCGGGATATTAAACGATTCACTTTGATATGTTTCAGGAAACAATGGGTTATACTTTTTTATTCTACGCAAATAGCTATCATTCTTAGCTTTTTCTGATAAATCTTTCGCACCTTGCTGAATATCAGTAACAGCCTTTTTACCTACATCAGAAGTTTTTTGCAATACTTTTGATAAAGTTTCTTTTCCTTTTTTAGTATCAATATTTATTTTCATATCAATACTCCTCTCAAACTATATATTTCAATATATAACTTGTAATTTTCGCGAATATATTTTTTTGAGATATCACAACCTACAATTAATTCTTCGCTTTATCTATTAATTCGTAAAGCAAGCCCATTGCTTCGATTGGGGTTAAGGTGTTAATATCCACTGTACGAAGTCTGTCCATAATGTATTCCCTTGAATTTGATTCAAAAGACATCTGGATTTCAGGCTCTTTTTCTTCTGGGATATCCGTTACCATTTTAGGCTTCATTAAGTCGTTATCTTCAAGAGTTTTAAGAATTGTTTTGGCTCTCTTAATTACGTTATCAGGCACACCTGCAAGCTTTGCAACCTCGATACCATATGAGCCATCTGCACCGCCACGGACAATACGACGAAGAAATGTAATATCATCACCACGTTTTTTAACTGCGATATTATAGTTTTTAACGCCGTCAACCGTGCCTTCAAGTTCGGACAATTCGTGATAGTGAGTTGCAAAAAGTGTTTTTGCACCGATTTTCTTCTTATCAGCAATATACTCAACAACTGAACGGGCAATACTCATACCGTCAAAAGTAGATGTACCACGGCCGATTTCATCAAGGATAATAAGACTGTTTTTTGTTGCATATTTCAAAATTTCAGCAACCTCATTCATTTCGACCATAAATGTTGATTGACCTGAAGCCAAGTCGTCAGAAGCACCAACACGAGTGAAAATACTGTCAACAATACCGATATCCGCTGATTTCGCAGGAACAAAACAACCCATTTGAGCCATAACTGTTATAATGGCAATCTGTCTCATATATGTTGATTTACCCGCCATATTAGGACCGGTAATAACTGCCATTCTGTTGTCTTCACAGTCAAGTAATGTATCGTTTGGTACAAACATAGTCTTTTTCTGTAATACTTCTACAACCGGATGACGACCTTCATTAATTCTGATGACTCCTTTATCGTTAATATCAGGTCTTGTATAGTTATTTTTAACTGAAACTGTTGCAAATGAACAAAGAACATCCAAAAGAGCAATTGCATGAGCAGTTCTCTGAGTTCTTAAATACTCACCTGCAATTTTTTTACGAATTGAATTGAAAATCTCGTATTCAAGACCAACAATTCTTTCCTGAGCACCTAAAACCTTAGTTTCAAGTGTTTTAAGCTCTTCGGTAATATATCTTTCACAGTTTGAAAGTGTTTGTTTTCTTATGTATGTATCAGGAACAAGTTCCTTATATGAATTAAGAACTTCAAAATAATAACCAAAAACCTTGTTATAACCGATTTTAAGCTTTTTGATTCCTGTTTTTTCCTGCTCATCTGCTTCAAGCTTTGCAAGAATAGTTTTACCACCATTTACAATGTCACGAAGCTCGTCGAGTTCTTTATTAAAGCCATCCTTAATCATTCCACCCTCACGGACTGAGAATGGTGCATCGTCTTTGATTGCAATATCAATAAGAGAGCATACATCATCAAGAACATCAATTTCGTTAAAGATAAATTTAAGTAAATTACATTCAGCATCCTTAAGATTATCTTTGAGCTCAGGAAGATTCTGTAAAGTTGTTTTAAGGGATAAAAGTTCCTTTGCATTTGCTGTGTTATATACAATACGGGTCATAAGACGCTCCATATCATAAACACTGATTAAAAGCTCAGTTTCTCTCTCACGAAGTTCTGTGTTCTTATAAAGCTCATCAACTGCATTAAGTCGTTTGGAGATTTCTACACAGTCATATAATGGTCGTTCAATAAATGAACGGAGCATTCTTTTACCCATTGCAGTTTTTGTCTTATCAAGTACCCAGAGAAGTGAGCCTTTTTTATCTCTATCACGCATTGTTTCAAGGAGCTCAAGGTTACGGATTGCAGAAATACCAAGATTCATAAGCTTTGCATCAGTATAGAAGTTAATGTCCTTGATATTATCCAAATCTCTTTTTTGAGTTGCACGAAGATAAGATATCGCTGCACCTAACGCACAGACTGAGGTATCTCTCTGATTAAGTGAAATTGCACCTAAATCATTTGTATTAAAATGTTCTTTACATACATTTTCTGCATTTGTAAAGTCAAATTCTTCAATCAATAACTCAACAGACGCTTCAAGTTTTTTAGAAATAAAATCAGCAAGAGAAGTAAAAGAAACAACCTCTTTATTAAGGATAATTTCAGTTGGGTTATATCTACCCATTTCGTTAATAACTCTCTGTTCGATATTTTCAGAAAATTCTGTTAAATTGACCTCGCCTGTTGAAATATCGATAAAGCACATACCAACGTTTCCGTTAGTTGCGCAAACTGATGCGAGATAATTATTCTTTGATTCATCGAGCATTGAACTTTCAATAACAGTACCCGGTGTAATAACACGGATAACATCACGTCTTACAATGCCCTTTGCAGTTGCAGGGTCTTCCATCTGCTCACAAATAGCAACTTTATAGCCTTTTGACACAAGTTTTGCGATATAACCGTCTGCACTATGGAATGGAACACCACACATAGGTGCACGTTCATCTTCGCCACAGTCACGACCTGTAAGCACAAGTTCAAGCTCTTTTGACGCAGTTTTAGCGTCATCAAAGAACATCTCATAAAAGTCACCAAGACGGAACATCAATATGGTGTCTTCATAATTCTGTTTTATTTGAAAATATTGTTGCATCATTGGAGAGAGTGCCATATTTTTGCTTCCTTCTTAGTTAGTTTAATTTCTTCGGGCAGGTGCAAAGACCTGCCCTATTGATTATTATAATTTAGTGGTTGCAACCTTCGTCGCCACAGTCACAATGACAACCTGAGCAGTCGCCACCACACTGATGTGCTTTAGGGTCACATGTGTCAGGGTCATCACCGTTAACACACATAGCAAGGATTCCTGTAAGGTAGTTCATAAGTTCGTCGATATCCTGTCTTGCTTTTTCATAAGCCTGCATATTAGGATTCATCATGATTTCTGTGTAAACACCACGGAATTCTTCATCATAAGCCTTAATCTTGCCTTCATCAGGTTCTTCCTTTGATGCTTCGTGCTGATATGAAACCTGGATAAGTTGAATTTTGCTCATAAGCTCATTGAGTGCTGTATCTTTTTCGTTAGCCTCAATAGCTTTCTGCATTGCAAGATATCTTTCATCCTGCTGAATTGCTTTACCAAGTTCTCTTGTAAGTTTTTCAAGTGACATTTTGTTTTTGCTCCTTTATTTTAACTTATATTTTTTTATTATTTAATAAGTTCACCACGGACAAGCCAATTGAGCGATTCTGTGACTTTTACATGACAGAATTTCCCAACTAAATTTTGGTTATGACATGGGAATTCAATAATAACATTACCATCGGTTCGACCTGCCATATAGCCCTCGAGAGTTTTACTGTCACCCTCACAAAGAATACGGTAGGTTTTCCCTTTCATTTCTGCACTATGATTTGCCGCAATACTCTCTTGCAAATCACAGAGTTCTTTAAACCATTTATTTTTTTCTCCATAAGACACAGGGTCATCCATTAACGATGCTTTTGTGCCTTTTCTTGATGAGAATATAAATGTGAAAAGTGAAGTGTATCCAACCTCTTTTACAAGTGACAAAGTATCACAGAATTCTTCATAAGTTTCCCCTGGGAAACCAACGATTATATCACTTGTAAGTGAAAGACCTTCTATTTTTTCTTTCGCATAATTTATAAGCTCAAGGTACTTTTCACGAGTGTAACGACGATTCATTTCCTTAAGAATTCTGTTGTTACCTGACTGTACAGGAAGATGAATATGCTTTGAAGCCTTATCACATTCAGCAATGGTATCAACAAGCTCCTTTGTACAATCCTTTGGATGAGAAGTCATAAATCGGATAGTAAACTCACCCGGAATATCGTTTAACTGACGGATAAGTTGTGAGAAATTAATGTCTTCATCTAATCCTTTACCGTAAGAATTTACATTCTGCCCAAGCAAAGTGATATCCTTGTACCCCTCGGCAACAATCTGCTTAAACTCTCTGATAATATCCTCAGACTTACGGCTTCTTTCCCTACCACGAACATAAGGCACAACACAATATGTACAGAAATTATCGCAACCATACATTATAGGCAACCATGCTTTTGCAGTGTTGTCACGGAGTGCAGGAATACCCTCAGCCACCTCATTAGTCTCTGTCATATCAGCAAAGAATCTTTTACCACGAGATAAATATGCCTTAAAGATTTCAGGTACTTTATATTGATTATGAGTACCGAAAACAATATCAACAAATGGAAAACTTTTGAAAAGTTTCTCACGGATATGCTCTTGTTGCATCATACAACCACAAAGAGCAATTATGAGATTTGGGTTTGACTGCTTTAACTTCTTAATAGCACCCACATTACCAAAAACTCTGTCTTCAGCATGTTCACGGATTGCACAGGTGTTATAAAGGATTAAGTCAGCTTCTTCCTTTTCTTCAGTCATAGTATAACCCATTAATGAAATGAGTCCTTTAATTCTTTCGCTGTCAGCAACATTACCCTGACATCCGTATGTATGAACAAACGCTTTTGGACTTGTCCCGTGACGATGCAGTAATAACTCAGCAACCTCACCTGCAATATTCTTTTGTAATTCAATCTGTTCGTTCGATACAAAGTTTGTCAAAATTATACTTCCTTAGTGTAAATTGATAACAAGAAAGAGAGAACATCGTTAAACACAACATCATTATCTGTTTCGTTAAGAATTTCGTGTCTCATTCCTGGATAGAGAATTGTTGTTGGTTCAATTCCTGCACCTGCAAGGCTGTCAGCAACTGCTAAAACGCCTTTACCATTCATACCAACAGGGTCATTTGCACCTGAAATAATCATAACAGGTAATTCTTTTGGCATTCTTAATGCCCAATCAGAGTCACATGCTTCACGCATAATATTGTAAATATCACGATACCCTGCAAGTGTGTATGTAAATCCACAGAGTTCATCGTTTGAATAGTTTAGTCTGTTTTCAGCATTTTCTGAAAGCCATGCGAGAGAATTATCCTTATCAGTACCCATCATTGAGAAGCCTTTGTTCATGATTTCTGCAATCTTATCAACTCTTCTCATAAGACCATATTTACTTACAAGCATATCAATAAGGTCAACACCGGCATTGATAAGGTCAGGCATATCACCTGTACCACAAAGAATTACACCGTCAAGTTCGTATCCGAAATGAACCGAGTAAATTCTTGCACAGAATGAACCCATCGAATGACCGAAAAGGAAATATGGGATATCTGGATTTCTCTTTTTCATTATTTTTGTAAGAATATGCATATCGTCAACAAGACGCTTATCCCCGTTATAATCTCCCATATAACCAATCTGATAACGGTCTTCAATGCTCTTACCATGACCTAAATGGTCATTACCACAAACTACAAATCCATTTGATGCCAAAAAACGAGCAAATTCATCATAACGAGCAATATGTTCAGCCATACCATGAGTCAACTGAACGATACCGATAGGTGTTAATTCATCGTCTTCCCAGATGAGAGTTCTGATTTTATTAAAGCCGTTTGATGAGTTAAAATAAGCTTCTTTTTTTACCAATGCCATAAATTTCCCTCCAAATTGCAGACTTCTGCATATTAATAGTATAATTGTATCACAAAAGACGTTTTTTGTCATTACAAAAACAGAAAAATTTTTATTTTTTTAATTTTGTACAGATAACTATTTATTTCACTGTATTAGATTAAATTTTATTTAATTTAATCAAACTTTCTACCCTGTTTTTCCATTTCCGACGGATTATGATATGCTTTTTTCATAAATTTTGGTATTGTATGAATTTGCAAAGAATTTTGTTATATGATAATATTAATTAAACAAAAAAATAAGGAGTGAAAACCATGACATACGAACAGGTAGTAGCAAAGGTTAAGGCTAAATTCCAGAATGCTGATGCAAGTAATATCGACGATGTAGTTGCATTACAGATTAACCTTGAAGGCAAGAATGTGAACGGCATTTTTTACATTGAGGTTAAAGACCACAATGTTAATGTTGAGCCTTATGAATACTATGACAGACACGCTATCGTTACAGTCAACCCAACAAACCTTATGAAGCTTCTTGAAGGCAAGCTTGACCCTATTGAAGCATACAATAAAGGTAAAGTTGTAGTTGATGGTGATGCTTGTGCTGTGCTTACAGTAATCAATCTTGTGAACTAATAGAAAAATGGCATCAAAAAAAGCTTCCCTATCAAAGGGAGGCTTTTTCTAGTTTATTCACTTAATGAGAATGTAAGAAGAACTTTGAACAAATCACCGTCAATTTGAATATCTAACTTACCATTTTGCACTTCTGCAAGAGATTTTGCTATTGAGAGTCCTAATCCACTTCCCTCAGTATTTCGCGAACTATCACCACGGACAAAGCGTTCCATAAGCTCGTTACCTGTAATATTAAGAGGGTCTTTTGAGATATTACGGAAACTAATTTCAACATTCTTACCATTTCGATTTGCATCAATATAAACTCGTGTTCCTGAATGAGCATATTTTGCTATATTGTTGAGAATATTGTCGAAAACTCGCCACATGTGACGGTTATCAGCCATAACATAAAGTGTTTCATCAGTTTTATTAAGAACAACCTGAAGATTATTCTTTTCAAAGCGTTCTTCGTATTCACCAAGAGCCTGAGTGAGCAAAATACCCAATTCAAACTGTGAAAGATTTACACTCACATTACCCGTTGACGCCTTTGAGGCTTCAATCAAGTCTTCAATAAGCTTTTTAAGTCTTGCAGACTGACGGGACAATACACCGATATACTCTTTTGCAGTTTCGTTGTTGATTTCTTCTTTTTCAAGCAAATCAACATAGTTGATAATTGATGTCAAAGGAGTTTTAATATCGTGCGAAACATTGGTAATAAGTTCGGTTTTAAAGCGTTCGGACTTCATTCGCTCCTCAACTGCTTTTGCGATACCGTCGTTTATATTATTGATATTTTCTGCGTGGTCTTTAATATCGAGTAACATATATTTTGTATTGATTTTCCTATAAATATTGCCTTTTGCGATTTCTTCGGTACCTTTTTTGATGTCTTTAAGCAAGATTGCAACAAGGATTATAATAGCACCTAAAACTACATTAAATATAAACCAAAGCGGGAAACCACAGTCATGGGATATAACATATATAGGTATCTCCAAAAAGCCAAGTGCAATAACAATTAAAATAGTTTTCCAAACAAGCGGGATTTTGCGTAAAACTCTGCCTGTGAAATTAAATGATTTTCTGCAGATTTTACAAATAAATTTCCAACTCATTTTAAGGATTTTCCAGCAAATGTTTAGCACCATAAAAATCAGAGTTGATATTATATATGTACGAGTTTTGAGGCGCACTGCGGTGGTCATTGAGAGTATTGCAAGAAGTGCAAAATCAAGTGCGACACCGACAATGCAAAGGCCTACTAAAAACGGAATTACTATGCTAATTGAAGAATCATAATACTGCGGCCAATAATACAAAAACTCTTCATACAGCCAGAAGATGCCTAATCCCAACAATACCGTAAGCCCTATATAAGCGGCAGACAAAATATCAACAGGGAAACGGTCAAAGCGGGAAATATGAATTTCTTTAACGCCCTCTTTATGACCTGATGCGCACATTAAGAAAATGAACAACACAAGGGAAATAATCGGTGATATTATTACGGTGATTGTAAGGCTTGTTTTATGCTCTGCAACATAATCAAATAATTCTGAAACATAATAAAAGCTATCTTTTGCAGTCATTTCTTCTTTAAGATAAACATTGTATGAATAGCTTTTTTCTTCATAGTATTTATCCGTAATTTCATCTGAGCTTGGATGAACGGCAGTTGCATCTTCGCCATAATCTGTCGAATCCGTCGGCAAGGTTTCTTCGTAAATTAACTCAGAATCTTTATATTCTTCTTTAAGGACTGAAAAAGTGTATTCGTCATAAATATGAATATCACCTTCGGTGCCGTCTAAATTAGAATAAAATATTTTACCATCGGCATCATAAATTTCATACAACACATTTTCGGATTGATAAATATTGTAATACTCAAAGGGCAAGTCTTCAATCTCGGCAAAATCTCTCAAACTGCTTCTTATTTGCCCTGCAGGATACCAGAGCATATCCTGTAAAACATTTTCTTTACTTTCCTTTTTTTCGGCGTCTGTTGTGAATGTACCTGTTGCTATACCGAACACAAGGCACGCAGACGACAGTAATGTGGCGGTCAAAAATACTGCAAATAGTATAACCGCAATACATTTAACAACAAAGTTACTTTTCAAACTCATTATCTCACACCTCTTTCATCTTATAACCCTGTCCCCATACAACCTTTAAATAGCGGGGCTCGGCAGGGTTGATTTCGATTTTTTCGCGGAGGTGACGGATATGTACTGCAACTGTGCTTTCTGTTCCATAAGGATTATCTTTCCAGACTTTTAAATAAATTTCCTTTGGTGAAAAGACTTTATTCGGAGTCTTCATAAGCAAGTGCAAAATTTCATATTCAGTTGGTGTTAATGAAACAGGTTCACCATCAACGGTTACCTTTTTAGCTGTATCATCAAGTTCAATTCCACCTATACAGATGCTTTTTTCATTGACTTTGCCACCACCAAGCATCATATAACGACGAAGCTGTGACTTAACTCTTGCCATAAGTTCAACAGGATTAAAAGGCTTTGTAACATAGTCATCAGCACCAACATTTAAACCAAGAATTTTGTCGGTATCCTCACCTTTTGCTGTAAGCAAGATAACAGGAATGTTGCTATGTTCACGGATTTTTACCATTGATGTTATACCGTCCATAACAGGCATCATTATATCCATTATTATAAGATGAACTTCTTGTTCCTGTACTTTCTCAATAGCCTCTATACCATTATAGGCAAGAATTGTGTTATACCCTTCTGATTTAAGGTAAATGTCAAGAGCGTTGACAATATCTTTTTCATCATCACAAACAAGAATACTATACATACTTTTCAACCTCCAATGGTATTTTAACTAAAATAGTTTTAAGATAAAAGTAAACAAATAATTAAGATTTTATTAAGATTAAACAGCTTAATTGACTTTGAAAAACTACCCCTCAGTCTTTTTTACAAAAACGACAGCTCCCCTATCAAGGGGAGCCATTTTATTGTTTTTTTGTATTATATCAATATCTGTTATGAACTTTTTCTGCAAACATAAGCATATCTTTGATTTCGAGGACAGTACCATCGTCAAGGACTGCTTTACCACTCATTCTGCCAAAGACCTGATGCTGGTCAGAAATAATTACTTTGAAATCAATAAACGCACTACGGTCAATTATCGGAACAAAGTCCATTTCAAATCTTCCGTCAGACGATGAGAATGTCCATGGGTCTGTATAATTCTCAGGCATATTGAAATAGATATCGTCAAGCTTATGAGCAACACCATCATAGAAAAGAACGTTTTCTGTTGCAGCTGAATTATCACCGAATCCATAACCGATATTAAATCCGAATGCATGACCATCCAAATCACAGTTACCTGAACCCCAGAACCATGTATTATCATAAGTCCAGACGCCACGACCCCAGTCAAGTGTACCAAAGTCTGTTGCAGGGTTAAATTCGTATTTTTCGTCACCAACGGTAACCCAGCCAGACGCTCTCATACAGTTGATTTTCTGATTATAATAGAAGCATCTCTTGTTCTTTTTCCAAGGAATTGTAATAACCATTGAATCCATATCAGGCTGGTCAAGACAGATGTCACATTTAAAGTCTTTTCCGTCTTTAAAATTCTTATATGTACAAACAATTCTTCTCTGTCCGTCAGTTTTAATATAGTCAAGAGTGAGATTTTTATTACCGAAATGAACATTTCCATCACTACTTGTTGGTGGCATATTTGTCTTGCCCATTGTGAAGAATGGCATTTCACTCTTTGTGGTTTCGCTTGGTGTTTTAAAATCAAGGAATGATACAGAATGAAGTCCTGCAAAGCCTAAATCAGAAACAGTGAAAGCAACACCAAAATCTTGTGCTAAAACAAGATAATAGTCCCATTCCTTAATTCTGAAAACATTTGACTTGATTGCTTTCTTGTCATATTTCCAGACTTGTTTTGTTGACCAACCGATTTCACGAAGACTTCCGTCCACATTCAAAAGGTCAACAGGTTTGTCCACAAAATGATTTCTCATAACACTTTCCCCTTTTATTTTAAATTTTCCCTTTTAAAATTTATTACAAAATGTCAACCTTTAAAGTTGCATCATTGTATTTATAAAATTTTCTGTCATCCAATGCCCAAAGACGATTTGTAAATTCACCTTTTTCGACACCACTTACAGCATCCATTATTTCATAGACTTTTGCATCCATAGAGTCGAGTTCTGAAAGAAGTTCAGCTTCTAGGAATAAGGGTCTTACAGCGGCACCAAATTCAGGTTCACCGTGGTGGGAGATAATCATATGCTGTAAAAGTAATGATTTTTCATTATCAACTGAAAGTTTAACAGCTGCTTCTTTAACCATCATTGCACCCATTACAAGATGTCCAATAAGATTACCTTCAACTGTATAACCTGATGCAATTCCTATTTCACCAACGTCAAATTCAACCGTTTTAGCAATATCATGTAAAATTGCACCTGAAATAAGCAACTCACGATTTACAAATGGATAGACTTTACAAACTCCCTCACAAAGTTTAACAATTGATGTTGTATGCATTAAAAGTCCACAACGAATAGCATGGTGAAGCCTGAACGCAGCAGGGAAGTAAAGAATTTTCTCTTTATTTTCATTAAGAAGATACGAAACAATCTTTTTCAAATCTTCGTCTTTAAAACTATTAACAAGTGAAAGAAGATGATTAAACATATCATCCCCACTGTAATCAGCAGATTTTACATAATCAGCAACACTTACGCCGTCACTTTCAATTACAGGACGGATTCTCTCAATTCTCAACTGGTCATGTCCGTTATACAGTGAAATCTGTCCTCTAACCTTAACAAAAGAATCTGTTTCATATTTACCGTGAGAAACCTCGTTATAATCCCAGAGTTTTGCAAAAATCTCTCCCTCTTTATCAGAAAGCACAAGGTCAAGATAAGCATTACCGTTTTTAGCCATTTTTTTGTCACACTGTTTGATGACTGCGAAGCCCTCAACAAGTCCGTTATTTCCAAT
Source organism: Candidatus Fimenecus sp. (assembly GCA_045578245.1). Lineage (GTDB taxonomy): Bacteria > Bacillota > Clostridia > Oscillospirales > Acutalibacteraceae > Fimenecus. The sequence goes on along the minus strand of JAZNJX010000008.1, from coordinate 34,766 downwards.
CTCTTTAAAATTCATAAATATAAACACACAAAGCTTGTGTATCTGTCCTTTCATAATCTATATATAGAATTATACACTACAAAAGAATCTAATGCAAGAAAATTTAGCCAAAAAGCATTTTACCCGTATTATTTTGCGCAATGAAAATTGAACAAATGAGAATTGTTGTCAACAATGTGATGATAACTAGCATCAAATAGTTTTTCATCAATCTTTTTAACTCTGTCATTTATATTTCACACTCCTTTAATAGTGCTGTCAATGCTTCCGCAAAGATTTCCGCTGAACACACCGCTTCTAACAATGTATTAGCATCGGTGCCAATTTCAACCTGCAAAGCACAAGGCATTAAGTCCATATTGTATTTTCTGCTACACAAATTTAAGGGCCTTGCTATCGTTGGGCTGCTATCTATCAATTTCTTCTGCAAATTCAGTGCAAATGTAAAATTTTTCTCCCAATCAGGAAAATCCGTTACGTTTCCGTCTTCACAACCACTTATTATTTGAATCTGTGCAATTTTTCTATCACCGATTTGAGTAACCGGTTTTATCCGAGAACCATCTTTCTGATAAATTGTTCCACGATGAATATCAAGAACAACCTGTATGGACGGATTTTCTTTTAATGTTTTTTTTACATTCTCATACGAACGGTCATATGCACCACTATATTCTTCATCATATAATGTTTTATCGTGTATGGTTTTATATCCATTTTTTTCCAAAACCCTGCATATTTCTTCGCTCACTCGAATCACATTTTCTTCAGGATTATTGCTTATTGAACTACGTTCATTAGTATAGTATCCTCTATCAAGTAGTTCGTACGTTTCGCTACCATGGGTATGATATATCAACACAGAAGGTTGTGATTTATCCACCTCAGCATAAACTTTTTTATTAATATAGTCACTTATATTTACCTTATGGGTTAAAGTTGTATTTCGAATATATATACCGTTAAATTCTGATGTTGCATTTTGGCGACTGTAATCCACCTCGATTATCTTACCATCGTTTGAGGAATTGGAATATTTTTTCTCTGCATCAACTATAAGTTTATATATATCACTTGGTATATTGAGATTAGATATTGTTGAGGATTGAGTGACACTTACGGAAGAGTTTAAATTTTGAGATATTTCCACCGAATTGTCTTGCTTCATATTATCATAGGAAGTATCAAATAAGGTTTCAAGAAAAGTAAAAGAAAACACTATTGATAATACTTTATCTGTAACAGAAGCAGAGTCAAAGAATATTAAAAATGATAGCGCAACGGGAATTATTAAATTAAAAATAATCGATAAAGTTCTATTCGAGATGTTTGTCCCTGATTTCAAAATTTTCACTCTTTCGCATAATATTCACTAAAGAATATGCGAGTATATATCGATTTATGATAAGGCTAAAAACAGCTCAGGCTCAGCTTCCGGATGTATTGCGCAATTAACACCCATAGCAATTAAAGACGATGCTCTTTTTATTATTGTGTCAATTTCACGAGGAGTAACAAACAAATTATCATCTTCTTCAAAACGAATTACAGTTGGAACTCCAATAGAAACTACAGGTATATTCAACGTGCTTTTGTCTATAGTTTTTCTGTAATTCCCTACACCTGAACCCGGTGTAATGCCAGTGTTTGTAATTTGTATTGTTTTACCAAGATTAGTACTTTTCAAAGTAGCAATTGCATCTATGATAATAGCTAAGTCAGGTTTTACAACATCCACTATGCCTTTTATATATTCAGAGGTTTCAATACCTGTTTGACCAAGAACGCCTGTTGAAATTGAAGAAACAGGGTTTAATTTGGGTAACGATAAGTCATCTTCCAGCATTTTCTCAAAATGTCTGGTTGATAATATCTTATTTGCACACAATGGTCCTAATGCATCAGGTGTTATGCTTTCATTTCCTAATCCTGCAACAATAAATCTTTTTGACTCCTTTGGTAAGATACTTTTAATTGTTTTAATAAGCACAGTAAGTCTTCCGTCAATCAATTCGCTTTCGTGAGAAAACTCAGGCATTTTCAATGTTATATATTTCCCCTTGGGTTGACCCATTATTCTTGAGGCTTCATCCGTTTGTATTTCAGTAAGTGTTATCTCTGTTTCCTCTTCTGTCCACTGCTTCACAGACACACCTTTCACATTATTTTTATAGATAGTTTCTTGTCTTTCATATGCGATATCAGTTCTTAAATTCATATGCCCTCCACTATGATTTAAATATAATAGACTACCTTAGAAAAAAATTGTTTAAAATAAAAAAAATAACTTGATTTTTAATTTATTCCGTGGTAATATATGTATCTGTAAATACGTAAGGAGGTGTAACGAATATGCCAAACATCAAATCAGCTAAAAAACGTGTTCTCGTTAACAAGACAAAGGCTCAGCGTAACAAGTCAACTAATTCAGCTCTTAAAACAGCTATTAAAAAGGCAAATGTTGCTATTGAAACAAATGCTGCTGACAAAAACGAGCTTGTAAAGGTTGCTGTTAAGAAAATCGACCAGGCTGCTGCTAAAGGTCTTCTTCATAAGAATAATGCAGCTCGTAAAAAGTCTGCTCTCGTTACAAAACTTAACAAAGCATAAGATTTTACGTAGTTCTTTGCCGTTGACGAAAGTCTTCGGCATTTTTCTTTTTTGAAATATTTCATTGACTTTTTTCATTAAATTATATATAATATCTTTGTAATTAAATTTGGAGGTATTCATTTATGAAACAGACTTTAAAAATTATTGCAATTATTGTTGGTATTGCTGCTGTTGCTATTGCAGCTTATATTCTCATAAAGAAATACGTTGACAGTAAAAGAGTTGTAATCGGCAACGATGCTGAAAACTATGTTTCATGCTCTTGCTGTGACGACACATTCGTTTCTGAAACTGTCGCTTAAAAATTTTATACAAACTAAGGACTGTTCATTATGAGCAGTCCTTTTTGTTTTCTCTATTTAGATTTTGGTTTAGTAACAAAAGCTACAACAAGTCCACAAATCATGGCAGCAGTAATTCCAACAGATGCAGAAGACAAAGGTCCTGTAAGTATTCCTAATGCACCTTTTTCCCGAATTGCTTCTTTTGTTCCCTGAACAAGAGTGTTTCCAAAACCTGTAAGTGGCACAGTAGCACCTGCACCCGCAAATTCAACTAATGGCTGATACAAGCCTATACCACCAAGAATAACACCAATTACAACAAACGACACAAGAATCCTTGCAGGTGTAAGTTTTGTGTAATCAATTAACAACTGACCTATTACACAGATTAATCCACCAACTATAAACGCTCTTACAAAATCCATATATTTTCCTCCCACTTTATTATTTTTCAATAAGAGAAAAATATACAAAAAAGGCACAGAGTAAAAACTCCGCGCCTTAATCTTTTATGAATTATTCAGCCTGTTCGCTCTTAATTTTTTCAAAACAAGTGCTGCAATATACAGGTCTGTCACCTTTTGGCTCAAATCTAACCTTTGCTTCACCGCCACAAGCTGCACAAACAGTTGTATGATATTCAACTGCACCACGAGCAGCATTTTTACGTGCTACACGGCATTCCTTGCATGACTTTGGCTCGTTAACAAGTCCTTTCTCTGCATAAAATTCCTGTTCGCCTGCTGTGAATACAAATTCGTTTCCACAAGTTTTGCAGACAAGTGTTTTGTCTTCGTACATTTTAGTAACCTCACTGACTTTTATTTTTACCCCACACGGATTTGCACCGTAACATTTTTCAATGCTCTCTAAAAGATATGGGCATATTACATATTATTCACCGTTAAAACTGCGAAATTTACGACGGATTCGTTGTATAGTATTATCCACAGATTTTTCAGTACAATCAAGTATTTCAGCAATCTGTTCATACGACATACCTAAAACACTTAATTTAAAAACTTTTTTCTCTTTTTTAGAAAAATTTTCTTCAACAAAGTTATTTATTTCATTAACTCTTTCGTGGGAAAGTAATGCTTCCTCCGGCGAAGGAATGTCGGAAAACAAATCCTGCTCATCTTCAATAGATATATATGACTGAAGTGGTAAGTTTGCTGTATTATTTATCTTACGGATTGCTGACAGCATTTTTCTTGTTGATACTGTTGACGCATATGTAGAAAATAATACATCACGGGAACTGTCAAAAGAATACACAGATGAAACAAATCCCATCATGCCTTCCTGATACAGGTCGTCATTCTCTATTCCAATTAAACTCTTAAAGGACTTTGCTTTTTGAAGAACTCTGTCTGAATATCGTTCAATTAACACCTGCAATGCTATACTGTTTCCACTTTTTGCACTTTCTACAAGCTCATTATCATTCATATGAACGAAATCCAACAAATCACCTCAAAAAAGACCAACGATAAACATCCTAAAATTATTATCCTAATTATAGCACAAAAATTATTATTGTCAACAAAAATTTATGTATAAAATATACAAATGCAGCCATGAATAAGACCACAGTTTTAGCTGTGGTCTTTTCACTATTTAAAAAACAATACGTTAAGTAAAACTGATGCTGAGCTTAAAGCCATTAAAACTGCTAAAAATACTGCAGTACCTTTTACAAATTTATCTCTGTTCATTTTATACTCCTAAAAGCATTGTTGCATCTTTGGAAATACGCTCTGTTTTTTCTTCAGATTCTTCTCTTGTATTTCCACAAGCTGTAATATAAATTTTAATTTTTGGTTCAGTTCCTGACGGGCGAATAATCACTTTACTGTTGTCCTCAAGTGAATAGGAAAGAACATTTGATTTTGGAAGATTAATAATACTCTCCTCACCTGTTGCCACATCAATAGTTTTACTTGTTTTGTAATCAGAAATCTTAACCACTTTTTTCCCCGCAAATGATTCCGGTGCTTTTTCTCGAAGTGAATTCATAATATCAGACATTTTCTGCATTCCACTTGCACCTTCAAATGCAAAGTTAAGAACAGTATTAAGATACATACCATACTTTTCATAAATATTGTCCATAAATTCTTTGAGTGAAATACCCTTAAGTTTATATACAGCTGCCATTTCAGCAATCATAAGAGAAGCAACAACTGCATCTTTATCTCTTGCGTGAATTCCACGAAGATATCCGTAGGATTCTTCCATGCCTACAACAAAACTATCTTCTTTACCCTCTTTTTCAAGATTAGTGATAAGTTCACCAATATACTTAAAACCAGTAAGCAAATCAGCAACTTCAGCACCATATGATGCACAGATTGTTTCGATAAGAGGTGTTGTTACAATTGATTTAACTACAACAGGATTTTCAGGCAGCTTTCCTTGTTCTTTAAGAGTTGAAAGCAGATACTCACAAAGCATTGCACCAACTTCGTTACCTGTCATAAGAGCATAATCATCACCGTCACGAACAGCAATACCTACTCTATCGCAATCAGGGTCAGTTGCAAGTAACAAATCAGCATCTGTTCCCTTTGCAGTTTCCATTGCACATTCAAATGCCTGACGAATTTCAGGATTAGGATATGGACAAGTCGGGAAATTACCGTCAGGTTTTTCTTGTTCCTTAACAACAGTTACATCCTTGATTCCTGCCATTTTGAGAACTTTACGTACAGGCTTATTACCTGCACCATTAAGAGGCGTATAGATAAGTTTAAGATTAGCTTTCTTGATTTTATCCTTATTAACAAGAGCAGAAAGAACTTTATCATAAAACTCATCATAGAGCCAATCTTCAATAAAGTCAACCATATCCTCTGCAAGTGCATCTACAAAGTCCATTGTCTTAACACCTGAGAACATATCTATATTCTGAATATAGCCATAGGTTTTAGTTGCCGCTTCATCAGTCATCTGATAGCCATTTGGGTCATAGCACTTAAAACCATTATATTTTGATGGATTATGACTGGCAGTGATAATAATACCTGATGAACAACCAAGTCTTCTTACAGCAAATGAAAGCATTGGTGTTGGCACAAGTTCAGGGTAAATATAGACCTTGATACCATTAGCAGCAAGCACACCTGCTGCACTTTCTGCGAATTCTTTTGACTTTATTCTTGAATCATATGCAATAGCAACAGATGGATTTTCAAAGCTTTCATTAAGATAATCTGCAAGGCCCTGTGTTGCCTGATTGACGGTATATACATTCATTCTGTTTGTACCTGCACCGATAACTCCACGAAGTCCTGCAGTACCAAACTCAAGATTCTTATAAAAACGGTCAAGAATTGCTTCTTCATCACCTTTTATACTTTCAAGTTCAGAAATTAAATCTTTATCTGCCGTTGCTGAAGAAAGCCAAATATCATAAAGCTTATTTATATCATTCATAATAAGACCTCCTAAAATTTCTGTACAATATTTTACTCCATTTTCTATAAAAAGTAAACATATATTTAAATTTATATTGAAAAGAATATGCCCTGTAATGTATAATTATTACAGTTTAATTTGGAAGTGATAATGGTGTTTTCAAGAATAATCAGCCTTGGACTTTTTGGTATTGAGGCATATAAGGTAATAGTGGAAGCTGACATTTCAGGTGGATTACCTCGATTTGATATTGTAGGTCTTCCTGATACTGCTGTTTCTGAAAGCCGTGAAAGAGTTCGTGCAGCTATTAAAAATGCAAACTTACAATATCCAGTGAGCAGAATTACTGTTAACCTTGCTCCTGCCGACATCAAAAAGGAAGGTCCTTTATATGATTTACCAATTCTTATTGCCTTACTTTCTGCTAACGAGCAATTAAAAGGTGTTACTGATGAAATGGCATTTATTGGTGAATTATCCCTTGATGGTGAACTGCGCAAGGTCAATGGTGTTCTTCCTATGGTACTTTGTGCACAAAAAAATGGAATAAAACAGATTTTTATTCCTGCTGAAAATATAAACGAAGGTGCTGTTGTAAAAGGCATTGAAGTCTATCCCGTAAAAAGTGTATTTCAGCTTTTAAAACATTTAACAGGAATTGAAACAATTTCTCCAGTTACTAGCGAAAACTACACCGAATACTATAACCCTATTAACATTCCTGATTTTGCCGATGTACGAGGCCAGGAAGAAGTTAAAAGAGCATTGGAAATAGCTGCGGCAGGTGGACATAATGTTTTGATGGTTGGTCCTCCTGGTTCAGGTAAAAGTATGTTAGCGAAAAGAATGCCCTCAATTCTACCTGATATGACATTTGAAGAGTCTATTGAAACAACAAATGTTTATTCAATAGCAGGGGCTTTACCAAGTGGCATTTCACTTCTCCGTTCAAGACCATTCCGTTCTCCTCATCACACAGTATCTCCTGCCGGACTTTCAGGTGGTGGTGCAATTCCTCGTCCTGGTGAAGTATCCCTTGCACACAATGGTGTATTATTTCTGGATGAATTACCTGAATTCACAAGAAACACCCTTGAAGTTCTAAGGCAACCAATTGAAGATGGTGTTATTAGTATTTCACGTGCAATGGCTAAATTTCAGTATCCATGTTCAGTTATGATGATTTGTGCAATGAATCCTTGTCCTTGTGGATACCACGGACATCCTACCCGTCCATGCACATGTTCATCTGGTGTTGCTCAAAGATATTTAAACAGAGTGAGTGGTCCACTTATTGACAGATTAGATATTCACATCAATGTTCCACCAGTTGATTTCGAAAATCTTTCAGGTACAAATAAATCCGAAAGTTCTGCTGAAATTAAAAAACGAGTTGAAAAAGCAAGAGAAATACAGCACCAACGATTTGAAGGTACAACAATTACTTGTAATGCGAAAATGGATGCAGCAAGCACTCGTAAATATTGCAAAATGACTGAAAGTGCTTTAATGATTCTGAAAACTGCATTTGAAAGACTTTCACTCTCTGCTCGTGCATACGATAAAGTTTTAAGAATTGCAAGAACTATTGCTGACCTTGAGAATTCTGAAATCATTGAAACACACCACATAACGGAAGCGATTCAATATAGAAGTTTTGATAGAGATTTTGAATAAAAGTAAACTCCCCAAGTAACAACTGAACAAGTCCGTTTTTAACGGACTTGTTCACAACTTAGGGAGTTTTCTTTTTTATGCTTTTGTTTTTGTAATCTGTGGGATTTTCCCAATTATTGCAGCGACTATTGTAGTAATTATAATTTCAGGAACCATATAGAAACCATTATAAATTATTGAATATACAAGTGAAAGTGCATCACCAGTATATGTATTCATAATTGTCTGTCCCCATGAGTAGAAACCTTCCTGCGTAAAGAACCATTCTGCCCAAGCTCCAAACAGAATATAGCCTGAAACTATGTGGCAAATATATCGAAGCAAAAGAACGGTAAATGCACCGAGAACGAGTGAAATTACATCTTTTTTGATTACATTTTTATACATTGCAGAAAGTCCGAGAACTGTATATGCAAGTATATAGTCAAAGATAAACATAAGTGCAATATTAAGCAAACTGCCAAGATATTCATCAGACGAAGGCATAATCATTTTACTGATTGTACTTACACCCATTACCATCTGCACCAGAGAATAAACAAGCCCTGTAACAAGGCCTTTCCCCATACCATACTTCCAAGCCACAAGAACAACAGGAAGCATACTGACGATTGTGATTTGTCCGCCGAAAGTTAATTCGGGAATAATTGACTTTGACACAAGTTCTAAAACTGCTGCCAAGGCAATCATTACTGCACTTTCCGCCAACCAATATAAATTTTTCTTTTTCATTCTCTTTTACCTCCAAATAAAAAAATTCAGCCAAGGAATACCGCAAGGCTGAATGAAAACTTTCCTACGCCGGCATTATCCGTATCAGGTTCAATGGTCAGAGGTGGATTAACCTCAATCTCAGCCGACTTACCGTCAGCACCCATACTATTTACTTGGCTAAATACATTATACACCCATCATTTCAGTTGTCAAGCATAAAATGTTTAAGTGCAGAATATCTTAATTGGGTTTTGTTATTCTCAATCATACTATTTAGACAGCCTGTTGTGCCAACAAGAATAAGTAATTTTTTAGCACGAGTTACGGCAGTGTAAAGAAGATTTCTATAACAAAGTCTGCTATTTACAGAAATAACAGGTATAACTACTACATCAAATTCACTACCCTGACTCTTGTGCACAGTTACGGCATAGGCAAGTTCAATTTCTTGCAGTTGTTCTTTAGAATATGTTGCTCGTTTTCCTGAGAAATCAATAATGATTGCATCATGGCGCATATCAATAATTTCAATGAAGCCAATATCACCATTAAAGATACCATCCCCCTCTTCATTGTCGGACTCCCAATGGATATTATAATTATTCTTGGTCTGCATCACCTTATCACCTTCACGGAAAAGACGATAACCGGTGTTATGTTCACGTTTATCCTTTGAAGGAGGATTTATACACTCCTGTAAGACTTGGTTAAGGTTATATGTACCTGTTTCACCTTTTTTTGATGGACAGAGCACCTGAATCTGTGTTGTGGGGTCAAATCCGTAAGCATCAGGTAATCTTTTTACACACAAATCAGTAATTGTTCCCACAGCATCAAGTGGAAAATGGCGCTGTAAAAGATAAAAATCACCATCTTTATAATCTGTTTCAACCTGTTTGCCATTTACAATCGCATGAGCGTTACGGACAATATTACTCTCGAGTGATTGACGGAAAATTTCCTTTAACTGAACAACTGGTAAAAGTCCAGTACCTATCAAATCTTTCAACACATTTCCTGGACTGACAGATGGTAACTGGTCACTATCCCCTACCATAATAAGCCTGCAACCGAACGGCAAAGCATCCAAAAGGCTTGAGAAAAGGAAAATATCAACCATCGACATTTCATCCACAATAACAGCCTGATAATCCAAGGGATTACGAAGATTTCGTCTGAATTCAGGACGATTATTCTCTGCCCATTCAACCTCAAGCAGTCTGTGAATAGTTGTAGCTGTCCTACCAGTAGCCTCCGTCATTCTTTGTGCTGCACGACCAGTTGGTGCACAAAGGGCAATTTTGAGAAAATCTTTCTCAAACATATTAATTATACCATTCAATGTAGTTGTCTTACCTGTACCAGGTCCACCTGTTAAAATCAAAATACCCTTGTTTACAGCTGTAATTATTGCTTGTTTCTGCAATTCAGCATATTGAATATTACATGATTTTTCAATTTTATCTAGTTGAGATTTTACATCAATAGGGTTTTCGGGTGGAAACTTAAGTAAAACGCTTATTCTTCTGGCAATACTTTTCTCAGCATTATATGCCTCAGGCAAGAAGATAAAGTCTTTGTTTCCAATCTTTTCAACAACAACACGCTTTGTATTTACTAGATTATCAACAGCGATTTCGATATTTTCTCTTGTTTCATTTAGTAAATCAGCGGATGGAGTAAATATTTTCTCAAGTGGCAAACAGGTATGACCATTATTGTAATTATGTCTTATTACATATAGTACACCTGCTTCAATTCTGTTTTTAGAATCAGGTTTACTTGGTAACATCTCAGCAATTTGTTCTACTCGCTCAAATGAGATTCTTGACTCACCCTCACAGAGAATATACGGATTATTTTCGATGATTTCTACTGCACTATTACCGAGTTTTTCAAACGCCATAAGACATTCACTTGTGTTAAGACCATATTTTGAAAGACTGATAATTAACGCCCTTGTTGAACATTGCTTTTTATATTCCTTACCAATCTTCTTTGCCTTTTCAAGGGAAATTCCTTTGATTTCTGAAAGCCTTTCAGGCTCGTATTCTAAAACATCAAAACTATTTTCACCGAATTTATCTATAATTTTAAGGGCTGTTGATTCCCTTACACCCTTAACAACACCACTAGCAAGATAATGATAAAGGTCTTCAACGGTTTCAGGCATAAGTGCACTACAGAATTCAGCTTTAAACTGCCTTCCGTAAACTGAATGGTAAACGTAGTCCCCTACAAGTTCAACTTTGTCACCAATTTTAATATCTGCAACAGTACCCACAACGGTGATTTCTTCATCGCCTGTATCAACATCAAAAACTGTATAACCATTCGTGTCATTACGAAATGTTATGTCGTTGACTGTGCCTGTTAATTTGATTTTTGTTTCAAACTCTTCCATCAAAAAATTCCTTTATATCTTCCTGCTTAATATAATATATTCCATTGCAATCCTTGCAAATTTCGAGTAAACCTTCTTTTTCCTTATCGCAAATGCCACAATCCAGAACAATGATTTTACTAATTATTCCATCACCATATATATTTAATTTCAATCTTGTTCCGTAAACTGTGTTTCTTATGTTGACAGATTTTTCATTATAGGGCAAAAGAACAAAATATTCTCCCTTGCACTTAGGTAATAATAATTTTAACATAATTATGTAACAAAAAGCAACTGTTCCCAAAAGAATCAAGACCACAAAAATGGACCATATGAATGCGTCAAACATAAAATCACCTCGACACATTATATGGTCCAATTAAAAATATGTTATTTTTATCTGCTATTTGCTGTTTCTACCATTGAGAAATAAAAATCATCATATGTTGTAGGATAATCCTTTGTACCACAGAAGTCAAAGTGGTCAGTTCCTTCCATAGTTTCCATGTAATACCATCTTCCCGGTTCAATAGTTTCACCATTAGCAATACTTTCCTCATAAGATTTTGCTGTTTCAGCATCACATTCAGGATACAATGCACTTGCTAATGGAACAATACCATCATGTGCTGCCCAATTGCCCTCAATAGTAACACCATCATAAGTTTTACCGTGGGATAGCAACATCATACCTGATGAAATATAGAAAATCGGTGTAACAGTTTTATTTATAATCTGTGGTCCACCTGGACAGATTTCATCAGTTGCAGATGTACTGTATGAATAGTAATAAGTATTTGGTGAAAGCTTAATTTTTTCATTAAGCTCTTTTGCACCTCTTATTGTCAAATCATAATAACAATTATCTTCGGCATAGTAATACTCTGTTACACTTTTCATGTTAATATTAGCACGTTTTTCACCTTGTGCAGGTGTAAGTCCAAAGTGACTCATTTGAAGTGAGAAAACGAGAAAATCATTTCCAAGTGTTGAACCAATTACATTATAAAGGAAAACAACACCATACAGTGGATAACCTGGGTCATAAAGAATATTTGCAACCTGAGTTCCATTATGAGGGCTTGAAAGAGTGATACAGGAATGGACACTGTCGTTACCACCCATAAAGAATGGACTTGTATCTTCGCCTGTTGCTACAATTTCTTCCTCACAGCCAAAAGCCATAAGTGAAGTAAAAAGTCTTATTGTTTCTCCACCAAAGGAGTGACCGACAAGATTGATTTTTTCAGTTGTGTCCCAAGGCTCACCCATAAGTGGTCTACCTTCATATGAAAAACCATATCTATCGTGGTTATGTGCTTTTGAATGTGCTTCACCATAGTCAACAACTGTACCCATAAGTTGAGCATAAAGTTCACAAGCTCTATCCCAAGCACTGTTCAATGGTCCAACCTCAGCTGCATATGATTCAACACCTTGCTCGTTGAGCATTTTAATTACATCAGTATCAGAAAGTGATAATCCGCCACCCCAATAAGGAGAAAGCTTATAAAACTTGTTTGATGGACCCCAACCACCCATACCATGAACAAAAACATATGGATAGTCAGTTTCAAAACCCTTATCATTAACTGGTCGTGTTTGCAATTCATCACCTGAATCAACACATGCAGAAACCGGAATGACTGCTGAAATCATTAATAAAACTACAGCTATCAAAACAGCAAAAACCTTTTTCATAACATCACCCTTTAATTTTTATATTTTCATTTTAATATTTCTAAGAAAAAATGTCAATAAAAAACAGGACACATAAAGCATCCTGTTTTATAAAAATGAGTAAATCTGTAAGCCGAGTTCTGTCGTTTAAGGCAATTATCTATCTGCGACACATATTGCTATGAGCCTCTAGCCATCCGTTGGAGTATCTGCCCAGCTGACAACTCCGGTCGATGTTGCATCGGGTAGGGTTTGCTCAGCCGTTACATCTCTGCAACGCTGGTGAGCTCTTACCTCGCCTTTCCACCCTTGCCGTAAAAACGGCGGTTATTCTCTATGCACTTTCCCTAAGGTCACCCTCGGCGGCCGTTAGCCGTTACCCTGCTGTATGATGCTCGGACTTTCCTCATAGGAATAAATCCCTACGCAACTGCCCAACTTACTCATATTTATTAAATTGTTACACCATCTTTTTTGATTTGAGTGATTTTATCACCATCAACCATAAAGACGTTTTTTGAAATATCCATCATAGGCTTATCTGCCATTGAATCAGTATAAAAATCATCAATCTCAACGTTACCATAAACTGAACGGAACACATCCAACTTATGTTCTTTGTAACAAATGCTGTTGATTTCACCTTTTATAGGGTCAATATCAGAGCCTATGTAATATTTTATTCCAATTCTGTCACAAATAATCTTTAAAAGACAATAGGGACATCCCGAAACAACGATATCTTCTTCATCCTGAATATCAAAATAAAAACTCTTTAATTTAATTTGATTGATATCCCAGAATTTTTCAAACTCATCGTAGATATTATCGTATTTCTGACAATAATCTTTAAATGCAGCACCGTAGCTTGTCATTGCTTCATCAACAGTTATTTTATCAAACTTATATCTGATAAAATCTCTGATGAATTTTGGTGCATACTTGATTATACTCCTAAAATCCTTTTTAAGGAAATATAGGAAAATATCAAATATACTTTCACCATCATAAATAGTGTTATCAAAGTCAAAAACTCTCATAGACTAAAAACCTCTTGAAGCACCGCCTCCACCGAAAGAGCCTCCGCCTCCACGGAATCCTCCTCCGGAGAAACCTCCACGTGAACCACCGGAGAAACCTCCACGTGAACCACCGGAAAAGCCTCCACGAGGACCACCGGAAAAGCCTCCACGAGGACCACCGTAAAAACTTCCACCATGGTATGTTGTTCCACGATAGTGTCCACCACCGTAAGTACCTCCTCCATGGTTGGAGTTTCCACCCGAAGACCTACTTAAAATAACAACAAAAATTATAACAATAAAAATAACAATAATAAGAGCACCGAGGACATCTTCACCGAAATCATCATAATTCTCTTTTTCATAAGTGTTGCTATAATTGTTTATATCATAATCCGGATTTAGTTCAACGCCGTACTCATTACAAACAACTGCCGTTATTGCTTTATATGCCTCAAATAGTCCTGTAGAAAAGTCATTATCTCTTAAATAAGGAATTGCATATTCATCAAGAATTCTTCCCGATTTAGCATCAGTTACACAACCCTCTAAACCATATCCTGCCTGAATAGACACTTCTCTATCCGATACAGATAGCAGAATTACGACGCCATTATTTGTTTCCTTGCTACCAACACCCCACTCACGACCAAGTCTAAGGGCATATTCATCCACATCGTATCCATCAAGGGAGTCAACAGTTACAACAACCACTTGAGCTGTTGTTTGCTGAAATAAATCTGCACCGATTTTCATAATTTCTTCTTCATCTTCGTCACTTATAACATTAGCAAAATCATTAACAAAGAAATCGTTTGTCGGTTGTGGGATTTGGATGGCAAAAGATGAAAAAGATAGTGAAAGCATTAAAACGAGAACACAAAAAACTACTAAAATCTTTTTCATAATTTTTTAATCAAAATTTACAGTTGGAGCAGTTTGTGATTCACTTGATGCCTCAAACAATTCTGCTTTTTCGAATCCAAAAATTCCTGCAAAAATAACATTTGGGAACTTTTTGATTGTTGCATTGTAATCGGTTGCAGCATTATTATAATCTGTTCTTGCTGTTGAAAGTCTGTTTTCAGTACCTTCAAGCTGGTCCTGTAATGCGATAAAATTCTTATCTGCTTTAAGCTCAGGATAGTTTTCAACAACAACCAACAATCTTGAAAGTGCTGATTCGAAGCTTTCATTTGCTTCATTGTATTCTTCAGGGTTTGACGCTGAATTAAGCTTCGCACGAGCTTCTGCAAGTGCAGTATAAACGCCTTCTTCGTGTTTAGCATAAGCACTTACAGTTTCTACAAGGTTTGGAATCAAATCTGCACGACGCTGTAAATAAACCTGAATCTGTGCCTCTTTGTTTTCAACGTCAGCCTGTTTTCCAACAAGACCGTTGTATGTTGAAACCATACTACCACCAATAATTGCAATTACTGCAACTATTGCAACAATAACAATTAAACCTTTTTTCACGAAAATCACCCTTTACAATAAATTATTTAAATTATTCATCAAATCCGTTTGGATTATTACTCTGCCATCTCCATGAATCTTCGCACATTTCTAAAAGTCCACGGTCAGCTTTCCAACCAAGTTCATTGAATGCTTTAGATGCATCAGAATAACAAACATCAAGGTCACCAGGACGACGAGGAGCAATCTTATATTCAATCTTCTGTCCTGAAGCCTGTTCAAAAGCCTTAACAATATCAAGAACGCTATATCCATTACCTGTGCCAAGGTTATAAACATTAACTGCAGGTTCATCCTTAAGGATTTTATCAACTGCCTTAACATGACCGATAGCAAGGTCAACAACGTGAATATAATCTCTCACGCCTGTACCATCGTGTGTATCGTAGTCATCACCAAAAACGTTAAGATATGGTAATTTACCGATTGCAACCTGAGTTATGTATGGCATAAGGTTATTAGGAATACCGTTTGGATTTTCACCGATTCTGCCACTCTTATGTGCACCGATTGGGTTGAAATAACGAAGAAGTGTTACTGCCCACTCATTGTCACCCTTATGGAAGTCGTCAAGAATAATTTCAATCATATACTTTGTTGTGCCATAAGGATTTGTTGTGCCTCCTGTCTTCATATCCTCTTTAAGAGGTGAAATGTTGCTGCTGCCGTAAACTGTTGCAGATGAACTGAAAACAATCTTCTTACAGCCGTACTCGCGCATAACCTCGCAAAGTGCAAGAGTACCACCAATGTTGTTATCGTAATACTCTAAAGGCTTTCTCACACTCTCGCCAACTGCCTTGAGACCTGCAAAATGAATGCAAGCATCAATTTTATGGTTTTCAAAAATCTTTCTCATATTCTCTTTATCACGAATATCATAAGGATAGAAAGCAAATTCTTTACCAGTTAATTCTTTAACTCTATCAAGTGATTTTTCACTTGAATTGTAAAGGTTATCAACAATTACAATGTCATAACCAGCATTTAAAAGTTCAACACATGTATGAGAGCCAATAAATCCAGCTCCGCCTGTAACTAAAATTGTCATATTACTTACCCCTCTTTAACTATTGTTGTATCAACATAATATGTAGAAAGAATTTCTTTATAGTCAGCACCATTATCAGCCAAATACTTAGCTCCAACAAGACTCATTCCAGCACCATATCCCTGGCCATAAGTTGTTACAATAAATAGGTCTCGTGTGGTGTTATACTCAATTGTAAAGCAATGAGAAGGAAGGCGTGTTTCACCGATAACCCATGCTCTGAAAGTTGGACCATCGAAAGTCGACCCACCAACATTTACAGTCGTTGCATATCCAACATCATTTGAAACAGCATTGTCGTGTTCATTAACAACAATCCACCTACCAGGATTATGAGAAAGATTTAAGGAACTATCATACTGCAATAATGCGTTTTTAATATCTCCTCCGGAATATTCATTCACTGTTTTATAATCCTTTGCGTCCATATCAGGATAGCCATCAATTTTTACACTCTTAAGAAATGGGAAAAAACTTGTTACATCCAACGTCTGGTTTGCAGAAACTCTATGATAAGGTGCTAAAGCAACCTGATTCTTATATGCGATATACTCACCAAAAACAGAATCAACAGCCAATTTCACATCATCAGGATAAACTTCACTGATTTCAACACCATCAATAACAAATCCGTTGTTTCTGTATTTAAGAGAACTGTAAACTGCAACAGCCTGTGCTTTAACGGCTTCAACAGAATAGTTGTTCACGTCAATTTCTGCAGAAACAATTTTTGCAATAGCTTCTTTTGCGTCAAGCTTCTGACCATTTACTGTAATAAATTCAGGAGGCGTGTCCTTTGAAACTAAATTTTCATATGGTGATTTTAACCACTCACGAACTATGAAATCAGAGAATCTAATCTTTGTCATATTCTCAAATACAGGAGCATTAACGTCAGGCTTAACATTAGGTTTTTCTGTAGTTGATGGTTCTGTTGTTTGTTCCTCCAGCTTATTAAAGATAGAATTAATTGCATTTGCTAATTTTCCATCTTCACCCTGCACTTTATATATAACACCAAAAACTGCACACAAAGCAACAATCAAGCCAAGAATGATAGCAAGAATTACCAATGGCTTCTTACCTGCAGGCTTCTTATCTTTTTCTGTAATGACATTTCCACTAACTGTTTCCTCTGTAATTTCAATGCCAACACTGCGAGCACCCTGTGCTCTTTCACCAACAAGTTCAACAAGCTCAATGGCTGCTGACTCAACAAACTCATATTCTGTTTCGTTATCTGACATATAGAGCTTACGAACAACTGCTGATTTATCATTTGCAACAGCAATGCAAATGTATTTAACATCTCCCGCAGTGTAAACATCACTTATACAAGCACCTAAATTAGCTGATGATAAATCAAGACTTACCTTTGCAAGTTGAGCCGTATATTCTGTAACATTCACAGTACCTTTATCTTCAACATAAGGAGTGAAAATGAAAGCATCATTAAATCCTTTTACATAATCACCACAGCTCTTTAATACCTCTGCATTTTTAGTGCCATTAATTGCAACAACAGATTTTGAAGCTAAAATCTTATTCACTGCAATTTCAACCTTTTTAATGTTTACTTTGTTGCTTTCTTCTACAGTTTTAATTTGTTCCTGTGAACCAAAAACACTGTGCAAAAAAGGAATTGCACCATTCCTGAGAATTGTATCTATTCTTGCATTATCAATTGGCAAACACAAAATGCACTGTGAACCATTATCAAGACCAAAACCTGAATAGAAACCGTCATCAGATACAAAAACTGTTGCAGGAGCTGGAAATGCTGAAAAGGCTTTTTTCTTTTTATCATCCAACTCTGTTCTGTTTTCAATTTTATTAAGAACTGCTGAGTTATACTCTACTCCACACTCGAAAGCCTGAATTAAAGCACTTTTAAATCTTAAATAGTTTCTTGTATCAACGACTGTAATAATCAAGTCATCATTCTCTAAAGCATCCTGCAACGCCATAAAACTCTCTCTGATATCCTCAAAATGCTGAGTAACGAGATTGTCATCTGTATAAGCTTTCAAACTACTTACCAAGCGTGATTGAAAACGTGAAAAAGACATACTTTTGTCAACGTTGAGTGACAATACTTTTGTCTTCATCTTTACACCTACCTCTTTTCTTCCCAATTTATGTTAATATTTTAATTAGCGTAAGGATTCTCTTTTCCCTTTTTATCGTACCAAATCTGTGGATATTTAGGTTCTGGGTTAAGAGTTGCACCATTTATATCAACTGATGGATTCTCATTGTCACGAACCAATCTTCCCATAACAACAAGTCGTGCATCATCAAAATCTTTTGCACATGTTACAAGAGTTATAATCTTGTCGTCAGGATTTACTGTAACATTTGTGTTGATAATACTTCTTGTTTTTACCTCATTAATAAAACTTGTAAACTTTTCATCAGTCACAAAATCTGTAATAGTATAATTGAACCCGTTATCAGTTGACGGATTTGATGTTGAAAGAAATACAGCAAAAACTTTAAACTGATAATCTTGATACAATGTACTGAACTGGATAATCGGTGATTTCTTATAACCTTGAAGTGTTTTGTAACCATCAAGATTTGCAAACAAACTTCCATCACTCATATGGTGACCATAAATAACAGTATTGTCATCAAGTTCCTTTGGATTATTCTTAAAATCCATAAATGGACATCCGTAGCGATTTGCATTTTTATAGAAGTCCCTTCTTACATAAAAATCATTATCATCACTCTGTACAATCTGAATATCAAGACTTGTATTAGCAATCTTTAACCAACCAACGAAATCCTGATTAGATGCATAATGATAAGCATAATCAGCCTTCATACCCTCTGGGAACTGCATATTAGGAAATTTTGCATAGAGTTCTTTCCACGCTTCATTATACTGATTTTCATTCATTTCTTCAGTATCGATAATTTGTTCTCTTAAATCATCACGGATACTAACCTGTGAGCGATACTCACCGAAATAATCAATGAATGCAATCACACAACAAACAATAGCTATTATGGAAAAATCCATAACTACTTTTCTCATCTTTTCTTTTGCGCTATCTTCCTTATTTGGGAAAATACTTTTGAATGTGTCTGAAAAGATTTCATTAAAAGTTCTTATTCGTTTTTTCTCAGGAACTTTTGGAATTTCCTTTACTTCTTTTACAACTTCTTCAGTAACTTCTTCCTCAGTACTTACATACTGTGCTGTTATATCAACAAATGAATCATCATTATCTTCAATGAATTTTGATACACTAGGTTTTTTGGTTGTCTGGTTTTTAGCAGTTGCTTTGCTATCTTCTTCAGAAACCGGCATTCCCAACTGCCTTTTCAAATCATCAAAGGATAGCATTTCATTGTTTTGTTCTTTATTTGACATTTACATTAATCCTCCGGATACCATCTTTCATCATTTTTATATGGGTTTGTCAAGCCGTATTTGTCATAATACAATTGAGGATATTTTGGACTTTCATTCTTAGTTACCTTTGAAACGTCAACTGTTTCATCCTCCCCATATCTGACTGCTCGTGCAACAACTGCAATTCTGACATTTTCATGTCTTCCTGGAACCAAGTCTAATTTTCTACAACATGTTGAAAGCGTAAGGAGTTTATCACCAGGCTGAATATCAACACCTGTGTTGTAAAGAGAACGCTTCTGAATTTCTTCTATATATCCTTCGAAGTTTTCACCCTCAAGATATGGATAAAGATAATTGAAGGCGTATCCATTATCATCTTTTGCGCTTGAATTTGTAATAAATACAGCGCAAATCTTCCATTTATAATATCTTTCAAGAGTATTAAACTCTATAACCGGGTGAGCTTTATAAAACTCAAAATCATCATATTTCGCAACATCGGAGAAAACCATGTCATTATAACCATTATGACCATATATGACAGTGTTTGTTTCCAAATCAACTGGGTTACACCTGTAATCCATGTAGATGGAACCATATACAGAGTATTTTCCCTCGAAAGTGCGACGGAAATAATAGTTTTCAGTAGCAGGATGATTTGCATCATCAGGATGTTGAGTTACAGGAAAATCAACATTTGTTCCTGGAATCTTAACCCAGCCTACTGTTTCTTTATTAATCGCAAGTGCCTCAGAATAGTCAGGCTTTGGCTCTTCAATATAAACTTCTTCCGGGACAGTTGTTTGTACCTGGTCACGCAAATCATCAAGCACCTTGTTTTCTTTGTATTTTTCGTAAAGATTTTTTCCTATAAATCCTGCTGAAACAAGAAAAACAATTATACAGATTACAAGAACAATCGTTTTAATTATCTTCTTTTTATTGTCCATAACACTTTCCTACCTCTTTAATAACAAATATTTTTGATTGTTGTATTCTCAATTGCCCTATTAATAAGATTTTCAATATCAAGTGCTTTTTCAGCATTTTCAATAATTGAAATCTGTGGTTTGGTTTTTGGGTGTTTTGGTGTAAATACTGTACAACAATCTTCATAAGGTTCAATTGAAATATCAAAAGTATCAATTTTCCTTGAAACCTTAATGATTTCATCTTTATCAAGTCCAATCAAAGGCCTGAAAACCGGCATTTCCACAACAGCATCCGTACAAGCCAAAGCATTAAGTGTCTGGCTTGCGACCTGACCAAGGCTTTCACCTGTTATAAGAGCTTTACACTCTTCTTTATCAGCAATTCGCTGTGATATTCTCATCATAAAACGACGCATAATAAGTGTAAATAAATCTTCAGGACACTTATCTCTGATTTCTTCCTGAATTTCCGTAAAACCAACAGTGAACAAGCAGATGTTACCACTGTATCTTGATACTTTACGAAGAAGATTATGTACCTTCTCCTCTGACTGTGGAGATGTATATGGTGGAGAAGCAAAGTGAATCGCATTAAGTACAAGACCACGCTTTGCCATCATATATGCAGCAACAGGACTATCAATACCACCTGAAATAAGAATTGCAGATTTACCTGCTGTACCAGTTGGCATTCCACCTGCACCCTTAGTCTGGTTACCTCGTATAAAAGCAAATTTTTCACGAATCTCAATAGTAACAAGAATGTCAGGGTTCTTAACATCAACTTTTAGGTGTGGAAATCTACTTAAAATTGCTCCACCAACCTCTGCTGAAATCTCAGGTGACTTTAAAGGGAACTTCTTATCAGAACGTTTACCCTCAACTTTAAAAGTTTTCGCATTCTTAAGTTGGTCAGCAAGATAGTCAGGTGCATTTTCGAGAATTACAGTCATATCCTTTTCAACCTGCAAAGCTCTTGAATATGCTGCAATACCAAATACTCGACTGATTCTGTCGCTTACTTCGTCCATATCTATATAGTCATCCAATGGCACAACCGAAATGGTTGACTGTTCTTTTCGATATTCAAATTCACCTAATGGTTTAATGCGTTTACGGATATTCTTAATCAAAATATCCTCAAATGTTGAACGGTTCAAGCCTTTAAGGGCTAACTCACCGTTTTTGATAAGTATGATTTCTTTCATCGTTATCTCCTAACACGATTAACTGTTTCTTTTATTCCATTATACAATAAATCCATATCATTTTCAGTGGTAGTTTTTGACAGGCTGATACGGATTGCACTGTCAATACCTTTTGGAGATACTCCCATAGCAGTCAAGACATCACTTCTATGTCCTTTTGCACATGCCGAACCTGCAGAAACATATATTCCCATTGAAGAAAGAGAATTAAGCATAACCTGTGACGGCACACCTTCAACTGAGATGTTAATGATGTAAGGTAATCCATCCTCAGAGGAATTGATTTGTATTTTGTCGATATCCTTTATCTTCTTAACAAAACTTTCTTTTACAGATGAAACATAATCAAAATTCTTTTGAACATTTCCTATATCACTAACAGCTTCAGCAAATGCACATATAGCTGGCATTGCCTCAGTTCCTGAAATAAGACCACTTTCCTGTCCTCCACCAACAATGCTTGGTATAATACGGACACAATTATTTACAAACAAAGCTCCAGCACCTTTAATTCCATGAATTTTATGAGCACTCATACTCATAAGGTCAATGCCAAGTTTTTTAGGGTGAAGAAGAATCTTTCCAAAAGCCTGAACAGCATCACAATGGAAATATGCTTTTGACTTCTTATCTTTGATTATACCTTTGATTTTAGAAAAATCCTGAATTGAACCAACCTCATTATTAACTGCCATAACGCTAACTAAAACAGTGTTCTCATCAACAGCATTTGACAATTCTTCAAGGTCAATTTTTCCATTAGAATCAGGTTTTAAATATACAACATCATAACCATATTCAGCAAGAGTTTCAAAATGCTTTAAAACGCTTGGATGTTCAAGTAAAGTAGTAATAACTTTTTTGCCTTCACGTCGTTTTGCGTTAACTGTTCCAAAGATAGCTGTATGGTTTGCAACAGTTCCACTTGGAGTAAAGAATACTTCATTATCATCACATTTTAAGAATGATGATATAGTGTGTCTTGCGCTATCAAGCTCCTTTTTCGCATTATATCCACAAAGGTGGAGTGATGAGGGATTTCCAAAGTTTTCATTCATCATTTCAAGTGCTTTATTCACTGCTTTTTCACATGGTTTTGTTGTTGCACTGTTATCAAGATAAACTATCACGCATTACTCCCCCATTCTGTGTTTATAATTAAGTTAATTATACTACATAAATACCCTTTTGGCAAACATATTTTGCATATTTTTTAGGTATATTTTTGAATTTTTTGTAAACAATATTTCCAAATGATTAAAGGAATGAAAAAAATGGATAAAAAACCGTTTTCGACACGTCAAAAGGCAAGAATTATACTATACCTTTCAGCAGTTATTATTGTTCTTGGAATAGTCAGTATAACGCAAACAGTTAAGGCAAATAGGTATAAACAAGAAGCTTTCGTCACGAAGCAAATGGCTTTAATTGCACTTGATGAAAATCTCAATAATATATCTACAAATCTTGAAAAAACGATATATGTTAGTACACCGACTATGTTATCAAAACTATCAGCAGAATTGTGGCGTGAAGCATCGGGTGCAAAAACAAACTTATCACTATTACCAACAGGAGAAAAAACCGTTGCTAACACTTACAAATTCCTTTCTCAGGTTGGTGAATTTGTAATGGCATTGGAAAGAAAAACAGCCTCAGGACAAAGTCTAACTGATAAAGAAAGGGAACAACTTTTAAGTCTTTACAATTTCTGTAATTCGTTGTCAGAAGATATAAACAGAATATGCCACGAGATTCAAAACGGCAATTACAGTTTCGAAGAAATAAAATCAACTCTTTCAAAAACTAAAAATACAGATATGCAAAGTTTTGCAGACAACATTGATGATACGGAACAAACATTAACAGATATCCCCACTTTAATCTACGATGGACCTTTCTCTGAGCATCTCTCACAAAATGAACCAAAACTATTATCTGGGTTAGGAAATGTTTCTCAAGACGAAGCTTTGGAAATAGCAAAGAAAATATGTCCTAAAGAAAAAGATGTCTTACAATTTTCTCACAACGAAGATGGCAACCTACCCTGCTATGTCTTTCAAGGAGATAATTCAACAATTGCAGTTACAAAGCAAGGTGGAAAACCATGTTATATGATTAGTTCTCAATTTGCCGGTGAAATTCAACTTAAATATGACGATGTCGTTGACAAATCCTCCCAATTTCTTGATTCATTAGGTTACTCGAACATGAAAGAAAGTTATTACTTTATCGAAGATGGTATATGCACAATAAATTTTGCAGCAGTGCATAATAGCATTGTATTGTATCCTGATTTAATTAAAGTTGGTGTTAGTCTAGAAAATGGTGAAGTGCTTTCATTTGATGCAACTGGATATATTTCAAATCACACAAAAAGAAATGACTTAACACCTACGATTTCAATTGAAGACGCAAAGAAAGTAATCAATAAACAACTTGAGATTATTGATACTCAGCAATGTGTTATTCCAACCGAATGGAAAACAGAACAACTTTGCTACGAATTTCATTGTAAAGATAAAGATAACCGAGAGTTTTTAATCTATATAGATAGTAAAACTGGAATGGAAGACAATATATTAATTCTTCTTTACAGTGATGGTGGCGTATTAACAAAATAGAATAATTCTATTTATTATTCAAATAATATAAACACAAATATTATCAGGAGGTAAAATTATGAAAAAAGCAATTATTGCTGCACTTATCGTTTCTGTTCTTACTTGTTTATTATTTGTTGGTTGCAATAGTGTTGAGGATGGAAAGATTACTGAAACTAACCCAAATAATAACACTACAAACACAACTAATACAACTGAAAGAACAACGGACAGAAACGAAGGCAGCACCAACAATAATATGGGCAACGCAGGTAATGCAATTGGTGACGCTGCAAACGGCGTTGGAGAAGCAGCTTCTGACATTGTTCAAGGTGCAGGAGAAGCCGCCTCAGACATTGCAAATGGTGTTAGAAACGGTTTCGATAATATGACAAGATAAAAAATAGCCGATGTTTTGAACATCGGCATTTTTACATATTAAGTGCTTGATTTTTCTCCATTTTCATCCAATTTATAAAACCATACAAATCATTAACAATGAAGACTACAAAGCATATTACAACTGAAATATAGGTGGTATCTTCCAATGATGCAAGTATCCACAAAATAATCAATACAAGGTCATTACAAGCGTATGCTAATGCAAAATAAGAGCTTCTCCTAAATGTAAGATAGACAGCTATAAAACTAGTTGTCACTGAAAATGTACTTAGTGCAAGATTCGCTGTTCCAAACCATTTAAGTATATAGTAAAAAACCATAGTTACAACGATTGCAATAATAAACATAAAAACAAATTCAGTTTTTGACAACTTGTTTACCTTGACTTGAGATTTATTGTTTTCATATGGATTTTTAAGCCACGAGATAAGTGCAAAACAAGCCATTGGCATTGTCATTCCCAAGTATGTAATCATCTCACCATAATAAGCAAATCTATAGGAAATTACGCCATACATAATGCTGAAAACTATTGTTAAAAACTGTCCAATTGGATTCCCTTTTGCATTGAAAATAAGAAATGTTGCACCTATAATCGAAGCACCTAATGTCAGATAATCGTCCTCACCAAATACAGCAAAAGAAATCAAAATAAGAAGTACGGATGTTATCCACAGACCTATTTCAAATTTTGTAAAATAATTCTGGATTCTTTTCACATTTACACCTCAAAAAAAACATCCACTGATACATCTTCTAAGACCTAACGATGTATCGGTGGATGACAAGCATCACACTACCCGGTGGCAGTATTTATTTAATTTTGAAAACTGATTTGTTGTTCGTTGAAGAGATTATAGATTATCAGGTCTGTTTTGTCAAGATTCTCATTATACATATTAACCGCTGAAAGTTGATTGTTATTATAAGTTTTATAATAATATATTCCCTTATCAGTATTACAACATGAAGAATACACAGTTTTTTCAAAAGAATCGCCCACTCTCACGCATCCATTTACCTGAGCAGCAGAATCAAGAATATGAAAAAACTGACTGATACTTTCGCTTTCAGATTCACCACAAACAGTGTTTAATCTTGTAAATGCTACTTTGACAAATCGTGACATTGATGATGAGTCACCTGGCAAACCTAATGCACCCATCCCCCTACTGTATTTATTTAAATCAAAGCCCTCAGCAAATCTAGTTTCAGGCTCTTCTCGTGTAATGTTGATATAATTATTTAAATTAAAAACCTGCATTGGGAATTCCGGATTATTAGTCAAAACATGAACAGGGTTGTAATATATTTTCATACCCTCCTGCACACACTCCAAAGTAATTGAGTAATCCTTATCACTTATCATCCAATGTAACGATGCATTCTTATATTTTTCATTAAAATCCATATTTACAATATTGGTATTCATAAGCAAATCCCTTGCTTCATCCACTGATGCACACTGCCCTAAAATCCAGGGTATCAACTCAAACGCAGCTATATTGTTTTTATCTTCAGCCGAATCATAGTAAACTGCACTTACAGGAAAATTAAGTCCTGCAATTGATAATCCTTTTTCATTTGTTGCATCATAATACAAAGGATAATCATCAACCACAATACCAATTCCGATTATTGCAAAATGCTCTTTCAGTTCATCTGTCATACGAAATTCTAAAGGATACTTGCGAGGTGTTATAATCACCTTTTCTCCGTAGGAGAATTCCATATCAAGATTCCTGCCAAAATAGTGGTTCTTCGTTAATAATGAAATAGAAGTACACATATAATCACGTCCTTTTTTGATTATTATATGTACTTCACTATAAATTATTTTTTCTAACTATAGAAATTGTTACTTCATTCACAACAAAGAGCGCAACAACGAGTGCCAATAAAACAAATGTTGTAATTTTGAATGTTGTTGCAGTAGCTACAAAACCAAATACGAGCTGAACACCAAAACCGATGCCATAAGCACCACCCATATGGAAGCCTGTTATATCGGCTGAATATTCTTCTCCAAATCTGTCAGGAACACTATGAAGAACACTTGGGAATATTGGACCAAAACCAATACCAATGAGAAGCAACCCAAAAAAAGCAACTTCGCCTAATGGTAATGATAATAAAATCATACCCAAACAAGAAACAATAATACCACCACGAATCATAGTGTTATCTGATGCTTTCATTGAAATAAAACCTGAAATAATTCGGCCTACCATTATTCCACAAAAATACAATGAAATCCATTTTGCTGCTTCGGCCGGTGATAATAAATGCACATTGACAAGATATGATGCTCCCCAAGTGCCAATTGTAAATTCCATACTACAATAAAGACCTTGTGAAAGAATACTTGGTACAACACCCTTGATTTTTAAAATTTCAAAAAGGCTTTTTTGCTGTTGAGTTGATTCTTCATCTGAAAAATCTTCCTTAATGATTTTCCATTTGTTAAGAGTCAATGCAATTATGAGCCCAATTGATAACTGTAAAAGTGCAACTACACGATAACCTTTGCGCCAAGAGCCTGTATCATCTGTTAAAAGAGTTGACAGAATCAATGGACTTATAGTAACACCAACACCCCAACAAGCGTGAAGCCAATTCATATGCTGCGCTTTGTAATGGAGTGAAATAAAGTTATTAAGAGCAGTATCAATAACACCTGCACCATAACCCAACACAACTGCACCAAACATCATTATAACAATGTTAGGTGAAAAACTCATTATGAAGAGACCTGCAACTGTAAGCATTGTAGAAAAAAGTGTAACCTTACCTGTGCCGAATTTCCTTATAAGTTTACCTGAAATAAAGCTTACGCCACCTGTACAAGCCCCTGTTATTATGCCATAAATGGATGCAAAACTTTCATTTATCCCAAAATCAAGATGTATTACAGGCCAAGAAGCTCCAAACAATGAGTCAGGTAACCCTAAAGAAACAAAAACTATGTAAATAATTACAAGCAATAATGTCATATTGCACCTCAAAAAGTTTTTTCTGTATTCTAACATAATACCATTCCTTTATCAAGACTGAAAACATTAGTATTCGTCATTGAAAAGATAAGCGATATAATATATAATGTTATTAACAATGATATGGAGAAATGGTATGAAAGTTGTTGTTCCAAATTACTATAACCAATTCAAATGTATTGCTGAAAAGTGTCATCACAACTGCTGTATTGGTTGGGAAATTGACATCGATGAAGATACATTTGAATATTATCAAGAAATTGGTGGGACTTTTGGCAAAAGGCTTAAGAAGAACATTACTGTAACAAACGATTATGCTTGCTTTAACCTTGATGGCAAAGGTCGTTGTGCATTTTTAAATAAAGATAATCTTTGTGATATTATACTGAACTTAGGCGAAAATGCACTTTGTCAAGTTTGCAGTGACCATCCCCGTTTCAGAAACTATTATGATAATGAAGTTGAAATCGGATTAGGTCTTTGCTGTGAAGAAGCTGGAAGAATCATTCTTGGTCAAGAGGAAAAATTTGAGATTATTGTGACTGATGAAGATTCTGATAATGAAAGTGTAAGTGATTTTCTTGAATTTAAACTAACTATATTGGACAATCTTCAAAACGATAAATACACTTTTAAAAAAAGAATATCTCGTTTATTGAAAGAAAACAGTATTGAGTTTTCTGAAAAAGATTTTATTGATTGGATTGATTTTTATCTTTCACTTGAAAGACTTGATGATAGTTGGACAAATCTTTTATGTGATATGAAAACTGTGTTTTTTAGTCACATAGATATTCCTGAAGAATATATAATGGTTCTCGAAAAATTACTCATATATTTTATATATCGTCATTTTAATGACAACAATGCCGATACAATTAAGTTTTCAGTTTTCAGTGTGTTTTTCATCTCAGAAATACTGAAATACCACATCTTTAAATATGGTGAATTGAGTTTTGATGATATTATAGAATATACACGGATGTACTCATCTGAAATCGAATACTCCGACGAAAACATACAAAAAATAACAGCACAATTATAGCAAAAAGCCTTGAGTAAAACTCAAGGCTTCATTTCTTGTAATTCGATGACTTTTATTAAAACTAAACGAGCATCCACAGCAGTTACCTGCCCATCACCATTTATGTCAGAAACTTTTCGCTGACGATTTGACATTTCTATGTTACCCGATGCATAACACAAAACCAAACGTGCATCATATGCACTTATTTTATGGTCGTGGTTTACATCACCAAGCAAGAAACCGTTTTCTAATTCTTCTAAGATAATCTCAATCTCTTCCACGATGGAATCAATTATATTCTGACTATCATAATTAAGATTTGAAACTTCAATTCTTAATAAATCGTCAATTTCTTTAAGAAGTTCTTCATCTACCGAATCTCTATCAATAGCTTCAACCTTTTCTAACACCTTATTATACTCTGTCAAGTCCGCTGGTCTTAATTCAGGTGCATTAATTATCGGATTTGTAGTAATTGAGTTCGTATTTGTTCCGTCAGTACTTGTTATTACACAATAGTATGATGTTGCTTTGTCCTCAACAGCTGGCTCATAGTAAAAATAATTTGCACCTTCAATCTGTGTTCCACCAACATTAGATATTTCATCATTTTTATACCATTGGTAACTACAATCAAATCCCATAACATAGACAACTATATATGTATCGTCAGAATTAAACTGTTCGATTGTTTCATAAAGAAGAGCAGGAACTGTATGGAATTCCTTATTATTATCAATTGCAAACTGATGAGCATAAGTGTTCTCGTAACTATAAACGATAAAATCTGTTGTAGGTACTTTTGCAGTTATTGATGTTGTTGAACTTGGTAAAACGATACCTTTTAATGTTTCAGGTAGACTTCCAATAACTTCAACACAGTTAAATCTTATATACTCTATTGAACTATCCTTAAAAGCTGTTGTACCAACAGATTTAACTGCAGGCAAATAAAGCATTTTAAGTTTTGGACAATTATAAAAACTGTTGTTATTGAGTTCAAGTAATGATGGAAGCATAACCACCTGCAATTCTGTACAATTTGCAAAGGTGTTTGTTCCTGTTGAGGTAGTTAATGGTAAAATAGTTTGTGCAAGGAATGGACATTCTGCAAAGGCATAGTTACCTATTGATTCAACAAATCTGCCGAAATAAGTCTCTAAACCAGTATTTCTGAATGAATTTGAGCCAATCTTTGTCAGCATATCCATATCAACAAATTTTAATGCAGTACAATTTTTAAACACACCAATACTGAGTTCAGTAAGTTTAGGCATTGATGCGGAAACAAGGTTTTCACATGATGCAAAAGCATTCATATCAACAAGTGTCACATTAGGAAAACTTACTGACTTCACCCCAGATTCAGAAAAAGCAGATGCACCTATTTCTAACAAATTATCATTTGCAACCTCTGATAATTCAGGAGTCTTTTCAAACGCATAACTACCTATTGTTTCAACCTTTGGCATAACCATTGTGGACAACTTTGAACAGTCCGAAAAAGCTTTTTTACCAACAATTGAAAGTTCAGGAAAACTAAATGATGATATTGAACTTAACTCAAAGGCACTTGTACCAATTTCTGTAATACCATTTCCACAAACAAACTCAAGTGCAGAACATCCTTTAAATGCTTTACTGTTAATCTTTGTAGCAGAATCAGGTAAGACAACTGTTTTAATTCTAAAATCATCTTCAAAGGCAGACGATGCAATTCCTTTGACCTTTTTTCCACCTATAGAATCAGGCACTATCAGGTCAACTTCATTACCATAATAGGCTGTTATATAACCTAATGTATTGATTTCGTAGTTATCTTCTTCTTTATCAACTGCTCTATCGTAAGAAGCAGTAATAATTTCACTTGGATTTTTTCCCTTTCCAACAGCAAACGCTGCTATTCTGGTGTCAACTGAAATCTTAATAGGCTCTGTATATTCACCAAATTTAATCCAATCAGTTACATCTTCGTCACCAATTCTCCCAAGACCATAATAAATCGTAGCTTCTTCTGCACAAGTTATTTCCAAATCAAAATTTGTTGAAAAAGAGCAACTATCAACACTGAAGGTCGGACTGGATGTAGTGGGCTTTTCATCTAGCAAATACTTAATAAAAAGTAAGCCTGCACCGAAATGATTTTCATCGGGATTTTCGAATAACTTTATTGCATAATCTTCTAATCGCGATTCAACTTCTGATGCTAATAAATCAGGATAAACACTTCTAACAATAGCAAGACCTGCTGTTACCTGAGGAGCAGCCATAGATGTGCCACTAAGTATTGCATAAGCATTATTAAGATAGCTACTCTTAATATCAGTTCCTGGCGCAGCAATATCGATAGGTCCGTCATAATTTGAAAATCTAGCTAGTTTGTCTAAATCATCAGTTGCACTGACTGTTATAGCCGATTCAACACATGCAGGAGTGTAATAAACACGGTCAAGGTCTGCTTTATTATTTCCTGCTGCAACTACTACATTTACATTCTGAGCAACAGCATTGTCAACAGCTTCTGTCAGTCTTACACTCTCGCCTTTTGCAGTAAGACTTAAATTAATAACATTAGCACCTTCTGCCACTGCTAAATCAATCGCAGTCGCAATTGCACTCAACGAACCCTTACCTTCTTCATTAAGAACTTTATATGGTTTAATTATTACATTCTCAAGTGTATTTGATACAACTATACCTGCAACATGAGTACCATGCCCATAATCATCCTCGCAGCTGTTACGATTGCCTGAACCACTGAAATTAATACCAGTTTCTATTACTCTGTCTTTAAGTAAATCGTGGTCCATATCAGCACCACTATCAATAATAGCAACTTCAACATAGTCATCAGCTATTCTATCTGCAAGTGTATCCTTGATATCGTTAAAACCAATTTTATTACTTAACCAATCAAGAATTTCAGATGCAGAAACCTCAGGGTCGATAATTTCAGGAATAAAGATATTTGGATTCTCTACATCATCCTGAGTATTTACAATTCTGTCTGCCTCTACATATTCAACACACGGTAATGTGAGATAATACTCATATGCTTCTTCGGCTTCAACAGCACTATCATACTGTAAAACATACAAGTCATTGTATCCGCTTACACAATCAACCGCACCACGATAGTCAATTCTCTCACTGGATTTTACAATAAGTCTTCTTGTTTCAAACAAATTCTGATAAAAATCTGTTCTATCTGTATAATTTGTAGCGCTGAACACTTTACTACCATTATCAATGATTTCCTTAAATGCCTCCTCATCACTTATATTAACCACGTTATATTCACGGATAAGGTCTGCTAAATCCTTTGCAAAACTATATAGTTTATAATTGTCATTATACGCATAGGAAACAAGCCCGATAGAAACAGAGCTTAATAACATTATTGTAGTAAGAATTAAAGAAATTAGTTTTTTCAATTACGCCACCTCAGGAAAATAAACAAAAAACTCAATACTGAACACCGAGTTAATTTATTTGTTAAACTTATCACACTTTTTTCTCTTTTTCAATAGGAAAACATGATATAGGACACAAAGAAAAATATTGTTGATTTTTATTATTTTCAAAATCAACATATATTATTAATATGTTGAAAAATAAAGAAAAATGCCGTATCAGGATGTCCTGACACGACATTAATTTAATAGTAAAAATACTTATAAACAGCTGGATATTCATTAAGCAAATGCTGAAGGTTTGTTCGATATTTTGTGCCCGGGTCATTAATTAAAAACCCTGAAGCAGAAAGTGTATCTCCACCGTTATAGCCTGTAATTACAACCCAATGCTGTGAACCATTCGACTTTTTCGCACCAAATAAAACTGGCTTACCATTCTGAATTTTGTCATATATTTTTTGAAGATAACCTGAAGTATTTGTCACAGCAACATAATTACTCGGCCAATAGACATTACCATTTGATGAATACCTCAATTTTTTTGACATTGCATCGGGATATATTGTAGTTCCGGTTCTATATGATTCCATCATAGCTATAGCTGTTGTGGCACAACCAATTTTACCGATTGTTTTACCTGAATTGCCTATGACAACATTTGCCCATCTTGAATCTGTCTGTTTAAAACTTGGAACAGATAAAGAAATCTTTGAATAGTTCTGGTTTGAACTTATTGTAAGATACTGATTGCTCACATAACCTATTTTTGTTCCATCATAAAGAATTCTACTCCATCCGTTTGAAGATGATAGTACTATAACCGTCTCGCCTTTTTTTACAGAATCCTTTACATAATACCCTATACCTGCACCACTACGAACATTTAGTGAAGTTGACTGAGTATTGACCTTTGCTGTTTTTCCCGAATCAAGTTTAATGTAGTCCTTGTGACAGTAACCATGCTTTTCATCAGCATATTCAACATAATACCAATCACCTGATTTTGAAATCAATGTGATATATGTACCATTTGCAAGGCTTGTGAGAATATCACCATTTTTTGATGCCGAATTACGAACATTAAGTCTACCACTTGAAAGAGCAACAATACCTGCTTGTGATGTCATTGTCGCTGCATAAGTTTTAACCGGTAATATCTGTAGTGATAAAATAATTATAAGAGTTAAAAGTATTGATATGAATTTATTCATAGTCACCTCGTCTTTCTGCATATATGCATACACAGTATAACAAAGGTTTATAGTGCTGTTAATACTCCAAATGGTGGAATGAATGGGAACTTTTTCAGTATTTAATATTGAAAAGATAAGAAAAACACTATATAATTCAAGAGTAAAAGTTATACTTTTGGAGGAAAGCTTTATGCATTTGTTAAAGGTTGATAAAACACATTATGTTGGTCAGGCTGACCCATTTATTCTTAAATCAAATGGAAGATATTATATCTATGTTACAGGTCATGATGCTGTTTACGCATATCATTCAGACAATCTTTTTGATGGTTGGGAATATCATGGTGCAGTAATGACAATGCCTGGTCACGACTCATTCTGGGCACCAAGTGTTATTGAATTAGATAATAAATTCTATATGTACAATTCAATTGAAATTTACAACGACACTCCTGACAAGGGTGGTCACAGAGGCGCTATGCACGTGTCAGTTGCTGATAACCCACTTGGACCATTCACAGGTACAAAACAGATTCTTCATCCATTCTCAATTGACTCACATATTGTACAGAATGACGCAGGACTTTTCCTTTTCTATTCTGCGAATCGTTTTGAGGGAGAAAGAATCGGAACTTGCATTTATGTTGACAAGATGCTTGACCCATTCACACCTGCAGGAAATCCTGTTTTAGTTGTTGAGCCAACTCTCGACGAAGATATTTATTGCCGTAACAGATACAAAAAAGGACAGCACTGGCATACAATTGAAGGGGCTTTCTACTTCAAAGAGGGTGACTGGCAATATCTTATGTATTCCGGCAACTGCTTTGAACAACCTACATATTATGTCGGCTATGCAAGAGCAAAAACTGATGAAACAGACCTAACAAAAATCAAATTTGAAAAATATCCTGATGATAACACATATCATCCTGTACTTAAAGCAAATGAGTTTGAAGAAGGTACAGGTCATCACTCAATGATTAAGGAAGACGGTCAATGGTATGCAATTTACCATGCTCGTGACTATGATGATGGATTAAACGCAAATGCTTTTGACGCAAGAAACGCAAGAATATGCAAGTTAAATGTTGAAGACGGAATAATCACAGCAGAAAGATATAAGGACCATATATAAAAAGTAAAAGCAGTAGGTTAACTGAACAAGTCCAGTAAAAACGGACAATAGAAAAAAGAAGCCCCTTATGGTAGAATTTAAGAAAACTACCATAAGGGGAATTTTTATGCCAAGAAGTTATAGACACATACAGGAATATGAAAGAGAAATTGTAGAATTAA
>JAZNJX010000007.1:0-35917 GCA_045578245.1 Candidatus Fimenecus sp. | reverse complement strand
AGTTGTTCAACTCCTTGGCTCACAGAACGACATGGCTACGATCCGACTTGGCTGTTAACTGTCTTGAACTCAACGAGCAGGAAATCAAGGAAATCATCACGCAGATTCTTTTTGAATTCCCTGTTAAAGAAATCGGCGTTGATTTACCTCTCTGGCTTGTAACCCTTCCTGAAAATCATCCGTTAAAAACTGAAACCTACAAATATGTGTTAAAATCCATTGACGAGGTGTGTTTCGTCCGTGATATAAGTCAGATGACGGATACTCTTATGGGTTGTGAACACATCACGGAAGCACGAATCAGCAATATGGATTTAGGCGTTGGTAGTGCTTGGATTACCGTACAGATGAACGAGGGACTTTTCTATAAAATCCTTGAAGAAACAACAGGTGTCAGGGTAGAAAATGAGCAGGGATTACTGTCCTGCATAAAGGAACTGGCAGAAATCAAGAAAGAATATCAGAGAATAAAATCAGCACTTGAAGAGGTACAGACAACGGGTTACGGAATTGTTATGCCAACCATTGATGAGCTGACCCTCGAAGAACCTGAAATCGTGAAACAAGGTGGAAAATACGGTGTAAGGCTCTGCGCATCAGCACCGTCAATCCATATGATGAAAGCTGATATAAAAACAGAAGTTGCCCCTATCGTAGGCAGTGAAAGTCAATCAGAAGAGCTTGTGAAATATCTTCTTGACGGATTCCAGGATGACCCGAGAAAAATCTGGGATTCCAACATTTTCGGCAAATCCCTTAATGAGCTTGTCAACGAAGGACTTCGCAACAAACTCTACCATATGCCGACAGATGCGAGAATGAAATTCCAGGAAACATTGGAAAGAGTCATAAACGAGGGTTGCAACGGACTACTTTGCATAATTTTATAAATTGGAGGTTATCGGGATGAATAATGAAGTATTGCTACGCAATATGAAGTAATCTACGATTATGAAGTATTTATCGTTGATAAATATGAAGTAAAGTAAATCCTTTCATATGCCGTAAGGCATACTTCATAGCATAGCTACTTTATATCTGTCAGGATACTTCATAAATCCAACGGATTTACTTCATTGTGGCGGAGCCACATCTCCCCGACAAATTATAATTTACACATCAATTTCAGCTTTATTATATTGCTTTTCCCTTATTTTCTTGCTATACTTAACCCAATGGGAAAACCTGAAAATTGGGGGAAAGAAAATGGCAATACATATTCTCGGAAACAACATTTTTGTTCTTGAAACAAAAAACACCCACTATGTGTTAGGTGTTGACAAATACGGCTATAACCGACACATCCACTGGGGTAAAAAATGTAATATAAATGACTATGAAGCAAAGGATATCTGGGACGAAAACTCAAATCACACTCGTCTTGATATGGCAAAGCAGGAATTCACAGTTTTCGGTGGCACAATGTACCGTGAAAGCGATTTAAAGGTGCAATTCCCTGATAACTGTCGTGAAATCGACCTCCTATTTGTGGATGCAAAGGCAGAAAATAACACTCTTACTGTCACATTAAAAGACAAATTCTACCCACTTGAAATCGCATTAAAATACAGAATTCAGGACAATGACGACATTATTTCTCGTTGGGCAGAAATTAAAAACACAGGCAACGAAAACATAACTCTTGACCGTGCATTTTCTGCTGAATTGACACTTCCATCCGTTAAGCCTTACACAATCAAGAACACAAACGGCAGTTGGGGTGGCGAATATGTTGAAACCGAGTCAACCCTTGAGGGTGGCGCTCTCGTTTTTGACAGTAAACGTGGCACAACAGGTCACAATCAGTCCCCATATTTCATCGCATATCAGAACGCTGACGAAAAGCAGGGTGATGTGTATTTCGGAACACTTGCATACAGTGGCAATTTTAAAGTTCTTTGCACCCGTGACCTTTTCTACACAACAAGAGTAAGCATTGGACTTAACGATTTTGACTTTAAACACATTTTAAAATCCAATGAAACTTTTGTAACACCTATGGTTTTCTGTGGCTATTCACAGGCAGGTTTTGGTGAAATGAGCCGACAGATGAATCGTTTTGCAATAAACCACGTGTTACCAAAACAGTTCAATGATAAGGTTCTTCCCGTCCTTTACAATTCATGGGAAGCAACCGAATTTAATGTTAACTGTAAGCATCAGACAGCACTTGCAAAGCTTGCAGCAAAAATGGGCGTTGAACTTTTTGTTATGGACGACGGTTGGTTTGGTGAAAGAAATCACGACCGAGCAGGTCTTGGTGACTGGTTCGTGAACAAAAAGAAATTCCCTAAAGGCATTGATGAACTCATTAAAAATGTCAACAAACTTGGAATGGATTTCGGTCTTTGGTTTGAGCCTGAAATGGTTAACCCTGACTCCGACTTATACCGTAAACACCCCGACTGGGCATATCACTACAACACAAGGGAAGCACACACTCTACGTCATCAATTAGTTCTTAATATGACAAGAAAAGATGTTCAGGAATATATCTTTAACTGTATGGACGAAATGCTGACAAATCACAACATTAAATACATCAAATGGGATATGAACAGACCTCTTTCCGAAACAGGTGCTGAAAACCTCGACTGTCCGCAAGAATTATGGCTTCGTCATACTCAAGCTGTTTACAATATCGTTGACCGTCTTAAAGAAAAGCATCCTGACGTTGCTATTGAAAGTTGTTCATCAGGTGGTGGACGTAGTGACTACGGTGCATTGCTCCACTTTGACCAGGTATGGACAAGTGACAACACCGACTCCGTTGACAGAATGACAATGCAGAAATGGTTCACATATCTTCGTCCAACAAAAGTTATGCGTGCATGGGTTACGGACATTAACTGGTACAACTCACCAATGAGCCTTGATTTCCGTTTTAATGTTGCAATGCAGGGTTCTTTGGGTGTCGGTGGAAATCTCACAAAGTACAGCCGTGAAGACCTTGAGGTTGGT
Source organism: Candidatus Fimenecus sp. (assembly GCA_045578245.1). Classification (GTDB taxonomy): domain Bacteria; phylum Bacillota; class Clostridia; order Oscillospirales; family Acutalibacteraceae; genus Fimenecus. Next base: position 32,956 of record JAZNJX010000007.1, on the reverse strand, counting down.
AAAAAGAATGTTGCTCTTTACAAAGAAATCCGTCATCTTGTGCAATTCGGTGACCTTTACAGAATTCTCGATGCACAAAAAGACGAAATTCTCTTTAACCTTTATGTAAGTGAGGATAAAAAAGAAGCTGTTGCATTCCTCGCATCCCTTACAACAAGTTTCATGAAGAAAGAAATCCCACTTCTCTTTGAGGGTCTTGACGAAAACAAGGTTTACACCTTTAACCTTAACAACAGAGATTATGAAAAAACAGGTGCTTACCTGAAAAATGTTGGCATCCCTGTTACAATCCGTGGAATGGGATACAACAAGATAATTAAAATTAAAGCAAAATAATATTGTTGCATAGTAGGGCGGGGTTAAGACTCCGCCTTTATTATTTATTAAAAGGTTGACGTGTTTCTTCTTCGTTTGTTTGTCTTTTCTGCAAAATTTTCTCGGTGCCTTTTTCTTTTCATTGAACCCCAGTCAACATCCTCATAACTCTTCATCGGTGTGAAAAACTGGTTTTGCTGAGGATTTTGCTCTTCTTTTTTGGTTTCAGGAATAGTTTTAAGTTGCTTGACATAATATTTTGGACTTTTCCCACGAGCAATCTCGCCCTTTGTTAGAAGCTCTGCAGAAACAAGCTCCTGCACAGTGGCAATAGCTGTTGGTTTACTGCAATTTAAATACTTACACATCTCTTCCAGAGAAAAATAGATAAAAACACCCTTTTCATCCGAGAAGAGGTGTTTATTTTTTTCGGAAAGATTCATTCTGCTTAACATCAGCGAGTAGAGATAGCATCCCCTTGCCGAGATTTTTTGGTACTTGTCATCACAAGCTAAAAGCATTGGTAAAAAAGCGTAATAATCCGATATTTTTTCATTCATAATAAAAATTACCTCCCATATATAGTCCCAACAAGCAAAAACGTCCCAGGAAATGCGGGACGTTTTAAGAAAAATGCCAAATTGTTAACAAAATGTTTACATTTTAAGCCTTTTTAGACATTTTTTGACTATAATTCGAATGGTAATTTGTAAATTAGTTAACCGTTTAACTATTTCAGGTTTGAAATTGTCAGGAAGGCAAAGCAGTTTCGACATTTTTCGCTTTGCTTTTTGCACTCTTTTCGTATCCATTTCCTTTTCGAGTAAAAATTTTTTACTCAAGTTTATAAGTATTAATTTTTATTCTTTATTTTTATTATTATACTATTGGGTAAAAATTTTTTACCACTCAGGTAAAGTTTTTTTACTACTCAGGTAAAATTTCTTTACCCCTCGGGTGTAAAAAGAGGGATGGTTATGTCACCATAAACAAAAAAGGGACGCTGTTGTCAGCATCCCAATTTTTATGGTTTTATTTAAGAATTGATTTGTAAAGACGGATATATTCGTTTGCTGATTTGCCCCAGCTATTATCACATTCCATAGCACGCTTAACAAGAATGTTCCAACCCTCTGTATTTGAATAACCCTCGATACCACGCTTAATTGTATAAAGCATATCGTGAGCATTGTAGGTTGAGAAAGTAAATCCGTTACCCTCACCATCGCCTGAATCCTTGATGCTGTCACGAAGTCCACCTGTTTCACGGACAATCGGAATTGTACCGTAACGGAGTGAAATCATCTGTGAGAGTCCACAAGGCTCGCTCTTTGATGGCATTAAGAAAAGGTCACAACCAGCATAAATTTTCTTTGAAAGTGATGGAATAAAGCCAAGTTTAAGTCCCATTTTGTCAGGATACTTGTCTGCCATCTCTTTAAAGAAGCTCTCATATTGCCATTCACCTGAACCGAGCACTACAAACTGAACATCAGTTGTTGCAAGAAGTTCATCGAGAACTGCTTTAACAAGGTCAAGTCCTTTATGACCAACAAGACGAGTAACCATACCAACCATTGGTACATCTTCACGAACTGGAAGCTCAAAATATTCCTGTAATCTTGCCTTGTTAATCTTTTTCTTCTCTGCAAAATCTTCGGCTGTGTAATTAACCTCAATATCCTTATCGGTTTCAGGGTTATAGAGAATTGTGTCGATACCATTTAAGATACCAGAAAGCTTCCATGAACGCTGATTAAGGATTGGGTCAAGCCCATGTGAATACCAAGGGTCAAGAATTTCGTTAGCATAAGATGGGGAAACTGTTGTTACTCTGTCAGCACATTCAATAGCACCCTTCATAAAGTTACAGTCACCATCATATTCAAGAAGTGATGCAGCACTTTCAGGAAGTCCAACAACATCACCCAAAAGATTCATTCCGTAAGTTCCTTGATACTGAATGTTGTGAATTGTGAAAACTGTCTTGATGTTTTCAAAGCCAGGACGATTTGCATAAAGTGTATTGTAATAAACAGGAGTCAATGCTGACTGCCAGTCGTTACAATGGATAATGTCAGGCTTAAAATCAATATGTGGGATAATTTCAAGAACTGCACGTGCAAAGAATGCAAAACGCTCTGCATCGTCGTAGTATCCGTAAAGATTATCGCGCTTAAAATAATACTGATTGTCGAGAAGATAGTAGATTACTCCACCTGCTTTTGCTTCAAAAACACCACAATACTGTCTTCTCCATGCAACAGGAACAGAAATGCTTGTCACAAATTTCATTGTGTCCTTAAGTTCCTGACTGATTGTGTCATATAAAGGCATTACAACCCTTGCACCGATGAGTCTTTTGCGAAGTGCCTGAGGAAGGCTACCTGCAACATCACCTAAACCACCACTGGCTTTAAAGGGAAGTGCCTCACTTGAAACATATAAAACTTTCATATATTTTTCCTTTCAATAGTCATTCTGAGGAGTGTAACGACGAAGAATCTCTGTTGTTTTTCGGTTTTCTTTTGGAGAGATTCTTCGCTATGCTCAGAATGACACGCTACTTTGGTTCATTATAAATGCTTGGATTTTTGCTTTTGAGACCGCAGGCTTACGAGTGTAAGTCAAGGGTGAGAATTCGCAAAAAGACTGCATTTATATTACTATTTCTTTTCCTATATAAACAGGATAATTTTCTGCACCTGAGAGAGTTTTGTTTGGTGTAATAACAACGCTCTTGTCGGCAACAACACAGTTAAGGGAAGCATTCTGTGCCACAAAAACATCCTGCATTACGATAGAATTTTTAACAACAGCACCTTTTTCAACTCTGACACCACGGAAAAGGATTGAGTTTTCAACAGTACCGTCAATAATACATCCATCAGCAACGAGAGAGTTTTTAACATCTGAACCAACGCCATAAATTGCTGGCATATCGTCACGTACTTTTGTATAAATTGGTCTGTCTGCATTGAAAAGGTCGTCACAGTTTTCAGGATTAAGCAGTTCCATATTGATTCTGAAATAACTTTCCAAAGATTCAACAATAGCTGAATATCCCTTTGCTTCGTAACCGTAAACATTGAGTTTATCAATATTTCTCTGAATTATATCGGACTCAAAATCTCTGTAGTTAAGGCTGATTGCGTCGTTAATAAGTCTTTCAAGAAGAGCCTTTTTCATAAGGATTACATTGAGTGAGAAATTAACATTTTCGTCAGTTACAGGAGAAATTGAAACCTTTTCTGCCTTGTTGTCAGCATCCAAATCAAGAACCATAACGTCTGTAAGATTTGGCATTTTTCCGTTTTTATAAACAATTGTCATATCGGCATTTTTCTCTGTATGGTAATCCATAAGTGCCTCAATATCAAGGTTTATAACTGTGTTACAGTCTGTGAGAAGAACATATTCTTCATCTGAACGGCTGATAAATCCCATGCTACCTTTTAAAGATGCAAGTTTATCACGGTTTCCACCTGTTTCATTTGTTGAGAAAGGAGGAAGAATGAAAAGACCGTCATTTTTACGGGATAAATCCCAAGGTTTACCTGTACCAACATGGTCCATAAGTGACTGATAGTTACTCTTTGTGAGAACACCAACTTTTTCGATACCACTGTTTACCATATTTGAAAGAGCAAAGTCAATAAGGCGGTAACGACAAGCAAATGGAACTGAACCCATTGTACGGATACCTGTAAGTTCGCTTACACATTCGTCATAAGCATTTGAGAAAACAATACCAACAATATTCTTACCTGTCATTTTAGTTAGCCCCCTTTACTACATCTTCGTCAACCATTGCCTTCGGAGCAACAGCAGCGCCTTCGTGAACAGTAACACCTGCACCAACAACCGCAACTCCCCAGTCATCACGGTTTGTACAGTCTTCAGGGCTTAAGCCAACAACTGCACCCGGTTCAATAACTGCATTTTCAGCAATCATTGCATACTGAACAACTGCACCTTTTTTAATAACTGTACCTGGCATTACGATTGAATATTTAACCTCTGCACCCTCTTCAACGGTAACATCGTTAAAGAGAATTGAGTAATCAACATCACCATAAACTCTTGAACCCTCTGAAACCATTGAGTTCTGAACTTTTGCATTTGCTGATATGTAATGAGGTGGTGAAGCAGGAGTTTTTGCATAAATTCTCCAGCTTGTGTCGGACAAGTCAAGGTCAACTTTTGGGTTCAGAAGGTCAAGGTTTGCCTCCCAAAGGCTGTCGATTGTACCAACATCTTTCCAATAACCGTCAAAGAGATATGCAAACATCTTTTCCCCATCGGCATGCATCTTTGGAATAACATTTTTACCAAAGTCATTACTTGAATTAGGGTCATTTTCGTCATCAATAAGATACTGACGGAGTTTGCTCCAAGTGAACACATAAACACCCATTGAAGCCTTGTTACTTCTTGGATTTTTTGGCTTTTCTTCAAATTCGCTGATTGAGTTATCGTCATTTAAAATCATAAGACCGAAACGACTTGCCTCTTCCCAACTTACTTCAAGCATTGCGATTGTACAAGCAGCACCCTTTTCCTTGTGATACTCTAACATCTTGTTATAGTCCATCTTGTAGATATGGTCACCTGAAAGAATAACAACATATTCAGGGTCATAACGGTCAATGAAATTGATGTTCTGATAAATAGCGTTTGCAGTGCCTTTGTACCATTCTGTACCTTTAATCTGCTGATAAGGTGAGAGAATATGAACACCACCGTTAGCACGGTCCAAGTCCCAAGCCTGACCGTTGCCTATGTAGTCGTTAAGTTCAAGAGGCTGATACTGTGTTAAAACACCAACGGTTGAAATACCGGAGTTCACACAGTTGGAAAGTGGGAAGTCGATAATTCTGTATTTACCGCCGTAAGGAACAGCTGGTTTAGCAATGTTCTTTGTGAGAATTCCAAGACGGCTTCCCTGTCCGCCTGCAAGAAGCATTGCAATACATTCTTGTTTTCTTGCCATATTTTTTCCTCCTTAAATGGATGATAGTATATTTTATTATCTTGTTTTTTGAAGATAAATTGTTGACATTGGTGGTAAATCAAGGGCGATACTCTGCTCGAATCCGTGCATTGGAGTCTTTTCCCACCTGATTTTTTCTTTCTGTCCTTTACCTGAGCCACCGTAACATTCGTCATCGGAATTAAACACTACTTTGTAATTTCCCTTTGCAGGAACACCGATTCTGTAATTATTACGCTCAACAGGAGTAAAGTTGCAAACTGCAATAATTTCCTTGCCTTTTTGGTCAATTCTGCGGAATGCAATTACTGAATTGTCATTATCATCCGCTGAAATCCACGAGAAACCTTCCCAGGAATGGTCAACCTGCCAGAGTGGAGCATTGTCCTTGTAGAAGTGGTTCAAATCTTTAAAGTATTTCTGCAACTGTCTGTGTGCATCATACTGCAAGAGCAACCAGTCAAGCTCCTGCTTGTAATTCCACTCGATAAACTGACCGAACTCACTACCCATAAACATAAGTTTTTTTCCGGGATGAGCCATCATGTAACCCATAAAGGCACGAACACCTGCAAATTTTTCTTCATAAGTTCCAGGCATTTTGTTAATAAGAGAACATTTACCATGAACAACCTCGTCGTGGGAGATTGGTAGAATAAAGTTCTCGGAAAATGCATAGAAGAATGAGAAAGTAATACATCCGTGGTTACCTTTTCTGTAAAGAGGGTCCATAGAGAAATAACGGAGAATGTCGTTCATCCAACCCATATTCCATTTGTAGTTGAAGCCAAGACCACCCATATAAACAGGCTTTGTAACCATTGGCCATGCCGTACTTTCTTCTGCTATAAGTAAACTGCCGTGATAGTCACGGAAAACATTCATACTGAGTTTGTTTAAGAATGCAACAGTTTCAAGGTTTTCAACGCCACCGTCTTTGTTGGCTATCCAATGACCATCGTCACGACCATAATTGAGATAGAGCATTGAAGCAACTGCATCCACACGAAGTCCGTCAATGTGGAATTTATCAAGCCAGAACATAGCACTTGAAATAAGGAAGGACTGAACTTCGTTTCTGCCGAAATCAAATACCTTTGTTCCCCATTCAATGTGTTCACCTTTTCTTATATCAGCATACTCATAACAAGGAGTGCCATCAAACTCGTAAAGTCCGTGAGCATCCTTCGGGAAATGAGCTGGTACCCAGTCAAGAATAACACCGATATTATTCTTATGGCACATATCAATAAGATACATCAAATCATCAGGTGTGCCATATCGTGATGTTGCTGCAAAATAACCTGTTACCTGATAACCCCAGGAGCCATCAAATGGAAATTCAGTAAGTGGCATAAACTCAATATGAGTGTACCCCATTTCCTTAACGTAAGGAATCAATTCCTCTGCCATTTTACGGTAGGAATAGAAATTTCCGTCCTCATACTGTTTCCATGAGCCGAAATGCACCTCGTAGATATTGACAGGTCTGTCATACTGTGCCTTTTCACGCTTTAATTTTTCCCATTTCTGGTCGTTCCATTTATATGAACCTAATTCATAATATTTTGTGGCATTATCGGGACGAGTCTGCATATGATAACCGTAAGGGTCACATTTCATAAGCTTTCTGCCGTCTTTTGTTGTGATGCAGAATTTATATGAGTCATACACTTTTACATTTTTAACATAAACTTCCCAGATACCACCTGCTGTGATTCGCTCTGCTTTATCTGCCTCGTCATTCCAACCGTTAAAGTCACCGGTAACGCTGACGCTTACAGCATTAGGGGCCCAAGTTCTGAAAACAACTGTTTCATCATCTACACGATGAGCACCCATATATTCATAAGCACGCGCATTATTTCCTTGATGGAAAAGATACACGGGGACTTGCGCCTCATAATTGTTTTCTACTTCTGCCATTTCATCACCTCGCATTTTTTCAACAAAGCATAATTCTACTTATACAGATACATTTTATCACTACAAAATTGCGATTTCAAGTGTTTTTTGCACAAAATAGTCAAATTGGTAACAAATTTCATTACACGCATTTGTGCAGTTTGTTACAAAATAATCCAAAAATCTCACTAAAGAAACATTTTGCAACAGAAATGTTGAGAAAACAAAAAGGCAGAGATTTCTCTCTGCCTTAAATTAGTATATGTTGCAGTATTGCGGAAAAAGACACCAAAATTATAATTGAATTATTTTTTCGCAAGACAATGTGTCAAAGGCGAAGCCGTATCAGGTATACTGCGAGCCGACAGACACGCAGTGTTGCGGAAAAAGACACCAAAATTATAATTGAATTATTTTTTCGCAAGACAATGTGTCAAAGGCGAAGCCGTATCAGGTATACTGCGAGCCGACAGACACGCAGTATTGCGGAAAAAGAATCAATTTTCTTGGAAATTACCAGTATATAACTGATAATACTTGCCTCTTTGTTCTATCAAATCGTCGTGGTCACCACGTTCAATGATTCTTCCGTTTTCAAGCACCATAATTGCCTTGGCATTACGAACAGTTGAAAGACGGTGAGCAATAACAAAAACTGTTCTGCCTTCCATAAGAGCATCCATACCCTGCTCGATATGTTTTTCTGTTCTTGTATCGATTGAGCTTGTGGCCTCGTCAAGAATCAGCACAGGTGGGTCTGCAACAGCTGCACGAGCAATAGAAATAAGTTGTCGCTGTCCTTGTGAAAGGTTTGCTCCATCACCCGTAAGCATTGTATTGTAGCCCTCAGGAAGATTTGAAATAAACGAATGAGCATTGGCAATTTTTGCAGCCTCAACAATCTGTTCGTGAGTAGCATCAAGGTTTCCGTAACGGATATTGTCCTCGATTGTGCCTGTAAACAAATGGGTATCCTGCAAAACGATGCCCAGTGAACGACGTAAATCGTCCTTTTTAATTTTCTTGATATTTATGCCGTCATAACGGATTTTACCCTCATCAATTTCATAAAAGCGATTGATAAGATTTGTAATTGTTGTTTTACCTGCACCAGTTGAACCAACAAATGCGATTTTCTGTCCAGGTTTTGCATAGAGCGAAACATCATTAAGGACGGTTTTCTTGCCGTCGTAACTGAATGTAACATCCTCGAAAACAATGTCACCTGCAAGACGAGTATAAGTAACACTACCGTCACCGTGAGTATGTTTCCAAGCCCAGATGCCTGTGTGCTTCTCAGTTTCTTTTATTTCACCTTTCTCATCCAACTCTGCATTGACAAGCACAACATAACCCTCGTCAATTTCAGGCTGCTGGTCGATGATTTCAAAAATTCTCTCTGCACCGGCAAGAGCCATAAGCGCATTGTTGAACTGCTGTGTGATATTTGAAATAGGCTGTGTGAAGCTTCTGATATATTGCAGGAATGCAACAATATCACCTGCCGTCATGGCCTTTTTGATTGCTAAAATTCCACCAACTGCAGCAGTAAGAGCATAAGTTATATGGGAAAGGTTGTTCATAATAGGTCCAAGCATATTTGCAAAGCTGTTTGCACTTGTTGCTGATTTGCGAAGCTTTTCATTGATTTCACCAAAACGAGAAACAACTGCTTCTTCGTGGTTAAAGACCTTAACAACCTTCTGACCTTCGATAATTTCTTCGATATACCCGTTAACTGCACCCAGTTCTTCCTGTTGTTTCTTAAAGAAGAATGCACTTTTTTTACCAAGTGTTTTTGTAATGATAACCATTACAACAACCATAGCACACACAATAAGAGTCATCTGCCAACTCAAAAACAACATAATGAAGAATGAGCCTAAAATCATAACACCCGATGAAATAAACTGTGTCACACCCTGACTAATAAACTGACGGAGTGTTTCAACGTCGTTTGTAAAACGACTCATAATTTCACCATGAGGTCGTGAGTCAAAGAAACTGATTGGCAAATCAGCAATAGCATCAAAAAGGTCTTTTCTCAATGTGTTGAGTGTGCGTTGAGTAAGCCATACGGAACATTTTGACTGTCCGTAGGATGCCAAAGCACCAAAAAGGAACACACAACCCATAATGCACATCATTTTAATAAGTGGTGCTACAAGTTCACTTGTGAATTCTTTACCTATCATTGGTGTAAGATAGTCGTCAATAATAGGTTTTATGAAAATTGAGCCTGAAACGGATGCGATTGAGCTGATTGCTGCGAAAGCAAGCATCCCAAAGAACAGGACTTTGTGCTTTAAGATATAGCCGAAAAGTCTTTTGATTGTGCCTTTTGCGTTTTTAGGCTTTTGTACAGGTCCTCTTGGACCCTTTCTACCGCCACCCATTGGTCCTGCCATTATAACGCACCTCCCATCACGTCAAAATCGTCACTGCCCTTTTGCTGGGAGTTATAAATATCCTGATAGATTTCGTTTCTTGAAAGCAATTCTTCGTGGTTACCTATATCGTTAATTCCACCCTCATCAAGGATAATGATTTTATCACAATCAGAAACCGATGAAATTCTCTGTGCAATAATAATCTTTGTTGTGTCAGGAATACATTCACGAAGTCCCTTACGAATTTTTGAGTCAGTAAATGTGTCAACTGCACTTGTTGAGTCGTCAAGAATGAGAATTTTGGGCTTTTTGAGAATTGCACGGGCAATACAAAGTCTTTGTTTCTGTCCACCTGAAACATTGACACCACCCTGACCCAAATCAGTTTTGTAGCCATCTGGGAATGAAGACACAAATGAATGTGCATCGGCAATTTTACAAGCCTCAACCAACTCTTGGTCAGTTGCATTTTTGTTTCCCCAACGAAGATTTTCTGCGATTGTACCTGAGAAAAGAACATTCTTCTGAAGCACCATACTAACTGCATCACGAAGATTAAATATCTTATAGTCCTTTACATTTACGCCACCAACAAGCAATTCACCCTCGGTAACATCATAAAGACGAGGAATTAACTGCACAAGGCTTGTTTTAGCACTACCTGTTGCACCGATAATACCAATCATTTCGCCACTCTCAATTTTGAATGTGGCATTTTTTATTACATCATTCTGTGACCCTGCATATCTGAATGAAACATTTTTAAACTCAATTGAGCCTTCCTTTACATCTGTAACGGTTGCACTGTCGTCATTGATGTCGGGAACTTCCTCCATAACCTCCAAAATTCTCTTTGCACTTGCCTGTGACATAAAGAACTGGGCAATAAGCATAACAATCATAAGGAAGTGAACAAGAATCTGCATAATATAAGTGAAAATCGCAGAGAAATCACCGATGAGCAAGGTTTGTGCAGAAATCGCCTTTGCAGCAACATAAAGAATTGCAAGGATTGTACCATACATAATGATTGTAAATGTTGGCATACCCATAATCATAAGTTTTTCTGCATGCAAAGCAGCATTCATAAGGTCGTCGTTTGCCTTTTTGAACTTAGCTTTTTCGTAATCTGAACGAACATAGGCTTTTACAACTCTTACATTGGTAAGGTTTTCCTGAATTGATGCATTAAATGAGTCAAACATTTTGAACATTTTCTTGAATCGCTTCAGCGTAATAGGAGCAAATATTATGAGAATAATTGCAATAAGTGGTAATGCAACTGTGAAAGGCATAGCCACCTGACGGCTTTTTGTGATTGTAATCGCAAGTGCTACAACGAACATAACCGGTGCACGGAAAAGCATTCTTATCATCATAACAAATGTGTTCTGCACAGAGTTTACATCCGTTGTGATTCGTGTAATAAGAGATGCCGTTGAAAAGTGGTCAATGTTTGAGAAAGAGAATTTTTGAATTCTGCCCATTATCTCTTCTCTTAATGTTGCGCCGAATCCCATACCTGCCACAGCAGCCATTCGTGCGGCAAGAGCACCGCAAAAAAGTGAACCTAATGCGTAAACGAGCATTTCTAATCCAAGAAGCAGAATTGCGTCCATACCACCATCCGGTATTTCAACACCAAATTTAGCAAGTATGATATCAAATCCGTTTCGTAATACCTCAATAAAGCTGTCATTGGCTACCGTTTTACCGGTCTGAACAATATTCACAATGTCAGCCATAACAAGTGGAATTATAAGTTCCAGCACAACCTCACCAATCATAAGAATCGGTGACATAATTGCAGGAATTATATATTTTTTTGCATATCTTAAAAGCTTAAACATTGTTATCCCCCTTTCCAAAGTTTTCAATATTTTCTGTCATTCTCTGTAAAAATGATATTACCAAATCAATTTCCTCATCAGTAAAGCCCTCAAAGGATGCGTCATCAACAATTTCAAAAAGCTTGTCGGCATATTCCGAAAGATTTTCACCTTTTTTTGTAAGCTTAAGGTTATTACATCTTGCATCCTTCTTGTCGGCAACTCTCATAATAAGTCCTGACTCTTCCATTCGCTTAACAGATGTTGCAACGGACGAAGGAGTGATGTGAAGAAAATCTGCCATTTCCTTTTGTGTGGTATTCTTATGCTCTTTTAAATATTTAAGCATTGGAGGCTGACCGAAATAAAGTCCTTTTTCACGGAAACTGCTTTCAACAATACCACGATGTACACAGTGATAACGGTGAAAAACCTCTCGTACCTTTCTTACTTTTTCGTTCATTATTTCACATTCTTCCTAACATAAGAAAATTAGTTAACCGTTTAATAGTTAAATGTTTAACTATTTTAAATTATACATACAAAAAAAGCCTTGTCAAGGTGCATTTTTAGGGGCAAATGTGAACATTTTGTAAACAATTCGGCCTTTTTTCCAAAACGTCCCGGAAATCCTGGGACGTTTTTGCTTGTTGGGACTATATATGGAGGGACTTTTTTTGAGAAAGTCTTTTCCAAGGTCGTTTTGGAATTAGTAAAAACGACAACAAAATTACAGGAGGTCCAAATGAACACAAAGAAACTTACAAAGAAAGAAACGGATTTTTGTCGTATGTATGTACGACTCCGCAACCCACGAGAGGCAGCATTCCGTGCAGGTTTCACCACCCTACCCGAATGTCGTGCCGTCAGCCTTTTATCCAAAAGGAATATCCGCAAAAAGATTCAGGAGCTTGAAAAAGAAGCCTTTGCAGATGAAGCACTTATTTCTGCAGGACTTCAACGCCTTGCTTTCGGCTCTGTTTCCGATGCGGTCAAGCTTATCCTTTCTGCTGACAAAAACACTTCCCCCGACATTGATTCCCTTGACCTTTTTAATGTGTCAGAAATCAAATTTACAAGCGGAAAGGGTATGGAAATAAAATTCTTTGACAGATTAAAGGCTTTGGAGCGACTTTCCCTGATTTCGCAGAATGCAAGTGATATGGGTGCATTATCATTCTATGAAGCACTTGAAAGAAGTGCAGGAAATAAAACGGAGAGTGAATATAATGTCGCAGATTAACTTTCACTCATTTTCTCCCAAGCAAATGACGGTGCTTAATTGGTGGTGTGAAAACAGTAAGTACAATTCTTACGATGCAATTATCTGCGACGGTGCTGTAAGAAGTGGAAAAACTCTTTGTATGTCACTTTCATTCATTCTCTGGAGCTTCTATCGGTTTTCGGACTGTTCCTTTGCAATCTGTGGTAAGACAATCACATCTCTCAGGCGTAATGTTATAACTCCCCTATTGCCATTACTCAAGGATTTAGGTTTTACCATAAAGGAAACGAGGTCAGCAAATGTAATACTGATACGGAAAGGAAAAACCACCAACAGATTTTATCTCTTCGGTGGTAAGGACGAATCCTCAGCATCGCTTATTCAGGGTATCACTCTTTGTGGTGTGCTTCTTGATGAAGTTGCCCTAATGCCACGTTCATTTGTTGAACAGGCTTTGGCAAGATGCTCTGTAACAGACTCAAAGTTATGGTTCAACTGCAACCCCGAAAATCCACGCCATTGGTTTTATACTGAATGGATAAAAAAAGCAGACTCAAAAAATTGCCTCTATCTTCATTTTCTGATGGACGACAATCCATCCCTTTCGAAAAAAATAAAAAACAGATACAAGAGTCTTTATTCAGGGGCATTTTATGAACGCTTTGTACTTGGTAAATGGGTAGCAGTTGATGGTCTTGTGTATCCTTTTTTCAGCGAAAAAGAACACGTGACCGACACACTTCCCGAAAACTGTAATCAGTATTACATTTCCTGCGACTACGGAACAGTTAACCCTGCCTCATTCGGACTGTGGGGTGAAAAAGACGGAATCTGGTACCGACTCAGGGAATTCTATCACGATTCAAAGCAGAAAGGCTTTCAGATGACCGACAAGGAATACTACGATGAATTAGTTACCCTTGCAGACGGTAAAAAAATCGAAGCAGTGATAGTTGACCCATCGGCAGCTTCCTTTATGGAATGTATCCGACGAGAGGGCAAATTCCGTGTTATCCCTGCAAAAAACAATGTGGCAGACGGAATCCGAAAGGTTTGTGAAAAACTGAAAACCAAAAAAATTATTATCGGCAGTTCCTGTACGGACACATTGAGAGAATTCTCCCAATACCGTTGGGACACAGGCAGTGTCAACGACACTCCAAGAAAAGAGTATGACCACGCAATGGATGATATTCGTTATTTCGTGGCAACTGCTCTACAAAACTCGGACAGTTCATTCTTTGCATTGTCCGTTGAAAGAAATTAGAAGGAGGTTTTAGTTTGTCAATTTTCGACAAAGTGGGAAAACGAAAAGTCTGTACCAGCACACCACAGACAACTTCTTCCCATCCTTTTGAGAATTTGTGCAATTATTCTCCGTCAGGCGTTTGTCAACCCGAGCTTTATCGTAGTCTCCGTGAGGCAATTCCCATTATCGACACAGCAATTTACAAGCTTGTCCGTCTTACAGGTGGCTTTTCCGTTGTAAGTAACAATGGCAGAAATCAAAAGCAACTTGATGATTTTATCCGTAATGTAAATATCGGTGGTGCTGAAAAAGGACTTCAGCAGTTTATTGACACTTATTTTGAACAGCTTCTTACTTTCGGCACTGCTGCAGGTGAAATCATTACGGATTGTGACGGTATCAACTCCCTTTACAATGTTCCCATAAAAAACATAAGCCTTAAAAGAAATCCAAAGAATTTTAACGAGGTGCTTATCTGTAGTCCTGACTCAAATTCAGGCACACCTGTTAAATATCAGGAACTTGTGATGTATTCAACACTTAATCCTGAAGCAGGTAGCATTACGGGTAATTCAATTTTAAAGGGACTCCCCTTTGTGGCATCAGTGCTTTTGAAAATCTACAACTCAATGGGGCAGAATTGGGAAAGAGCAGGCAATCTGCGATATGCTGTTACATACAATCCAGGCTCGGATATGCTTGACCGTGCTTATGCCAAAGAAAGAGCAACACAGATTGCTACCGAGTGGTCAAATGCCATGAATGGTAGCAGTATCAAGGATTTTGTTGCTGTTGGTGATGTGCAGATTAAGGTAATCGGAGCTGACGGACAGATTCTCGACAGTGAAATTCCCGTAAGACAGATGCTTGAACAGATTATTGCAAAGCTTTCCATTCCACCATTTATGCTTGGCATTTCGTGGAGCACAACGGAGAGAATGTCATCACAACAAGCAGACGCACTCACAACAGAATTAACTGCATACAGACGAATTCTCACACCTGTTATTGAAAAGATTTGCTCTTTGTTTCTTCGTTTCTGTGGCAACAGTGACGGAGTAGAGGTTGTGTGGGACGAAATCACATTACAGGACGCAGTTGAACAGGCTCGTGCAGACCTTTATTCTGCTCAGGCAAAGGCTTTAGGGGGTGAAAACAATGATTAACAAATCCTATTCCACAACAAATGAAATTGGTATTCCCACTGATGAAGATATGCTTTTAATCAACGAGCATACTCTTAAAAAGTTAGAAAAGGAAGATGTTTTCACTTTCAGCGTTGTTCTTTGTGACAACGATATTGACCGTGATTTTGAACGATTTGATGAAAAAGCTCTTAAATCCCTTGAAAGTCTTTTTGTTGGCAAGACAGGAATTCTCAACCACAGTATGAAAAGTGAGGACCAGAGTTGCCGTACATACAAAACTCAGGTAATTTGCGATAATACTCGAAAAACTGCTGACGGCAGAGATTACACCTATCTCAAAGCGTGGTGCTACACAATCCGAAGTGACAAAAATGCTTCCCTCATTAAGGATATTGAAAGTGGCATCAAAAAAGAGGTCAGCGTAAGCTGTGCAAGTGAAAAACGAATCTGCTCAATCTGTGGTGACAGTCCTTGTAATCATATTGCAGGACGAAAATATAATGGTGAAATCTGCTACAAAACCATCACGGACATTACTGATGCTTACGAATGGTCCTTTGTGGCAGTACCTGCACAGAGAAAGGCAGGGGTTACCAAATCATTTAAAAAGGAGAAAACTATGGAAAACATTTTAAAATCCATAAAGGAAGAAAAAAGCCTTACTCTTAACGAAAAAGAATTAGGAAAACTCTCGGACTATATGGATTCACTTAAGAAAAAGAGTCTTGACAGTGAAAAATACCGTAATTCTCTTATCATCAGTGCAAAAAAGAGTTTCGCGTTGACAATTCCAACTCTCAAAGAAAATTGTGTTGACGAAATCTTAAAAGGTCTTTCATCAGAAACTCTTGAAACACTTTGCGCATCTCTCACAAAACAGGCTAACAAGGTTATTCCACCTGTAAGCCAACTTTATACAGAAGAAAAATCTGAAAACAACTCAAATAGTGAGTTCAAATTCTAAGGAGGAAATTTATAATGGCAAATTTTGAAACAATTAAACTCGATAAAGGACTTTATGGTACAAGAAAGGGCTTTCTTGCAGAGCTTGAAAGCGTTGACCCAAGTGAAAACTACAAAGGTACAAGCCTTGAAAGTCTTGACGCATTTGAACGTCAGTTAAAGCGTTTTGACATCAAACTCAAGGGTGCTGGTAGTTCAACTGTTGATAAGTTCTTCGCAACAACTGACTCTGCAGTGCTTTTCCCTGAATATGTTTCACGTGCAGTACGTCAGGGTATTGAAGAGGGCAAACACCTTGATTCAATCGTTGCAACAAAGACAAATATTGAGGGTCTTGATTACAGAACAATCACATCAGTTCCGACTGCTGACGAAAAGGAACTTAAAGAAGTTGCCGAAGGGGCACAGATTCCTGAAACAGTTGTTCATACTCAGGAAAACCTTGTTACACTTAAAAAGCGTGGCAGAATGCTCGTTGCATCTTACGAGTCAATCCGTTTCCAGCGCCTTGACCTTTTCACAGTAACACTCCGTCAGATTGGTGCATATATTGCTCGTTCACAGTTCAAGGATGCAGTTAATGTTCTTATTGATGGTGACGGTAACAACAACCCTGCAGAGGTTATTGCTCCTGCAACAGCTGGAACAATCACATATGAGGATTTAATCAAGCTCTGGAACAGCTTTTCACCATACGAGATGAACACACTCATTGCATCTCCTGACATTATGGCAAAGCTTCTCACAATGCCTGAATTCCGTGATGCTCCTGCAGGACTCAATTTCCACGGAAACGGCACAATGATTACTCCTCTCGGTGCAAAGCTTATCAAATCAACAGACCTTAACAAGAAGCTTGTGGCTCTTGATAAGAACTATGCCCTTGAAATGGTAACTGCAGGTAGTGTGCAGACAGACTTTGACCGTCTTATTGACCGTCAGCTTGAGCGTGCTGCAATTACACAGATTTCAGGTTTCGCAAAAATCTTTGCAGACTCTGCAAAAGTTATGAATGGTTAATTTTGGGTGACTACCATGATAAATGTATGGTCCGTTTCTAAGGTGCTTGAAGATACAGGAATTTTATCGGCAGAAGAAGCCAAAAAGGCTATGCCATTCTGTATTTCGGCTTGTAGTCAGCTTTCAAAAAGGCTAAAGGATATAAAAAATGAGGATGAACCTGCCGTAATCAACGCTTGTGCAGGAATTGCACTTTATAATTACTCGCTTTTACAATGTACATCAAGTGAGAATTTCTCATCCTTTAAAGCTGGTGACATCACCATAAGCAAAAGCAATAATTCAGGCTTTGAATCTGCAGTAAAATTCCGTGACGAGGCACTTCTTCAGGCATCAGAATATTTAACAGATGTGGATTTTGTGTTTAAGGCGGTGGAAATATGACTTTTAACAGTCTTTTCTCATCCTATGGTAACAATGTGTTTTTAACAGGTGCAGACGGTTGGAGAAGTCCTCACTTCAAGGCTTTCATCCAGCCCTTGCGATACAAAAACAAACTTTATCAGCAAGGTGATTACTCTCCATTGGGAATAAACAAAAATGACGTTTATCTCTATTTAGGACCTAGTGACCACGACCTTACAAAACTCAATAACACCTATAGAATCCACGACAGTGAAAAGAATTTATATATGATTGACCGTGCAGAAAAGATTAGGTTTGACGACCGTACTCTTTATATCTGGGCAATCATAAGAAAAACAACGGAGGTATGCGAATGAATGTAAGCACAATGAATGTGGAAAATATCATGTTGGCTATTTCAAGCCATGAAAGGTTTTCCGATTTAACCTGTGTGTTCGCTTACGAAAATGATATTAAACCTACACCCATAAGTAAACCCATTATTGCTTTTTCTGCAAAGGGTTGTGAAATCGGTCCAAAGCTTACAAACACCCTTGATTCCGGTGAAATTGTCACTACAAAAAACCGAGAAATAAAAACAACTATCAGTATGGATATCTATCTTCCATATAGTATGGGTGGAATTGCAGGTCACAAGATTTTTGAACGTCTTACTACATTCTTGCTTTTTGAACAAAATTACAACATTCTCAAAGCAGTTTGCGACGAGGCTGAATACGATTCATCCTGTCAGGCAATCGTTTTAAAATCACAAATTGTTTTCCACGAAACAGTAAGCACATAAAAAAGCCCGTCGGGGAATTATCCTCGACGGGTAATTTTTGATTTTATTAAATTAATAATGTGCTACACCACATGCACAGTTTTTGTTTGCACCGAAAAGTTTCTGGAAGAAAAGGGCAAAGTCAAAGAAAAATTTTGAAATACCACCCTTGTGACAATTGCAATTACATTCTTCATTGAATGTCAAAGTAGCAGTTCTGATTTTGTCTGTAACGTTAACGTCGCTTTCACCGTCAACTACATAAACTTCTTCAGGTAAAAGTTCGATTGTACCACCGGTTTTAAGAATCTTGAATTCAGCTGTGAAAAGTTCTGTTGCGCTATCACTGATTTTCGAATTTGTAATACCCAAGAACATAACTTTTCCTTCTATTTCACCAAATCTTTCCATTGAGAAGGCTGCAGTAGATGTCTGATTAACCACCTGGAAATATTCTGGGTCATAAACCAATGAAATAGTTGCTGCGCAAAGCTTTGAGTTCTTTGATGTGCTTACTGTTACCTTAACTTTATCACCAACTTTTACTGCAGTTGTATCCGCCTTTACAGTAATTGTAGGTGCTTTTGCTGCAGAAGCTGTAACAGCAAACATACTGAAAACTACTAATACAGCAAGAACAACACTTATAATTTTTTTCATTAAATCATCTCCATAAAAATAATCAACTTATATTATCATAAAATTTTTCTTTTTGCAAGGACAAAATGATTCTTCGACAGTTTGTTCGTTTTATCAACACACAACAACAAAATCCCACCGAAAGAATAACTCTCGGTGGGAAATCTTTATTTAATTAGTCAGCATTTTCTTCTTCGATTTTATCAACAATTTCCTGAGGAATAGCCTCACCGTGTTTAACAAAGAGGATGCAAAGGATACTGAGGATGAACATAATAGGGCTGTATACGAAGAGTGAAAGGTATGTGCCAGAGAACATACGAACAATACCGTAAACGATTGGAGATGCAATCTGTGCTGAGAATGTTGCTGTATAGTAGTAGCCTGTGAATGTACCAACCTTATCGATACCACCGATTTCAAGAACGAGCGGCAATGTATTAACTGTGATGAACATATTAGCAGCACCACCAAGGATAAGTGCAAGCCAGATAATAGCCATACTACGTGTAAATACGTAGAGAAGGAACACAGCCATGAACACTACAAGACCGATAAGAATAGTCTTCTTTCTACCGAGCTTTTTACCCATTTTACCTGCAGGGATTGCAGCAACTGCTGAACAAACTGCGAATAATGTTGTCATAATTGTTGCTTCGCCTGTGTTCTTGCCAAGAACTTCCTGCGCAAAGAGTGCGAAGAATGTTGTAATAGCATTTGTACCACAGAAGAGGAAGAACAATGCACCCAGCATAAAGATAAGGCTCTTTCTTTCACCCTTTGAAAGCTTTTCAGCTTTCTTTGCTTCCTTTTCAGCTTTCTTAGCTGCTTTTTCGTCAGCATACTGATTCTTTGATGCAACACCTTCAAGACTTGAAGGCTCTTTAACCCAGATACGAACAACAAGCATACCGATAACCATAACGATTGCACCAAGCAAGAATACGTATGGGAAACTTGTCTGCTGTTCGTTTTCAGCAGTAACTTTAACTCCTGTTACAAGGAGATAAATTGCACTGACAAGAGCACCTGCTACCATACCGATAACGGAACCAACACCACCCATAAGGTTGATAATAGCGTTACCTTCACTACGAAGTGCAGGAGGTGTAAGTGCTGGCATCAAAGCAACTGCAGGAGCACGCCAGAGTGACATTGAGAACACGAAAAGAATGATGAAAATCATTGTTACAGGGAGAGTTGACTTTAATGCAACCCATGGAATAAGTGCAAAAAGGAGAGCAGAAACCGGTGCTCCATAAACAATGAATGGACGACGTTTACCGAGCTTTGAACGGCAACGGTCAGAAAGTTTACCGAATGTTGGCTGGAAGATAACACCAAAAATGTTATCGAATGTCATAATAACACCGATGAATAAAGGAACGAGTGTAATTCCACCTGATGCTGTACCAACATCCTGACCCTGTGTCTTTGCAAATTCTGCAAGAACAGGGAAAGCTTCGTTAAGCTTTGCACTAAGGTTTGTTATGAACACTGATTCTGTAAGCAATCTGTTAAGAATCTTTGTGATGTATGGGTCATAAATTGCCCATGCGATTGATGTTGTGAGAAAAGCGAAGCCCGTAAGAATGGTGTGCCATGTGTGGAGCTTACCGTTTTTCTCGCAGAAAAGTTCTTGTTTACTCATATTTTCTCCTCCGAGATATAATCAAATTGTACATACTAATTATACACAATTATTTTGCAAAATGGAATATTCAAATATACTAAAATATCCCAATTTTTTTGTACACTGTGTAGAGAAAAAACAAAGGGCAGGAGTTTTTCCTGCCCTTAAGATTATTTTTTTACCATTTATTTTCAACATATTCGCACCAGGCAAACATATCCTTGATTTCAACAACCGTGCCATCGTCAAGCGTAACGGTACCATTCCATAAGCCCTCAACCTGATGGCAATGCATTCTCGCAATATCAGCAATATTTAAATCGGAATGATTATCGAAAGTAGGAGTCATGGTAAGGTTAAATCTTCCGTCGTCGGAAACAAATTCCCAATCTTCCATAAATCTGCCTTTCGGAAATGCCTTAACATCGACAGCACCGATTTTATGTACTTTACCGTCCCAGAACAGACAGGTTTCTGTGGCATTACTCTCATCACCGATTGCCCATGTAATTTCAAAGCCAAAAAGATGCTTTTCACCGTTTTCATCATATACATAATGATTTCCGGTACCCCAATACCACACTAATTCATAAGGTGTATTAACACGTCCCCAGTCCAAATAGCAGAAAGTATCTTCTTTTGAGAATTCATAAACATCGTTACCAAATCTGTATGTACCACCACAAGGCATACTGCTCTGTTTTGTTGTCATAAAGTATCTTGTTGGTTCGTCCTTGAAAGGTAAAACTGTTGTGATGTTTTCAAGTCCAGGCATAATATCCATATGGAAATTACACTCAACAGCTTTTCCGTGGTAGAAACCTTTGAACCAAAGAGTTCTGTATGTTTCGTGAGTATCAAACTCAACCTGTGCTTCCCTTACATTTGCACGGAAATAGTTTGGCACATCACCTTTTGGATTCATTGGGTACTTTGAACTTTGTCCCACATAAATATAGTTAGCCTCTGCAATAATTCCCTTTGCTTCAAGGTCGATAAGCTTTGCACACACATAACCACCGATAGAAATATTAGCAAAACTCAGTTCAACCTGATAATGCCTGTTTCTGATAACGTAAAAATCCCACTCTTTTTTTCTCCAGTTAGGAGTAGAAAGTTTTCTGTCGTAAGTAAAAACATTTCTTCTTGCCCAACCTTTTGCAAGGAGAGTTCCATCCTCTGCTAAAAGTGGAGTTTCTTCAGTATATTCTGTCTGTTTTGACTTTTCTTCCCATTCTGTAAAGCTTTTATAAGTTCTTTCTAATTCTGCCATAAATTACCACTCCTCTATTTATTCATACTATTATAACAACAAAAAACATCTAAATCAACAGAGTTAAAGACAGATTTTTCCTTTCTGTTACAAAATTTTATGGCTATTTTTAGTAAAAATAACAAAATAAAAAGGCATAGTCCCAAGACTATACCTTTCATACTTTATTTAATTTTATTCAAATGGAAATGGGAATGTTGGTTCATTCTCAGCCTGTTTTTGTGAAACTGTTGTTTCATCAACCAATTTCACAGTAACATCAAAAGTTGAAACCTTGTAATTTCCGTCAACTCTTGCAATGGTAAGTGTAAGGGTGTCACCAACCTTACCGTTTTCAATAACTTCCATCAACACCTCATAGGAATCAAGATTTTTACCGTTTACAGCAATAATCATATCCCCTTCTTTAGCATCGGTATTAAGCAAGTCACTTCCGTTTGAAACAGATGCAATCACAATTGCTCCTGAAGGTAAATCGTTTGCACGAACAAGAATTGAGTAAACCTGATTGTTCATTGCAGAAGTGAATTCAATACCTAAAACAGGCCTGTTAAGCACCTTTCCGTTTTTAATCAATTCATCAACAATTTCTTTTACTGTTGAAGATGGCACAGCAAATCCCATACCCTCATAATCTTCAGAGGCAATTTTTGATGAATTTATACCAACGACCTGACCATACCCGTTAACTAATGCTCCACCTGAGTTACCGGGATTGATTGGAGCAGTGTGCTGAACGCAAGCAACCTCATATCCAACAGGGCTGTTTACAGGTCTAGCGATAGCAGAAACCATACCGTTTGTAAATGAACCGAAGAACTGCATGCCACCGGGATTACCGATAGCATAAACCTCGTCACCAACCTCAAGAGCCGATGAGTCGGCAAAATCAGCAGGTTTCAAATCTGTTCCCATTACACGAAGAACACCAATATCTGTTTTTACATCAAGTCCCACAATATATGCGTCAAGCTGTTCTCCATCCGCTGTCTGAACAACGATTTTAGGGTTTTTAGCATTAATTACATGGGCACAAGTGATAATATATGTTGCAGTTTTGTCGGAATTATATCCCATTACAATGCCTGTACCTTCAGAATAAACCTGAGTAGCATTTCCTGAATAAACAATAACGCCAACTGAACTTTCGTGAACCTTTTTATAGACTTCTTTTGCAGAAAGTGGTCCGTCAGCTGTATTTTTTTCCTCCGAAGCTGGTGGCTGTACCAAATCAAGTTTTGTGTCATCACCCTTTGGAGCTTCTTCCGGTCCTGAATAGCTGAGAATTCTATACCCAAGAGTTATTGCAGAAATAAGCAATACACCAACCACAAGCAAAAGAGCAATCAAAGCACCTTTTTTCTTTTTCTTCTTTTCAGGTGGTTTTGGTGGTTGGTAATAACTGTTAACAGGTGATGTATAACTCTGATAATATCCACCTGTTGGTTGTGCATTAAAGCTTGTTTTTTCTTCCTGTGGATTAACATCTCTGTTCATATTTTCATCCATAGGTCTTCCTCCAATATATTCCAATGATGTAATTAATTCTTCTTTTCGCTTCCAAGTTCAAAGGTGAACTTTGTGAAGATTCCCTTTTCACTTTCAGCATATATTTTTCCGTTATGCATATCGATAATGGTCTTACACAAATATAAGCCAAGACCAGCACTCTTGTTGTCATAACTTCTTGATTTGTCAACTTTATAGAAACGTTCAAAGATTCTGCCGATTTCTTCAGAATCAATTCCCTCACCGGAGTTTTTAATGGAAACAATTACGCTTCCTCCGATTTTTCGTTCAACAGAAACCTCGATTTCTCCACCCTGCTGGGTAAACTTTACAGCATTGTCAATCAAATTATATACAACCTGATGAATCATATCTCTGTCTGCACAGACAAGTGCAGGCTTCATGTTCTCAAAGCCGATAATATTGATTTCCTTTTTCTCAATTTCCTGTTCAAATGTCAACATACAAGTGAGCAACAACTGAGTAATATCAAACTCACTTTCTTTCAGTTCAAGTTCTCCTGCTTCAATTTTTGAAAGATTAAGCATTGAAACCACTAATCGGGAAAGGCGTTTAACTTCGTTTGAAACTATTGTAAGATACTCTTCATGCTGTTCCTTTGGAATTGTACCGTCAAGAACCCCATCAATAAATCCGCTGATTGTAGTCATCGGAGTTTTCAACTCGTGGGACACATTTGCCACAAAGCTTCGTCTTGAGGATTCCAACACAGAAAGTGCTGAAGCCATCTGGTTAAAGGATTTACAAAGCTCTGCCAATTCGTCGGAGCCTCTTACCTGAACTCGTTTGCTGAAATCACCCTTTGCATAGGATTTTGTAGCATTTGACATCTGACGCAAAGGGTTGGTCATTTTTGCTGTAAAAGCATAAATTACAAGGAAAGAAAGTGCCGAGGCAAAAAGAGCAGATGAGAGATACATACCCGCCATATTCATTGTGTATTCTCGCAAACTCGATTGAACAGGTTTAACTGCAAAAATAACACCCACAACATTTCCTCTGACTGTTACAGGGTATGAAGCCATAAAGAAATACTCATCCATTATGCTTTCATCTTTATCCCTGAAAAGCATAGGCTGTTTTTTTGCATCCTCAATGACCTTCTCCGTAAGATGATAATCCCTGTGAATAGGACAGTTCTCACTTGATGCTGAGTATTCGTAATTAAAATCCTCAGGACAGATAAGAACATCACCGGAAGCATTTGCAAAAAACAAATCTGCATCAATGGCAGTTGATGTAATTCCGATATTATTACATATGATTATAAATGCGCTGTTAAGCTCTTCGTTTGTACTGCATTTCGCAAAGAGATTTTCGCAATATTCCGCATTCTGTTTAACATTCTGTGTCAACAAAGTCTCTGTTTCCTTTGTCCATCTTGTAGAAAGAAAGACTGTCAATGCAGACGCCAGAACGATATAACTTACCAGCATTAAACTTGTCATAATTGCAAGGTATTTCGCAAACAGAGGCAGATGCGTAAAAAATCGCCCCATTCTTTGCAACCTTCGTTTAAAGAAATTATTTTTTGCCATGAGTTTCAAACTTATATCCGACGCTCCAGATTGTTCTTAATTCCCACTCGTCAGAAACCCCTTTAAGCTTGTCACGAAGACGTTTGATGTGCACGTCAACTGTACGACTATCACCATAGTAATCAAAGCCCCATACATCATCAAGAAGCTGGTCACGGGTAAACACCCTATCAGGATTACTTGCAAGATGATAAATAAGCTCAAGCTCTTTTGGTGGAGTATCCACAGCAACTCCGTCAACAATCAACTCATAGTTCGAAAGGTTAACTGTAAGTTTATCGTATTTAACTTCCTTCATGTCAGTTTCCTTAACCTGTGTTGTACGACGAAGAACAGCCTTGATTCGTGCAACAAGCTCCTTAGTATCAAAAGGCTTTGTAATATAATCGTCCGCACCCAACTCAAGACCTAAAACCTTGTCAAAAACCTCATCTTTTGCAGTGAGCATAATAATTGGAGTTTCGCTTGTTTTTCTGATTTCACGACATACCTGCCATCCATCAAGCTGTGGTAACATAACATCAAGCAACACAAGGTCAGGATTTTCACTGGCAAATATATTAACAGCATCAAGACCTGTGTAAGCGATAACCACTGAATAACCCTCTTTTTCAAGATACATTCTCAATAGGTCGCATATATTTTTTTCATCATCAACTACAAGAATTTTTTCTTTTTGCATAGGAATACCTCCTCTTTTATGAAAAATATAACATTTAATTTTTAACAAATTGATAATAAATTTTTGTTTTTTTATAAACTATTTATGGTACTTTCCGTTGTTACTTATGGAAAAGCCACGGTAAATCTGTTCCTCCAACATTATTCTTGCCAATTTGTGAGGAAAAGTCATTTTCGACATTGAAAATTTAAAGTCGGACATTCTTTTTATTTCGTCGGAGAGTCCGAAAGAGCTTCCTATTATAAAAACAACGGAGCTTTTTCCTGAAAGTGCAATATCGTTAAGCTTTTGCGACAATTCCTCGGACGACATCTGTTTTCCCTCAATACACATTGAAAAAACAAATGAATTTTTGGGGATTTTTGCCATTATTATCTGTGTTTCTTTACTTAAAGCATTTTCGATTTCACTTTGTGATGGGTTATCGGATAATTTTACAGGTTCAAGTTCAGTAATTGTCAATTTACAATATGCTGAAAGTCTTTTTTCATATTCCAAAGAAAAATCCTTCATATATTTTTCTTTTAATTTACCCAGCACAATCAGTTGAACATTCATCATAATATAAAAGCCCTTTCATCCCAAACAGGTTTTGCAACTCTGATGTAA
This sequence comes from Candidatus Fimenecus sp., assembly GCA_045578245.1. Classification (GTDB taxonomy): domain Bacteria; phylum Bacillota; class Clostridia; order Oscillospirales; family Acutalibacteraceae; genus Fimenecus. Next base: position 6,886 of record JAZNJX010000007.1, on the reverse strand, counting down.
TAGTCGTCACCCTCTTGAGCCCCTGCCATTGTGAGAGCACATACGCTTGTCTGATAAGCAAGTGTGGGAAGATTGTTTTCCCTGCTTAAATGTCCTAAAAAGAATCTTGTTGTACCTGTTTCTAAAAGTTTTACAAGTGTTTGGGCACAAACCTCGTTGGAAAGATGTCCTTTATCACCTAAAATTCTACGCTTTAAAATATATGGATATCCACCACATTGAAGCATATTTATATCATGATTTGATTCAAGCATTACAAGGTCAGAGCCTTTCAACGCATCAAAAACTGTATCCGTCATAATTCCAAGGTCGGTTGCAACAGAAAGCTTTCTGCCATTTGCCATCTCAACGGTATACCCGCAAGGCTCGTTGCAGTCGTGGGATATAGCAAAAGGTTTTATCAGCATACAACCAATGTCTATTCCGTCGCCAGTAATGATTCTACAGTCATTTACATTGTCAAGAGCATCTGTTTTTACAAGAGCTTCATAAGTCCCCTGAGTCATAAACACTCTTGCCTTATGTTTTTTTGTAAAAACCTTAAGTCCTTTTACGTGGTCGCTATGTTCATGAGTTATAAAGATGTTACGGATACTATCAGCATCCACACCGATACCAAAAAGGGACTGTTCAATCTGTTTCGCAGTCATACCTGCATCGATGAGAATGGAATCATCCCCGCCACCTATGTATATTGAATTACCCGTTGATGATGAAAACAAGGGACAGAATTTTGCCATTTTATTTCTCCTAATTGTTCTACTACCTTGTCATTCTGAGGAACGAAGTGACGAAGAATCTCTGTAAAATTACACATTATCAAGATAGAGATTCTTCGCTTACGCTCAGAATGACCTGCTATTTTAATCTAATGTTAGACAATTAATTTATATCAAAAAAGGACGGTGTTTAACCGTCCTTTAGTCAATTTTTAGCCTACGCTCAATACGGTTTTTTCGTCATCAGGACTGTTTCGTAATTCGATATCCGCACCTAAGCTACGTAATTTTTCAATTATGTTATCATATCCACGCTGAATGTGGTGAATTTCTTCAATTTCAGTTGTACCGGAAGCCACAAGACCAGCAATTACCATTGCTGCACCTGCACGAAGGTCGTTTGCAATAACAGGAGCACCTTTTAGCCCCTCAACACCTTCAATGAAAGCAGATTTACCATCAACAGTAATTTTTGCACCCATTCGAAGCAACTGCTCCACATAACGGAAACGAGTATCCCAAACGCTTTCGCTTACCATACTGTTACCTCTTGCAACGGACAAAAGTACTGAAATCTGAGGTTGCATATCTGTTGGGAAACCAGGATGAGGCATTGTTTTTACACTACAATGATTTGGACGACAATCTGAATAAATTCTGATAGAATCGTCATTTTCCTCAACCACTACACCACATTCAATAAGCTTTGCAGTAATTGATTCAAGGTGCTTAGGAATAACATTCTTAATAAGAACATCACCCTGTGTTGCAGCAGCTGCAACCATATATGTTCCTGCCTCAATCTGGTCAGGGATAATTGCATATTCACAACCGTGAAGCTTGTCCACACCACGGATTTTAATAACATCAGTACCGGCACCACGAACATCGGCACCCATAGAGTTCAAGAAGTTTGCAAGGTCAACAATATGAGGTTCCTTTGCAGCATTCTCGATAACTGTAAGACCCTTTGCCTTAACAGCAGCCAGCATAAGATTGATAGTTGCCCCAACTGACACAACGTCGAAGTAAACAGATGAGCCTAAAAGTGTATCTGCCTTAACGTCAACCATGGCATTTTCTTCCATAGCAACTGTTGCACCAAGAGCCTCAAACCCCTTGATATGCTGGTCGATAGGACGAACACCAAACTGGCAGCCACCCGGCATTGCAACCTTTGCATGGTTGAATTTGCCTAAAAGAACACCGATAAAGTAATATGAAGCACGCATGAGCTTTGACAAATCGTGTCCGACAACATTGGTACGGACATGAGTAGTATCAATTTCAAGAGTACTTTTGTTAATCATCTTTATTTCAGCGCCTAAGTGGCGTAATATTTTAATCATTGCAGAAACGTCGCTGATGTTAGGAATATTCTCAATCCTGCAAACGCCTTCTGCGAGAATAGTTGCCGGAATTATCGCAACAACAGCATTTTTAGCGCCGCTTATTTCAACTTCGCCGACTAATCTTCTGCCGCCGTTTATTATGATTTTTTCCAAGGCTAACTTCCCCCTCAAAATCAAATAATCTATGGTTAAACTAAAAAACTACATTAAAAAACGCCTGATATCTTTTTATTTTCTAAAAATGCTCAAACGCCTTTAATAGTATAACACAAAGAAACAAAAAATAAAAGGGAATTTCACAAATTTTATTGTAAATTTTAACAAATTTTATCGAACAAATGTTTGTTTATATGTTGACTATTCCGAGAGATTATTGTATAATGACAAAAGGTGATTTTATGTTACATTTTCTTGAAAACAAAAACTTAAAAATTGCAATCGATACTCATGGTGCTGAGCTTTCTTCAATTTTCAATAAAAAAGAGAATAAAGAAATGCTTTGGCACGGTGACCCTGAATTCTGGGGAAGAAAAAGTCCTGTGCTTTTCCCTGTTGTAGGCAAATACAAAAACGGAAAAACTACATACAATGGAAAAGAATATGCACTCGGTCAGCACGGCTTTGCGAGGGACAGCGAATTCACTCTTGTTGAGCAAACCGAAAACAAAATCTCCTTTGAATTGACAAGTAGCGAAGAAACTCTGGAGAAATATCCTTTTAATTTCCGTCTCATCTGTTCATTTGAGCTTAAAAATAATACTATCATTGTTGGTTGGAAAGTGGAAAACACAGATGATAAAACAATTCATTTTTCAATCGGTGCACATCCTGCTTTCTATTGTGAAAAAGGCAAAACTGTGCTCACGATGAATAGTGAAAACCTTAAATATAATCTTGTCAATGCCGACGGACTTTATACTCCACAGAAATATGATGTTGAAAGCAGTTTTGTTCTTCACGACAATATTTTTGACAAGGATGCACTCATAATCGAAAACAGCAATGTAACTGAGGTTTCACTTTCAGATAACGGTAAAACTTACCTTACAATGAAATTCGATGCGCCTCTTTTCGGTATCTGGTCACCAACAAAGAAAAACGCACCTTTCGTATGCATCGAACCTTGGTTCGGCAGATGTGACGGTGCTGATTTTAACGGCGATATTACAGAAAGAGAATGGGGGAACTCTCTCCCTGTTAATGAAAACTGGCACAAGGAGTATGAAATAATAATCAATGAATAAGTTTAAATATATTTTATTTGATTTTGACGGTACTTTAACAGATTCATCAGAGGGAATTTTCAAAAGTCTTACCTATGCTTTTGAAAGCTATAACCACGGCACACCTCCTGCTGATTTACTGAAAAAATTCATAGGTCCTCCACTTTATCACAGTTTCACTGTTTATTGTGGCTTTGATGACAAACACGCTTGGGAAATGACAGACAAATATCGTGAAAGATACAGAAAAATCGGCTATCTTGAAAGCAAACTCTATGACGGTGTTGCTGAAACTCTTAAAAAGTTAAAAGAGCAGGGCTATATCCTTGCAACAGCATCTTCAAAGCCATTACATTTTATTGACCAGATTTGCGAAAATCTTGACATAAAAAAATACTTTGATTTCCTTGGTGGCACAGAATTTGACAACACAAGTGAAAGCAAAGCAACAGTTATCGAAAATGCTATGAAAAACATCGGTGCTACCCTTGAAAATACACTTATGGTTGGTGACACCAAATTTGATATTGACGGTGCACATCAGGTTGGTATTCCTTGTTGTGCAGTGACTTACGGATTCGGCACAGTAGAAGATTTTAAAGAATACAATGCTGAATACATTGTTGATACGGCAGAAGAAATTTTAGAAATAGTGAAGTGAGATTATGTCAACCCCATTAGCTGACAGACTTCGTCCACAAACCATTGACGATATGGTTGGACAACGTCACCTTTTAGGTGAAAATATGCCACTCCGAAACATTGTTGAGTCAGGCTATCTTCCAAATTTAATATTTTATGGTCCGTCAGGTACAGGCAAGACAACATTGGCTAGGATAATTGCGAAAAACACAAATCGCAAGCTCCACCATATCAACGGTACAAATGCAAGCACGGCAGATATTAAAGCAATCGTAAGTGAACTTGACACTTTTGCTGCACCTAACGGAATTCTCCTCTATCTTGATGAGATTCAGTATTTCAATAAAAAGCAACAGCAGTCTTTACTTGAATATATTGAAAGTGGTAAAATCACATTGATTGCATCCACAACGGAAAATCCGTATTTTTACATTTATTCGGCTGTACTTTCCCGTTGTACTGTTTTCGAATTCAAGTCAGTTACCCCCGAAGATATTGTTCCAAATATCAAGCGTGGTTTCTGCTTTTTAGAAGAAGAAACAGGAATACCGCTCGAAATCGAGGACGGAGTTTGCGAGCATATTGCTACTGCTTGTGGCGGTGATGTGAGAAAATCATTGAATTTTGTCGAACTCTGTGTCCTTTCGGCAAGTATTGTCGATGGCAAGAGAATGATTACTCTTGAAAACACTGGTAGTCTTACAATGAAAAACACCTTCCGTTACGACAAATTCGGTGACGAGCATTACGATATTCTTTCTGCTTATCAAAAGAGTATGCGAGGAAGTGACCCTGATGCAGCACTTCACTATCTTGCAAGACTACTTGAAGCAGGCGATATGGTTTCAGCAATTCGCAGACTGCTTGTCTGTGCAAGTGAAGATGTTGGACTTGCTTATCCACAAATTTTACCGATTGTCAAGGCTGCCTGTGATATTGCAATGCAGGTAGGTATGCCTGAGGCTGCAATTCCATTGGGTGATGCAGTTGTACTTGTAGCAACAAGTCCAAAATCAAACACAGCCCACGACGGAATTTTTGCTGCACTTGACGATGTGCGCAAAGGCAATTATGGTAAAATTCCAAGACAGTTACAGAATAAGCATTTTGACGGTGAAGATGCCAAAGTCAAGGGACAGAATTATCTCTACCCTCACGACTATCCAAATCGTTGGGTAAAACAACAGTATCTTCCTGACAATTTAAAAAATAAAAAGTATTATAAATTCGGTGACAACAAAACCGAACAAACTGCAAAATTATATTGGGATAGAATAAAAGGAGAAAAAGGAAATGGCTAAAAGAGAAGATTACATCAGCTGGGACGAATATTTTATGGGTATTGCATTGCTTTCTTCATACAGAAGCAAGGACCCAAGCACACAGGTTGGCGCTTGTATTGTTGACGACAATAACAAAATTATGTCTGTTGGTTACAATGGTTTCCCACATGGTTGTGATGATGACGAATTTCCATGGGACAGAAGCGGTGACGAATTCGACACAAAGTATCCTTATGTTTGCCATGCTGAGCTCAATGCAATTCTCAACAACGGTGGCAGAAACTTAAACGGTTGCAAAATTTATGTTGCTCTTTTCCCTTGCAACGAATGTGCAAAGGCAATTATCCAAAGTGGTATCAAGGAAGTGCTTTATATATCCGACAAATATAAAGACACAGTTGGCAATCGTGTTTCACGCAGAATGTTTGACGCTGCAGGTGTTAAATATACAAAAATCAAGTTAAGTCGTGATGAACTTAAGGTAAGTTTCAGAGAAGAGGACATCTGATGGGTAAAAATGACTTTTTTGCTTTCACATCCCGTACCAAGTACATAAATCGTTGGGCGTTGATGCGAAATACAAGATACGAAACTTTAAGTGAACACTCTGCTGAGGTTGCTCAACTCTGCTATGCCCTTGCAGTTATCGGAAATGAACGATTGGGCAAGAATTACAACTGCGAAAGAGCCTCTCTTTTAGGTCTTTATCACGACACACCTGAAATAATCACAGGTGACTTGCCAACTCCTGTTAAATATTACAGCAAGGAAACAAAAGAGGCATACAAGGCAGTTGAAAAGAATGCTTCAAAACAACTACTTTCAATGTTACCTGAAGATTTACTTCCATCTTACGAATCTCTTTTCAAGAAGAAGAATGAAGATAAGGAACTTTGGAAATTAGTTAAGGCTGCCGACAAAATCAGCGGATATTTAAAATGCGTTGAAGAAAGGAAGGCAGGTAACGGCGAATTCTGTGAAGCCGAAGAAAAACTCTTAAAGTCTATCGAAAGAAACGAACTTGAAGAAGTTAAAATCTTTGCCGAAGAATTCTTACCATCCTTCCACAAAACACTTGACCAGATGAAAAAATAAACGCAAAATGCAAAACGCAAAGCGCAAAATTGTAGGGGATATATGTGGCAAAGCCACAATGAAGTAAATCCTTGCGGATTTGTGAAGTATCCTGACGGATATGAAGTAGCTTTGCTATGAAGTATGCCTTGCGGCACATGAAAGGATTTACTTTACTTCATATTTATCACCGATAAATACTTCATAATCGAAGATTACTTCATATTGCGTAGCAATACTTCATTATTCATCCCGACAAACTCCAAATTATTAAACAAAAAGAGCAGGTTTTTACACCTGCTCTAATTTTATATACTTTTTTAGAATTAAAGTTCTGCGAAGTATTTGATTGTTCTAACCATCTGTGATGTGTAGCTGTTTTCGTTGTCATACCAGGAAACAACCTGAACTTCGTAAAGGTCATCAGCAATTTTAGCAACCATTGTCTGTGTTGCATCGAAGAGTGAACCGTATCTCATACCGATAACGTCAGATGAAACGATGGGATCTTCGTTGTAGCCGAAGCTTTCAGAAGCAGCAGCCTTCATAGCAGCGTTGATGCCTTCTTTTGTAACGTCAGCACCTTTAACAAC
>JAZNJX010000006.1:0-3155 GCA_045578245.1 Candidatus Fimenecus sp. | reverse complement strand
CTTGTACCTTCTTCACCGACAACCTTCATCATAGAGCCGATTTCGTTTCCGTGATGAAGAATTTCTTTACAATAATCTGATTTTTTGCTATCAATAACACTTCTATATTTTGACCAAGAAATAAGTGGGTCAATAGCAGGATATTTTCTTGCATCTGAACGCTCACGAGATAATCCATGAAAAGCTCCAACAACCTTTAATGTTGCCTGTGTCACGGGTTCTTCAAAGTTACCGCCTGCCGGAGAAACCGTACCTCCGATTGTGACAGAACCTGTACTTCCGTCAGGCAAGCGGACATAACCTGCTCGTTCATAAAAGGCTGCAATATACGATTCAAGATATGCAGGGAATGCCTCTTCACCCGGGATTTCTTCAAGTCGTCCTGACATTTCACGAAGCGCCTGTGCCCAACGAGATGTTGAGTCTGCCAAAAGAAGAACATTGAGTCCCATCTGTCGATAATATTCCGCAAGTGTCACTGAAGTATAAACTGAAGCTTCACGAGATGCAACAGGCATTGATGAAGTATTACAGATAATAATTGTACGTTCCATAAGTGAACGACCTGTTTTAGGGTCAGTAAGTTCAGGGAATTCTGTCAATGTCTCAACAACTTCACCTGCACGCTCACCACAAGCAGCAATAATAACAATATCAACATCGGCATACTTTGATGTTGTGTGCTGTAAAACTGTTTTGCCTGCACCAAATGGTCCAGGAGTACAATATGTTCCACCCTTGGCAACCGGGAAGAATGAATCAATAAGTCGAACTTTGGTTTCCATTGTTTCAACAGGTGCTAATCTCTCACTATAGCATTTAACAGCTCGTTTTACCGGCCATTTGAATGACATAGTAACAGGGATATCACGGCCACGTTCATCTGTAAGAACTGCAACAGTTTCTTTCACCGTATATTCACCTTTTGGGACAATTGACTTTAATGTGTATTTTCCGAGAAGATAAAAGGGAACAAAGATTTTATGAGTAAATGGTCCTTCAGGAACTGTACCGATATATTCACCTGCACGGAGAGTATCACCTACTTTTGCTGTAGGTGTAAATTCCCATTTTTTCTCATAGTCAAGTCCATTCGCATAAATTCCGCGTTCCAAAAACCAACCCGCTTGTTCTGCCAATACAGGTAATGGATTCTGAAGGCCGTCATACACCTGACCTAACAAGCCCGGACCGAGTTCTGCTGACAACATATCACCGGTAAATTCAACATCGTCACCGCACTTAATACCGTCAGTCATTTCATAAACCTGAATTTGTGCAATATTACCTCTTATACGGATAACCTCACTTTTAAGTGTAGTGCCGCCAACTTTAACAAAGCATATTTCGTTCATTGAAACATTGCCTTGAAATTCAACAGACACAAGGTTACCGTTTATGCTTACAACCTTTCCTGTATTTACGGTCATTATATAGCCTCCAACCTATCTCCATTCATAATGGAGTTGTAAATATTTTTATATGCGATTTCACCAGCATTTGTATCAAACTGTTTTATGTGTGAAATCAGTTTCAATTTAAGTCCGTAATAATACACAAATTCCTCTGAAAAATTATCCATTGGTCTGAGAGATTCTAAAAACTCTAAACGATAATTATTAAGAAATCTTTCTGCTTCAAGAGGACTTTCAATCTCAACAGCAGTATTTGCTATTTTTATAAGTTCATTTGATAACGGAATATTTTCTGCATCAAATGACTTTTTCATCTTGTCTGCCCTCACCTTTGCCAGAGCAAGACGTAAATTTCTTTCACCATTGTTCCATTTTTCTATTAAAGATGAACTTGATTTTTCATAATTTTTTGACGGTAAAAGGGTCATTTTATTGATTTCATTCTGTATTCTTTTGCCTGCAACCTGATTGCACAACTCAAAAAACCGTTCTTCCGTAATCGGTAACGACATATTTTCACTGATTCCATCCAAAGACGGCAACTGTGATATCAAATAATATTCTGACATAATTATTCCGCCTCTTTCAAAAGTTTAACAACCTTTGGACTGAGATAATTTGACATCATATCCACAACAGCCTCAGTAGAATAATCGTAATATGCACCACCGTTATTAACTGCAACACGGAATCCACCATCAAAATTATCATTAGCTTTAAGAGTAACACCCTTTGAAATTCTTGCTTTTAGAGAAGACAAAGCCGTTTTTTCCAAAACTTCCACATCGTTACTGTTTAAAATAACTTCAATGTTTTCCACATCAGGCTTATTTGCCCAACTCTCTACAACATTTATAACAAGCTGTGACAATGAATCAGCAGAATAAACTGAATCAACTGTTTCACCAACAATACCATTCAGTTCTCTTGTAACACTTTCTCTGAAGGAAATGAGAAGGTTACGCCCTGCCTGACGGATTGCGTCCTCACTTGATTTAACCATTCGCTCATTTTCTGCTTTAGCATCAGCCAGGATTTTATCAGCCTGTACTTTTGCATCTGCAATAATCTTTTCAGCTTCTGCTTTTGCAGATTCAACAATATTTTTTGCTTCTGTTTCTGCTACTTCCACACCATCTTTTTTAATCTGGTCAATGAGTTCCTGTAATTGTATTTCCATAGGGTCTACTCCTTTTCATTTATGCTGAATATAGCAATAATTATTTTATCCTTTTTACAAAAAAATGGAACCAAACTCCTCTGCAGTCAGCTGGTTCCATTTAATACAATATTAATGAAATAATTATATCACATTCAATTTTTTTGTCAAGTTTTTGAATAACGAACTCTTAAAGAGTGCAACGCTATCTCAAAAACGACGAATTGTATCAAATAGCGTAGTTTATGCCAGTCGAGAGCCTCGACACGCAAGTCGCGTAGTTGAGGTTCTAATTCTTTCAGGTTTTTGTGTCGCGATTTAAATTCCTTTATAAAAACTTGTACTAAATCAGATACCACTATTGATACAATTTGTGCCAGTAGTGGTATCGTTGTTTTATATAGTGTTTAAGCCATTTACAAAAATCCAAGCGTTGCATCTGGGAAATCTCCACTCCCTTCTGCAACGCTTTTTATTGTTTATTTAGTTGATTAGCAAGAAAATCTCTCCAACCTATCGTTAAATTACTGATAACTTCTTGAAAATTTGTTTTAGGTCCTATATAATATATAACGGTATAA
>JAZNJX010000005.1:0-9781 GCA_045578245.1 Candidatus Fimenecus sp. | reverse complement strand
TTGGTCATAGTTGGGACAATGAATTTGACCTTAAAGGCTCCTCAATTGATATTCGTAATGTGAATGCAAAATGCACAATTCCTTATGTGTATTCTTCTTTAGGTTACGGATTTCTCTGGAACAATCCGTCGACAGGACTTTGCGAACTTTCGAACAATCGTACCCGTTGGAGCTGTGATTGTTGTAAATTTATGGACTTTATCGTTATGGCAGGAACACCGAAAGAGGTTTGCACAACTCTTGCTGATTTAACAGGCTATGTACCAAAAATGCCACAATGGGCAACAGGTTTTTGGCAGAGCCGACTCCGTTATGAAACTCAGGAAGAATTACTTTCTGTTGCAAGAAAATACAAGGAATTGGGTATTCCCCTTTCTGCGATTATCTGCGACTATTTCCATTGGACAGAGCAGGGTGACTATAAGTTTGACCCCAAATATTGGCCTGATGTAAAGGCCATGAGTGACGAACTCCACGAAATGAACACAAAACTCATTGTTTCAATGTGGCCGACCATCAATGGTGGCAGCGAAAACTACCACTATATGAGAAGCAACAATATGCTTATGCGTACAACCCGTGGTCCTGACCGTGTTTTTGATTTCTATGGTTGGCAGAATGAGATTGACGTTACAAACCCTGCAACAAGGGACTATGTATGGAGCAAATTAAAGGAAAACTACATTGACAACGGTGTTGATGCACTTTGGTTTGACGAGGCTGAGCCTGAAATTCATCCTGAACATTTTGACAACCTGATTTGGTATAAGGGCAGAGCTGATATGGTGGGACTTCTCTATCCATATTATTACTCAAAAATGGCTTACGATGGCTTTAAATCCATTGGTCGTGACGACATTATAACTCTCACCCGTTGTGCGTATTTAGGTAGTCAGAAATTCGCATCCCTTGTGTGGTCAGGCGATATTGAATCCACATTCGAAAGCCTTGAGCATCAGGTTAAGGCAGGACTTAACATGTCAATGTGTGGAATTCCTTGGTGGAATACTGATATCGGTGGTTTCTACGGTGCTGACATTACGAGTGACTATTTCAAGGAGCTTATTGTCCGTTGGTTCCAATTTGGACTTTTCAGCCCTGTTATGCGACTCCACGGCTCAAGAAATCGTCATTTTGAACCAAATCCAAATCTTAAAGAGCCAAGTGGTGACCCTAACGAAATATGGAGCTTTGGTGAAGAAAACTTTGAAATTCTTAAAAATCTTATTTTTATCCGTGAAAATTTAAGACCATATATTCAGAGTCAGATGGACATTGCAAGTGAAAAGGGATATCCGGTTATGCGACCAATGTTCTTCGAATTCCCTGACGACGAAATCTGCTATACCCTTGAAACTCAGTATATGTTCGGTGACGAAATTATCTTTGCACCGATTGTAGAGAGAGGTCAGACAGTTAAAACTGTTTACATCCCTGACGGTGAGTGGATTCTCACAAAGGATAAAAAGATTTATACAAAAGGAACTTATGAAATCAATGCAAATATCGATGAATTCATAGCATTCGTAAAATCAGGCTCGGATGTAATCAAGTGTTTTGAGTAAAATAAAAGGGCAGTACGAAAAGTACTGCCTTTTTCATTACTATATATCAATTTCGATTCCAACAGGACAGTGGTCACTACCCATAATCTGGGTGTAGATTATACTGTCCTTTACCTTTTGCATAATTCGGTCGGACACAACAAAGTAGTCAATTCTCCACCCTACATTCTTCTCCCTTGCGTGGAACATATAACTCCACCAGGAATATTCAATCTTTTCAGGATAAAGAGTACGGAATGTGTCACGAAAACCTGAATTTAAAAGTTCTGTAAACTTATTTCGTTCTTCATCAGTGAATCCTGCGCTATGATGATTTGTTTTAGGGTTTTTAAGGTCAATTTCTTCGTGCGCCACATTCAAATCCCCACAGTAGATGACAGGCTTTGTACTGTCAAGGGACTTGATATATTCCCTTAAATCGTCTTCCCATTCCTGACGGTACTCAAGCCTTGCAAGTTCTCGTTGAGAATTTGGAGTATATACACAGAGAAGATAAAAATTCTCATATTCAAGGGTGATTGCTCTGCCCTCGTGGTCGTGCTTGTCAATATCAAGTCCGTACCATACACTTATCGGCTCGTGCTTTGCAAAAATTGCAGTCCCCGAATAGCCTTTTTTCTCGGCTGAGTACCAATATTGATAATATCCCTCAGGTTTGAAATCGGCTTGGTCAGGTTGCATTTTTGTTTCCTGAATACAGAAAAAATCTGCATCTTCTTCCTTGAAGAACTCTTCAAAGCCCTTATTTAAACAAGCACGGAAGCCATTAACATTCCAAGATATAAATTTCATAATTCTGTTTCCTTTTATTTTTCTTTTACAATACTTAACTTATCAAAAATTCCACCTGCGAAACTGCCTGTTTCTGCCTGGAATTTAACTGTTATTTTGTCCTTATCCCCTATCATTTCTTGTGGAATTTCGTAATATACATCATAGAAATTATTTGGATATGGATTTTCAAGTGTAACATCTGCCAGAACTTCACCGTCAACGAAAATTTTGAATCTTCTGCCAACATCACCGCTGAAATATTTAACCTTAAGATAGTTTGTCACGGTGTTATCCACAGCCATATCGTAACTGAACCATCCATCGGACAAGGCATCACGATAAATTAACCCATTAAAACTACCTGATGTTGAATTCTCGGACTGTAAATTGTGTGAAAACTCGTATTGGTCATTACCAATAGGCAAGGAGTCAATTACAACATATTTATCTTCCTCGTTTTCAGGAAGTTTTGTCCTGAAATCAGCAAGTCTGAAATAAATTCCGTAACGATTTGTATGCTGCTTGTAATGTGGTGAGAAAACAAGCTCCTGGTTTGTGCCATTGAGCTTAAATTCAAGGCTATCACCGATTCTTACAAGGTTTTCATCAATATTGCGAAGCCACTTGTTAACTGTTCCCTTTTCAACAATGAGCGTATCACTCAATGAGGCATCCCATAAAGGCACAGTAACATCAACACCTGTTGTGCCTGTGTTCATATTATTTGTACCCATATCGGCACTGAGTACCCAAGGACCATATTTGAATGCAACTGCATTTTCGTTGTCAGGTAATGGATGAACAGTAATGCTCATTGGCATTTCGTATTCAATTACATCTCCGTCTTCCCACTCTCTGTCAAGGGTAATAAAGCCATTCTTTTCTCTTACGAGTTTTTTCTCACCATTGATTTTAACTGTTGGTTTATCCTTGCACCAATCAGGCACACGAAGTACAATTTCGGCATCTGCTGAGCCATTTACAGTGAATTTAACCATCGGCAAATCTGCATTTTGAGTAATAGTAAGTCCTTTTTCTTCCCAATTAACCTTTGAAGATGTATATCGATTCACAAAAATGCTGTTTTCGTTGTGGAAATAGATGCTGTCACCAAGTTTTGAGAAATTCTCCATGCCTGAGCCTGTACAACACCAGAAATGGTCGAACGGTGAACTGTAAACCTTAAAAAATCCCGATGCCATCGGCTGAAAATAAGTTGTCATACCAGTTTGAGGATTCTGTGAAGATAAAATCGCATTGATAAATGTGTTTTCGTAGTAGTCCGAATATCTTACATCCCCCGTTGCCTTAAAAAGAGCACGAGTAAGCTTAAGCATATTATATGTGTTGCAGGTTTCACAGTTACAGCTTGTTCTTTCTGCATCAAGGACTTTTGGCTCTCCGAAATGCTCCCATTCACTGTTACCACCTGTGATATATGTGTGATTGTCCACAACTATCTGCCAGAAATTCGCAGCAACCTGCAAGTAATATTCCTCACCGGTTACAGTGTAACGGTTAATTGCACCGACAATTTTCGGAATTGTTGTGTTGGCATGTTTTCCGTTAAGAACGTCCTTGCCATTATACAAAGGCTCAAAAAGTGACATTTCGTCAAAGCTGTGTGCTGCTGACAAGTGATTTTCATTCTTTGTGTGTTTGTAAAGGTTATAGAGGCAGTCATTCATTCCACCGTATTCAACATTAAGTACAGTCTGTTGCATTTCAGGTGTCCATTTACTTGTACGGCTATAAACCCAGTCACCAAGTTTAGATGCGATTTTAAGTGCATCCTTGTTCCCTGTAAATGCATGAACATCAATAAGTCCTGCCAAAATTTTATGCATTGAATACCAAGGCACCCAGGTCCCTGATGTATTGCCACTTTCAATCTGGTCATAGTGGCTTTCAGGAATTGCGTGAAGATAACCGTTTTTCAACTGACAGCCCTTTAAAACAGAAATCATATAGTCAGTAATTTTCTTTAACTCCTCATCCTTTGATGTGGCATAGGCTTGAGAAACTGCTGTTAAATAATGTCCGAGAGTGTGTCCCTGAATGGCAGAGGTTTCCCATCCACCATATTTTTCTGCATTGATTTTTCTGCCTGAAATATCACCGAAACCTCGCATAAGACGGTCAGGTTCAAGGGATTTCAGATATTCTACTTCCTTTTGGAATGCGTTTTGCTCATATTCATCTAAAAGTGTTACATTATGCATTGAGAAATCCTCCAACGACTCATCGAGTGGGTCAAGTTTTACTTTAATCAAATCCTTGTTTCCAAAAAACGGAAAAACCGACAGAATTGACAGAATAATTGCCATCAACTTTTGAAACATAAGCCTCTCCCCTATTTTTCTTGAAAATATTTTACCACATAACTTTTTCTACTGCAATATTGGAAAACAATGTGTTATAATATATTTGAGGTGTATTATGACAGTTTTTGAAAGAATTTATGAAGTTGTAAAAAATATTCCTGAGGGCAAGGTTGCAACCTATGGTCAGGTGGCAATGCTTGCAGGAAATCCAAGGTGGGCAAGAGTTGTGGGATATGCTCTCCACAATAACCCTCAGCCAGGTGTTATCCCCTGCCACAGAGTTGTGAATCGTGAGGGAAAAGTTTCCCCTGCCTTTGCTTTTGGTGGTGAAAATATGCAGATTGAGCTTCTAAAGAAAGAGGGAATCGTTTTCGAAGGTGATGGTACTATCGACCTTTTAAAGTACGGAATGTAGCATTTTTGTTGATTTGTTAATATTTTATTCATATTTATTGACTATGTAATTGAATTATGGTAAAATAAGGTTACAAAATAAAAAGGAGGTACCAAAATGTTAGCAGAAATTTTCGCATTCGTTGAATCAATTCTCGGTATTGCTGGTGCAGACCCAGAAGCACAGGGTATCGTTGCTCAGGTATTCGAAGCAATTCTTGGTCTCTTTGGTGCATAATTACAAGATAAACAATCAAATAAATTAAGCCATCCGTTTCGGGTGGCTTTTTGTTTTGTGTGGATGATATCTTAGTCCTGACAAATTATAATTTGCACAATTAATTATTTGATTTTTTAAATATGTATGATACAATAGATTTATCGGGAGGGATTATTATGAAAACAAAACAGTTATCCCCTGAGAAGCTTCGTAAAAAACAGCTTCGCAAGGAAAAAGAATTGAAATACTGGGAAAAGCAGAAAGCAAGACCAAAGGGTAATACATATTTTTGGTATCTTGTTTTAATTATTGCACTTATTTATGCAGTTGACGAAATCGCATCCCAGATTAGTACACTTATGCAGACTGAAATTGCAAACACATTCTTCCAGAGTGAAAGTGCTGTTACACTTCTCAATCTTTTACAGATTGTGGCAATTCCGTTCCAGATTATCGGTATTTTTTACAGACCTTTGGCAGACCGTTTCGGCAGAAAGACTTTCTTAATTATCAACACATTCGGTATGTCCTTTGCAATGTTTATGATTTTTCTTTCACAGAATGTGTTTATGTATTTCTTTGCTGCGTGTCTTATCATGTTCTTTATTCCTCACGATATGCATGTTGTGTATATTATGGAATCAGCACCAAGCAAAAGTCGTGCAATAACATATTCCGTCGTTAAATTCTTTGCCAATATGGCAGTTATGCTCGTTCCTTTGCTTCGTCGTTGGTTAATGGAAACTGCAGGACAGTGGCGCAGAGTTTACTTTATCCCTGCTGTTGTAGGTATTGTGGTTTCCCTTATTGCACTTCTCTGCGCAAGAGAAACTGACGCATTCGTTGAATCCCGTATCCGTTATCTCAGTATGACAGAGGAAGAATTACAGGCAGAAAAGCTGAGAAAATCTGCACAGGATTCTCAGGGTGGCGTTATTGATGCTCTCAAATTCGGGTTTTCACACAAACAGCTTCGTTGGGTATTCATCTGCTTTGCCCTTGCAGGTATCGGTGTTATCGGTAGCATGAACTATCAGGCAATTCTTACTCACGGCTATGCACAGAGTCTTTACGGTTCAAGTGCAAAAGAATTCCTTGACATTGTAAGTGTTAACGAGGTTAACAGAGCAATCACCTTATACCCAATCGGTATGGCTCTTTCACAGTTAATTATGGGCTTTATCTCCGATAAAAAAGGTCGAAAAGCAGCAGCAATAACAGTCGCAACAAACTGCGTTATTTCCTTTGTTATTTTCGCATTAGGCGCAAGAATGAATTTCTTAACACCTGAAATTATCGGTTTCTTCTGTGGTACCTTCGTAGGTAGCTACTACTCCACAAACGACGTACTTATTATGATGGCAAGTGAATCTGCACCTACAAATCTTCGTTCATCCGCAACTGCAGCACAGACTGTTGTAGGCTTCGCAGGATATGCTGTGGGATTCATTGTCAATATGATTCTTGCACTTATCTTTGGTGACAGCGTAATCGGTACAGTTGCTCTTTGCCTTCTTGTTCCAAGCTTTGTTGTTACTATCTATGCTCTTGTTAAGAAAACTCACGATACAAAAGGCATTGACCTTGATACAGTTACAGGCTGTGAGTGGGATTGATGCAAATCGAAGATTTGCAATGAAATAAATACTTTCGGATTTGTGAAGTATTCCAACGAATATGAAGTAGCGTTGCTATGAAGTATGCCTTACGGCATATTAATGATTTATTTTACTTCATATTTATCAACGATAAATACTTCATAATCAGTATGATTACTTCATATTGCGAAGCAATATTTCATTAATAATATTAACTAAAAAATAACGGAGAGTGGTTTTATCCATTCTCCGTTTTTATTTAGGATATATTCATTTATTTTACACTTGCAATAAATTTCATAAACTGTGCTTTGCCTTCTTCTGTACGGTCAAAAACGCCACACTGTTCAAGGATTTTTGAGAATACAATACCGATTTCGTCACGGATAATCTTGTCGCAGTTTTGGGCATTGATATCGCTGTACTTTGACTTGATTACTTCTGCCCAGTCAGCGTGTTTTGCGATTCTCTCATCTGCCTTGATGTCCTTGTTTTCAAGAATAGCATCACGAAGAATTGCCATTTCTGTTTTAAGGCGTGATGGAAGAACTGCAAGACCCATAACCTCAATAATACCGATATTCTCTTTCTTGATATTGTGATATTCAGGATGTGGATGATAGAAACCGTCTGGATATTCTTCTGTTGTAATATTGTTACGAAGAACAAGGTCAAGCTCATATTTTCCGTCCCTGTATCTTGCAACAGGTGTAATTGTATTGTGAATTTCACCATCGGTATAAGCATAGATAAATGCTTCTTCGTCGGTGTAATCACGCCAAGCAGCAAGGATTTTACCTGCAAGAGCACACATTCTGTCAGTGTCTTCACTCTTAAGACGGATAACGCTCATAGGCCATTTTACAATACCTGCTTCAACATCTTCGAAGCCGTCAAAAGTGAACTTTTCTTCATAATCAGCCTTTTCCATAGCGAATGTGTAACTACCACCCTGGAAATGCTCGTGAGTGAGAATTGAACCACCTGCAATAGGCAAATCGGAGTTTGAACCAAGCATATAGTGAGGGAATTTCTTAACAAATTCGCAAAGTCTTCTGAATTTCTGTTCAGAAATTTTCATTGGAGTATGTGCATCGTCAAAGATAATGCAATGCTCATTGTAGTAAACATAAGGTGAATACTGTAAAAAGCAATCAATACCATCAAGAGTAAGCGGAATAACTCTGTGATTCTGACGTGCAGGGTGGTTTACTCGACCAGCATAACCCTCATTTTCCTTACAAAGCATACAAGTAGGATATGAGCTCTGCTCCATTTTTGTTGCAGCAGCAATAGCCTTAGGGTCTTTTTCAGGCTTTGCAAGGTTGATTGTAATGTCAATGTCACCATATTCAGTAGTTGTTACCCATTTAACATCATTCTTGATTCTGTATTCACGGATATAGTCAGTTTTAATAGCAAGGTTATAGTAATAATCAGTTGCTTCTTTAGGTGAAATTTCATATTTCTCATTGAAAGTCTTAATAACCTGTGATGGTCTTGGGGTAAGTACACCCATTACCTTTGTATCAAATAAGTCTTTATAAACAACTGAATCTTCACAAAGTCCCTTTTCAACTGCATAGTCGAGAATAGCCTTTAAAATATCTTCAAGGTTTTCACTCTTAACTTCAGCATCAGTTTCCATACTGTCCATATTAAGAACTTCAAGTACACGGTTAACTGCCCAGACTTTGTCTGCTTCTTCAATCAGGTTTTCTCTTACACCATAGGAAACAAGAGAATTTATTGCCTCATAAATATTCATAGGAACACTCCTTAATTAAGTCTAATAATATTATAGAGAAAAACTATATCTTTTCAAGATGTTTTTAGAAATATATTGAATATTTTTTTGTGTTATGATAATATACTATGGCTATAAAATGAGGTGTATAGAAATGGTATGTAATAATATACTTGAAGCAATGGGACAGACTCCAATGATTCGTCTTAACAGAATGGTTGACGAAGACAGTGCCGAGGTTCTTGTTAAATATGAGGGACTTAATGTGGGTGGTTCAATCAAAACAAGAACTGCATATAATATGATTAAATCTGCTGAAAAGCAGGGACTTATTAACGAAAACTCAATTATTGTTGAACCTACAAGTGGTAACCAGGGAATCGGTCTTGCACTTATCGGTGCAGTTAAGGGCTACAAAACTGTGATTATTATGCCCGACTCCGTTAGTGAAGAAAGACGAAAGTTAGTTCAGCACTATGGTGCAGAGGTTATCCTTGTTCACGACGAGGGTGATATCGGTAAATGCATTGATGACTGTTTACAGACTGCTCTTAAAATGCAGGCAGAAAATCCAAACGTATATATCCCACAACAGTTCACAAACCCTAAAAATCCTGAGGTGCATCGTCACCACACAGGACTTGAAATTCTCGAGCAGGTTGCAGAGGAAATTCACGGTTTCTGTTCAGGTATCGGTACAGGTGGAACACTAAGTGGTATCGGTGAGGTGCTTAAAAGACAGTACCCTGATATTGAAATCTGGGCAGTTGAGCCGGAGCATGCTGCGATCCTTTCGGGCGGCAGCATCGGCACCCATCTCCAGATGGGCATCGGCGACGGCCTGATCCCCGGAAATCTGAATATGCAGGTTTATAACAAGACGATCACCATCACCGACGAAGAGGCGCTGGAGGTTTCCAAACGTCTCGCAAAAGAAGAGGGGATCCTCTGCGGGATCTCGAGCGGCTCGAATGTTGCTGCTGCGATGAAGATGGCGAAGATCCTTGGAAAAGGAAAACGTGTTGTTACCATCCTTCCTGATACCGGCGAGCGTTACTTCTCGACTCCGCTCTTTCAGGACTAAGGAATAAGAGAAAAGAAAAAAGGGTTCGAATTTTCGAACGCTTTTATTTTTTTACTTTCTTGTGTTTTAACTGCGT
>JAZNJX010000004.1:0-4303 GCA_045578245.1 Candidatus Fimenecus sp. | reverse complement strand
AAAGCTTTGCAAGTCTTTCCTGAAGCTTTTCTCTGTCAAAATCAGAGGTTGTTGTTTCAATCTGTGATTTAATCTGATTAATTCTTGCTGTGATTTCGTTTTCGTTACCTGCACCGTCAACAATGATTGTGTTTTCTTTAG
Source organism: Candidatus Fimenecus sp. (assembly GCA_045578245.1). Taxonomy (GTDB): domain Bacteria; phylum Bacillota; class Clostridia; order Oscillospirales; family Acutalibacteraceae; genus Fimenecus. Next base: position 4,162 of record JAZNJX010000004.1, on the reverse strand, counting down.
AAATCTTAATCTGACGGGCTCTACCAAGCTGGGAAACGTCTGCATCCTTAAGGTCAAGACCTAATTCCTCTGTGATAACCTCACCGCCTGTAAGAATAGCGATTTCACGAAGCATTTCTTTTCTTCTGTCACCGAAGCCGGGAGCCTTAACACCTACGCAGGTGAAGGTGCCGCGAAGCTTATTAACAAGAAGTGTTGCAAGAGCTTCGCCCTCGATATCTTCAGCAACGATAACAAGCTTTTTACCTGACTGTACAATCTGTTCAAGAAGAGGAAGAATTTCCTGAATATTGCTGATTTTCTTATCTGTAATAAGGACAAGTGCATCGTCAATAACTGCTTCCATCTTATCTGTATCAGTTACCATATATGGTGAAATATAGCCACGGTCAAACTGCATACCTTCAACAACGTCACTATATGTTTCACTTGTCTTTGATTCTTCAATTGTAATAACACCATCAGCTGTAACCTTTGCCATAGCATCAGCAATAAGATTACCAACATATTCGTCAGCAGCAGAAACTGTTGCAACACGAGCAATATCTTCTGATGAATCAACAGGTTTTGCGTTTTTAAGTACTTCTTCAACTACTACATCGACAGCAGCCTTCATACCCTTTTTAACAACCATTGGGTTTGCACCTGCAGCAACGTTTTTCATACCCTCACGAACAAGAGCCTGAGCAAGAAGTGTAGCGGTTGTTGTACCGTCACCTGCAACGTCATTTGTCTTTGTTGCAACTTCTTTTACAAGCTGTGCACCCATATTTTCAAATGCATCTTCAAGTTCGATTTCTTTTGCGATTGTAACACCGTCATTAGTGATAAGTGGACCGCCGTATTTTCTGTCAAGAACTACGTTTCTACCTTTTGGTCCAAGAGTGATTTTAACTGTATTGCTTAATTTATCAATACCATTTTGAAGAGCCTTTCTAGCTTCTTCCCCGTAAATAATCTGTTTAGCCATTATTTAGCCCTCCTTATTCAACAATTGCAAGAATTTCAGACTGACGAACAATAGTATACTCTGTGTTATCCATCTTAACTTCTGTACCTGAATATTTGCCGATAATCACCTTATCGCCAACCTTAACATACATTTCAACTTCGTGGCCGTCAATAAGTCCGCCAGGACCTACTGCAACAACTTCAGCTACCTGTGGTTTTTCCTGAGCAGATGCTGCAAGAACAATACCACTCTTTGTTGTTTCTTCCATTTCACAAGACTTGAGAACTACTCTGTCTGCAAGTGGTTTAATAGTCATTTTATATTACCTCCTAAAAGATTATTAAATACATTTTTAGCACTCTTGCCTTTCGAGTGCTAATTATATTGTAGCCACATTTTACCAAAAAATCAAGTCTTTTATGTAAATTTAATAAATATTTCACATTTATTTTACTCAAAAAACAATGGGACGATGATACACCGTCCCTTATTAAATTATATTAAGCCAAAACTCACATTAAGAGCTTTGTTGATTTTATTCATATCTGAAACCGAAAGGTTACCCATTCTTTCTTTTAGTCTTTGTTTATCTATCGTTCTTACCTGTTCAAGCAAAACAACTGAATCCTTGCTAAGTCCACAGGAATCTCCATCCACATTTATATGCGTCGGCATTCTTGACTTATCCTGCTGACTTGTAATAGCCGCAGCAATCACAGTTGGACTATATTTATTTCCAACATCATTTTGCACTATAAGTACAGGTCGTACTCCACCTTGTTCAGAACCTACAACGGGACTTAAATCGGCGTAATATATGTCCCCTCTTTTTACATTCATCAATATCACTCCTTACACATTTATTTTTACCTTAGTTTTGCAAAAATAAACATTAAAGGTAAAAAAACAGGGAGTAATATATTTTATTCTTAAATCATTCCGTATGTCCCATTATGTACTCAAAATCTTCAAACTCAATTATGTAAGTATTATCAACCATAAGTGTTTTAAATCCTTTTGATTCGTTTAATATCATTTTATATATATGATTATTCAAGAGAAATATATAATTATCATTTTCAATAGTAGCCAGTTTAATATTTTCTGCACAAGTAACAATCATTTCCCCAAGCATACTATATGGCATTTTCTCTGCCGATACAGAAAACAATAAATCATCGTACTTTACACTGTATTCCCCATCAACAAGAGTGATTAGCATACCTTTTGCACTTTCAGGTAAAGAAAATGTCAAAATCAGTTTACCAAAAGACTCATATTCTGCTTCTGCACTGATTTTGACATCATTTATTGTTGTATTTATTTTTGTTTTAAACCCTATGAAATCAGGAATATCATTTTTATTATCTTTCTTCATTTCACATCCGTGCAATACAAGAATGCACAACAGAACACAAAGAAGTTTTTTCATAAAATAACCTTATTCCAATATTTTAAGAACGGATGGCAGTTCGTTAAGCATAAGTGTAGGAGTATTTCCCATCATTGAGTATTTCTCGCTTATCTTATCTCCTGCAACACCATGAATATTTACGCCTGCAATAGCACTCTTGAAAACATCAACCTTCTGTGCAACAAAAGAAGCAATAATACCAGCTAAAATGTCTCCACTTCCACCTGTTGCCATGCCGGGATTACCCGTTGTATTAACATACAAATCGTCAAACTTACTGTTTCCCACAAGCGTTGATGCACCCTTAAGCACAAGAGTACACTCATGTTTTTTTATAAATTCTTTAACAACCACAGGTCTGTTGGATTGAATTTCCTCCACACTCACCCCTGTAATTCGTGACATTTCCTTAGGATGTGGAGTCAATATAATTGGTGCTTTTGCAGAGTCTATTATATCTATATTATCTTTTACACAATTTATTCCGTCTGCATCAAGAATTACTGGCACTCCAGAATTCTCGATAACAAACCTTGTAACTGCTTTAGTATCATCATCAACGCCCATGCCACAACCGATAACTACACAAGAACATTTTTCAAGCTCTTTTTCAAGTCGTTTAATGCTATTCTGAGATATTCGACCTGATTTATTATGTTCAAGTGGAACGAGAATTTGCTCGTAAGTTTTAGGTGCAACAGCATTATAACTTGCAGCCGGCATTGCAATTTTAACAAGACCTGCACCGCTGTTAACTGCTGCCTGAGATGCAAAATACACTGCATTCGGCATTTCATAACTGCCACCAAGCACAAGTACTGTACCATAATCGCCCTTATGACTCTGTGGATTTCTCTTGCTGAAAAACGATTTGATTTCTTCCTGCTTTACTGTAAATAAAGACGATGATACTTCCTTGTAGCATCTTTCGGGTATATTCAGCGGTGCTAAAATAATTTCTCCGCATTTATCAACAGATGGTCTTAAAACATGAACAGGCTTTAGTGCTAGAACTGCAATAGTAATATTTGCAGAAACGTGTGATTCATTTATATTCTTACCATCTCCCTCAAGTCCACTTGGAATATCAATACTCACAACTGTTGCATGGGACTTGTTGATTTTCGTAAAAATAGTTGAGCAAGTTTCATTTGGGTGTCCTTTGAATCCAATACCAAAAATACAATCTACAATAACATGTGCTTTCTCAAAATACTTTTCAACTGTAGAGCTGTTTTCATAGTAAACAACTTGAATTCCCATCGCTCTAACTCGGGATAGCATTTCGGAAGATAACTCATCCAATGGGAGTCCCATTGCCATCATAACAGTAACATTATAACCGTTTTCATAAAGCTTTCTGGCAATAACGAAACCATCGCCACCATTTCTGCCTTTCCCACAGATTACAAGGACATTACGCTTATTTGTGTTTTCAAAAGTCTTACGGATTATTCTTGCGCAATATGAACCTGCGTTCTCCATAAGTTGCATATATGAAACGCCATATTCATTTGCTAACATCTCAATTTTACGTGTTTCTTCAACAGATAATACTCTCATTTTATCGGACTCCTCATGAGATTATATTTACATTTATATTTTACCACAACACTATAAAAAAGCAACAAAAAAAGGACTCATAAGAGTCCTTATTTTTTTGTATTCGAAAACCCCTGGCTGTGCCAGGGGTTCAAAAAAGCTTTAGCGATGAGTATAAAAATAAAACTCCTTTTGATAAAATTAAAATGCGGCTACCAACTGCATTAGAAATCAAAAGGAGGACATTCAAAATG
>JAZNJX010000003.1:0-3831 GCA_045578245.1 Candidatus Fimenecus sp. | reverse complement strand
CATATTCATTTGTCTGAAACCAAGGCAGAACACGAAAACTGCAAGGCAAAATACGGCAAAACTCCTGCTCGTCTTTTCTATGATGCAAAAGTCTTCAACAGCCCCACAATTCTTGCACATTGTGTGTGGGTTGAGGATGAGGATATGGACATTTTCAAAGATATGGGTGCAACGGTTGCACATTGTCCTGCAAGTAATATGAAGCTGGGCAGTGGTTTTTGTAACACTTATAAAATGCTTAAAAAAGGTGTTAATGTCGGTATCGGCACAGACTCCGCCGCAAGTAACAACGGACTTGATATTATGCGTGAAATGTATCTTGCAGCACTCTTGCCAAAGGGTGTAAATAATAAGGCAGATATTGTAACACCACAGGATATTTACAGAATGGCTACTGTCAACGGATATAAGGCACAGGGCAGAAACGATTGTGGTGTAATAAAAGTAGGTAACAAAGCCGACTTGATTGTGCTTGATATGACAACACCTAATATGTATCCTGATTTTGATATTCTCAATAACATTGTTTATTCAGCAAATAAGAGTAATGTCGTACTCACTATGGTTGACGGTGAAGTTCTTTATAAAAACGGTGAATTCACAACTATTGATGTTGAAAAAATGGGATATGAGGTAAGTCGTCTTGTACGAGAGGTTGTAAATGAGGTAAATGCACAATGATTGAAAAAGCAGTTGAATATATTAAATCAAAAATCACAGATACCTATGAAATTGGTATTATTCTCGGTAGTGGTTTAGGCACATTAGGTGAGAAAATAGACAATCCACAGTATGTTGACTACAAGGACATTCCAAATTTTCCTGTTTCAACAGCACCGGGTCATGTTGGTCGTTTTGTTTTCGGTACACTTAACGGTAAAAAGGTTATGTGTATGCAGGGCAGAATCCACCTTTACGAGGGTTATCCGGTTGAGAATGTTGTAATGCCAATCCGTGTAATGAAAATGATGGGTGTTAAAAAACTTATTGTCACAAATGCTGCAGGTGGTATCAACGAAAGTTTTGATGTTGGTGATATTATGGTTATCATTGACCATATCAATTTCACAGGCAAAAACTGCCTTATTGGCAAAAATGATGACAATTTTGGTTGTCGTTTTCCTGATATGAGCTTTGCTTATGCCACCGGTCTTCGTGAAATCGCATTTAACTGTGCTGAAAAGCTCAATATGAAGCTTCGTGAGGGTGTGTATATCGGTTGCACAGGACCTTCTTACGAAACCCCTACGGAAATCCGTGCATTCAGAGTGCTTGGTGCCGATACAGTTGGTATGTCAACTGTTCAGGAAGTAATCGCAGCAAATCATTGTGGTATAGATGTCCTTGGTTTCTCACTTGTTTCAAATAAGGCAGCAGGACTCTCAGGTGAAAGACTTACTGAAGAGGAAGTTCTTACAATAGGCAGACAAAAGAGTGAGGAAATGCAGAAACTTATAACCGAAATTGTAGGTGAATTTTAATGTTTTTAAATGGTGCAACTGTTGGTTTTGATACTGTTAATAATAAAGCAGTTTTCATTGACCAGACACTTTTGCCAACTGAATATAAAGAGGTTTTCACCGACGATTATAACGAGATTTTTGATGCAATTAAGTTTCTTAAAGTCCGTGGTGCACCGCAAATCGGTGTTTTTACTGCAATTTCATTGGCTGTGCTTATGAATAAGAGCAAAGCCGATATGTATGAAAAACTTCTTGCAGAGTTGAAGGATTATTGTGAAAAACTCGTTTTGTGCCGACCGACTGCAGTTAATCTTAAATGGGCAACGGAAGAAATGCTTAAAGTCGCAGAAGAATCCAATGAATATAATTTTAAGGCAAATCTCGAAAATCAGGCACTGAAAATGATTGACGATGATATCGCAATTTGTCGAAAAATCGGTGAATTTGGCGCAGAAATTCTTAAAAATTGTAATTCAGTTTTAACTCATTGTAACGCAGGCAGAATAGCAACCGTGAAATATGGTACAGCATTAGCACCTGTTTATGTTGCAAAGGAAAACGGACATAATTTAAAGGTTTTTGCCGACGAAACCCGACCACTTTTACAGGGCGCAAGACTTACTGCATTTGAACTTTGCGATGCAGGTGTGGATACGACTGTAATCTGTGACAATATGGCATCATTTGTTATGAAAAACGGACTTGTGGATGCTGTTTTAGTGGGTTGTGACCGAGTTGCACTCAATGGTGATACTGCAAACAAAATCGGTACAAGTGGTGTGGCAATTCTTGCAAAGCACTATAATATTCCATTCTATGTTTGTATGCCATTTTCAACCTTTGATAAGAGGATTAAAACAGGTGACGATATAGTAATTGAAATGAGAGATGGTGACGAAATAGGGGAGATGTGGTACGAGAAACGAATGATTCCAGAGAATGCAAAAACTCTTAATCCAGCATTTGATGTTACCGACCATTCACTCATAACAGCATTCATCACCGAAAAAGGTGTTTTCACACCTGACGAAATAAAAAATATATCTAACTAACAAAATCCCCCATCTTTCACTTGAAAAATCGGGGGATTTATTGTATAATAGCATTGTTAAAATTTTGTCAGAGTTTTCTGACTAATGGAGGTAAAATTATTATGGCAAATCGTTTTGTACTTAACGAAACATCATATCACGGCAAAGGCGCTATCGCAGCTATTGCTGACGAAATCAAGGCAAGAGGCTTTAAAAAGGCTTTCGTTTGCTCCGACCCTGACCTTATTAAGTTTGGTGTTACTAAAAAGGTAACAGATATTCTTGTTAATGCAGAAATCGCATACGAAATCTATTCAAATATCAAACCAAACCCAACAATTGAAAATGTGCAGACAGGTGTTGAGGCTTTCAAGGCAGCAGGTACAGATTGTATCGTAGCAATCGGTGGTGGTTCTTCAATGGACACTGCAAAGGCTATCGGTATCATCATCACTAACCCAGAATTTGCTGATGTTCGTTCACTTGAAGGTGTTGCCCCAACAAAGAATCCTTGCGTTCCAATTATCGCAGTTCCAACAACAGCAGGTACAGCAGCAGAGGTTACAATCAACTATGTTATCACAGACGTTGAAAAGGACAGAAAGATGGTTTGTGTTGACGTTCACGATATTCCGGTTGTGGCAGTTGTTGACCCTGACATGATGGCATCAATGCCAAAGGGACTTACAGCAGCAACAGGTATGGATGCTCTTACCCACGCTATTGAAGGTTATATCACAAAGGGTGCTTGGGAACTTTCTGATATGTTCCACATCAAGGCTATTGAAATTATTGCAAAATCACTTCGCGGTGCAGTTGAAAATACTGATGAAGGCAGAGAGGGAATGGCTCTCGGTCAGTATGTTGCAGGTATGGGCTTCTCAAATGTTGGTCTTGGTATCGTTCACTCAATGGCTCATCCTCTTGGTGCTCTTTATGACACACCTCACGGTGTTGCAAATGCAATCATTCTTCCTACTGTTATGGAATACAATGCTCCTGCGACAGGTGAAAAGTACAGAGATATTGCAAAGGCTATGGGTGTTGACGATGTTGACGCTATGAACCTTGAAGATGCAAGAAAGGCTGCAATCAACGCTGTTAAACAGCTTTCAGTTGATGTTGGTATTCCAACAGACCTTAAAGAAATTGTTAAGGCGGAAGATATTGATTTCCTTTCACAGTCAGCATTTGATGATGCTTGTCGTCCAGGTAACCCAAGAGATACAAGTGTAGAAGAAATCAAAGAGCTTTATCTTTCACTTATGTAATTGAATATTCACACGGTATGGCGGGGTCAAGACCCCGCCGTTTTTCATTGCAACAAATTATAATAT
>JAZNJX010000002.1:0-5831 GCA_045578245.1 Candidatus Fimenecus sp. | reverse complement strand
TGTTGCCTCTTCGTCACGATAGTAGCAAGTCATAACACCCGGTCCTTTAAGACAAAGTTCACCAACATCGCCTTGAGCCACTTCGTTTCCGTCAGGGTCAACGATTTTTGTCTGCCATCCGTATCCCGGAACACCGATTGCACCAACCTTGTGAACATTTTCAACACCAAGATGAACTGCACCCGGTCCGATTGATTCAGAAAGACCATAGTTTGTGTCATACTGCTGATTTGGGAAATATTCAAGCCAACGCTTGATAAGGCTCTGTGGAACAGGCTGTGCACCAATGTGCATAAGTCTCCAGTTAGAGAAATCAAATTCGTTCAAATCGATTTCGCCACGGTCAATGGCATTGAGAATATCCTGTGCCCAAGGAACAAGAAGCCATACTATTGTGCATTTCTCGTCACTTGCAACCTTAAGAATATTTCTTGACTGTGTACCTTTAAGAATAATTGCCTTTGAACCACTCAAAAGACTACCAAACCAATGCATTTTTGCACCTGTATGATAAAGTGGTGGGATACAAAGGAAACAGTCATCCTTTGTCTGGTTATGATGAGCCTGTTCACATCTGCATGAGTGAATAAGGCTTTCGTGATTATGTAAAATTGCTTTTGGGAAACCGGTTGTACCTGATGAGAAGTAAATTGCAGCATCATCGGACTCTTCAAGCCAACAGCCGTGGAAACTACTTGAACATTCTGAAACAAGTTCATTGTAATCGTCTGCAAAAGCAGGACAACTTCCACCAAAGTAAATAAGTTTACATTTTTTACTGATTTTATCTGCAACTGCCTCAACTCGCCCTACAAATTCGTTACCGAAAACCAGAACATCAGCCTCTGCAAGGTCAAGACAGTAATCAATTTCGTCGGATGAATAACGGAAATTAAGTGGCACTACCAAAGCACCTGTTTTCAATATACCAAAATATATAGGCAACCAGTCAATGCAGTTCATTAAAAGAATTGCAACCTTATTGCCCTTTCCGATTCCATTCTGAGTAAGCATATTTGCAAAACGATTTGCTTTTTCCTCAAATACTCCCCAAGTGATTTCACGTCTGTACGGACGTCTTGCACCAGGTTCAACAAGTTCAAATTCACTCCAGGTGATTCGTCTTGTTTCAGGTTGTTCAGGATTGATTTCAACCAATGCCACATCATTAGGGAACTCACGGGCATTTTTTTCAAGTAAGTGTACGATTGTCATAGTCTTTCTCCATAATCACAATATTTTGATATTTTACTTTAATTTACCTTAAAAATCAATAGCAATATCGAAAAAGTAAATTTTTTCAAATTTCTTATTGACAGAGTCGCTTTAAAGTGCTAAACTTTAAAGCATTGAAGCAAATATACCACATCTCTTGCCGTTTGTCAAGAAAAAATAGAATAAAAAGGAGTGATTTTATGACAACAACAATGATGATTAGTATACCAATGCTTATATGTTTCTTTGCCCTTATGATAGGTGTCGGTTTTTATTGTAGGAAAAATGCAACTGATGTCAATGGCTTCGTTCTCGGTGGTCGAAGTGTCGGTCCTTGGCTTACTGCTTTCGCATTCGGAACATCCTATTTCTCTGCAGTTATCTTTGTTGGTTATGCAGGTCAGTTCGGCTGGAATTTTGGTCTTGCCTCCACCTGGATTGGCCTTGGAAATGCCTTTATCGGTTCACTTCTTGCCTGGAGTGTGCTTGGCAGAAGAACAAGAGTTATGACTCAGCATCTTGACTCAAAAACAATGCCTGATTTCTTCGAAAAAAGATATGACTCAAAAGCACTTAAAATTGTTGCTTCTTTTATAGTATTCGTTTTCCTTATTCCTTATACAGCATCTCTCTACAACGGACTTTCTTCACTTTTTAATAATGTATTCAACATTCCATACGCTGTAATAGTAATTATTATGGCAGTGCTTACAAGTATCTATATTATTTTCGGTGGCTACATGGCAACTGCAATTAACGACTTTATTCAGGGAATCATTATGCTTGTGGGAATTGTTGCAGTTGTTGCTGCTGTACTCATTAAAAATGGTGGTTTCACACAGGCTGTTGCAAGTCTTACACAAGATGCAGGTGCAGAATTCACATCAATATTTGGTCCTAACCCAACTTTCCTTTTCTTTGTTGTTATGCTTACATCTTTAGGTACTTGGGGACTGCCACAGATGGTTGGAAAATTTTACTCAATCAGAGACGAAGGCTCAATTAAGAAAGGTACTGTAATTTCAACTGTATTTGCTATTATCGTTGCAGGTGGTTGCTACTTCCTTGGTGGTTTCGGTCGTCTTTACAAGGACGAAATGACTGCAAGTGGTTTTATTTCAGAAACAGGTGTAGTTATGTTTGACAAGGTTGTGCCAACAATTCTTTCAGATTTAGCACCAGTTATTGTAGCCCTTGTTATTGTACTTGTTCTCTCTGCATCAATGTCAACACTTTCTTCACTTGTTCTCACGTCTTCATCAACACTCACACTTGATGTTATTAAACCAAGACTTGAGAAAAAACAAAAAGTTGACGATAAAAAGAGTATTTTCATTCTTCGTGTTTTCATCGTTTTCTTTATTGCTATTTCTGCAATTATTGCAATTCTTAAAGACTCAATCTGGGCAGAATCCGTATTTATTGCACAGATGATGGGTGTTTCATGGGGTGCCCTCGCTGGTGCTTTCTTAGCACCATTCCTCTACGGTTTGTACTGGAAAAAGACAACAAAGGCAGCCGTTGTAACAAGTTTTGTCTTCGGTACAGGGCTTGAAATTGTACAGTTACTTATTAGTATCGGACTTTTCAAACCCACCACACCGATTTTAAGTTTCGTTTTCACAAATTCACTTTACTCAGGTGTTTTTGCAATGGTTGGTGGATTGGTACTTGTTCCGATTGTTAGTTTACTTACACAGAAGACATTACCAAAGAATATCGACGAAAAATTCTGTTGCTACAAAGCAACAGTTACAACAACTGTTACTAATTCATTGGGATAAAATTTACCGCATGAAAAATACTCAGGTGGTTTTTGTTTGATATGATAAATTGGAGTTTGTCGGAAGCAATTCATAATGCACAAATTGGTAATTATTTTAAATTTCAAATTGCCCCGAACATAGTGAAGGGTTTCCTAAAAGGATAAAGATTTATTCGCTACGCTCAGAATGACAAAAGGCAGGCATGGAAGCCTGCCACTACGTAAATTCCGAGTGGTAAAGAACAGAAATGACTACACAATTAGCCTTGTGTGGTCATTTTGTTTGGAGTGATATAAACTGTTGCCTTTGTTTTATATGGGTGGTATAATTGAATTGTTTAACAAATTATAATATTTTGTTCATTATATAGTCATTTTTCCGGATGATAATGTAAAGGCAAAGATTATTTTGAAAGGTCTTGAGATAATGAAAAAGGCATTAGCGTGTATTCTCATATTAGTTTTGATTTTGACAGGTTGTACTGCACCGACAGAGCAGAAAATCGACGGTGTTCAAATAAAACTTGCTGACAATAAAATCACAGTTGACGGTAACGAGATTACAAACGACAATTCACAAGCAGTTTACTCTGCAAATGATATTGTTTTCTATCTTGAGGGTCAGGATTTCAAATATGGTGAAGGTACAAAGGATGATGAACATTCTCAAGCTGAAGCCGATGCTCATACAGTTGTGCATATTACAAAACCCGGCAGATATGTTTTAAGTGGTAAGCTTTCAGCAGGACAAATTGCCGTTGATTTGGGTGAAAATGCAGAAACTGACCCTAATGCAGTTGTAACTCTTATTCTTAATGATGTTGATATTACCTGTACAGTTGCTCCTGCAGTTATTTTCTATAATGTATATGAATGTGGCAGTAGTGACGAAGAAACAGCGACAAAGGATGTTGATACATCAAAAGCAGGTGCAAATGTAATTATTGCAGACGGTACAGAAAACAACATAAATGGCTCATATGTTGCGAAGATTTATAAATCCTATGAGCTTAATGAAGATGGTACGGAAGTAGTTGACAGCAAGAAACTCCATAAATACGACGCTGCTTTCTATTCAAAGAAAACAATGAATGTAGATGGTGGCGACAAAGGTGATGGTATTCTCAACATTAAGGCGGAAAACGAAGGTCTTGACAGTGAATTGCACCTTACAATCAATGGTGGTAATATTAACATAACATCAGGTAACGACGGAATCAACACCAATGAAGATAATGTTTCTGTTACAACAATAAATGGTGGAACTCTTAACATTCTCTGTGACGGGAAGACCGGTGAGGGTGACGGAATCGACTCCAACGGTTGGCTTGTAATCAATGGTGGTACTCTTATTTCACAGGCTTGTGCAACAAGTGGTGACGCAGGTATTGACTCCGACAAAGGTATTTATATCAACGGTGGTAATATAATTGCATCAGGTAATATGCTTGATAAAATTGCAGGTGGTGAGCAGACCTATGCAGTATTCAGCTTTGCAAGTCGTCAGGTTGGTGACAGCACATACACCCTTAAAAATGCTGATGGCAAAGTAATCGGTGAATATGCTCCAACAAATGATTTCACATATCTTTTAGTTGCAAGTGAAGAGCTCACTCCTGGTGATTATACTTTCTGGCAAGGTGATACACAACTCTCTGCAAGTTCAATGAGTGGTATGCCACAAGGTGAAAGACCACAGATGTCAAATGATGAACAATCACCTGAAATGCCAAATGATATGGAAAGACCTGAAAAGCCAAATGGTGAACGTCCACCAATGTCAAATGGAGAAAAACCTGAAGGATTTACTCCACCTGAAAAGCCCGATGGCGAAAGAACGGAAATGCCTGAAGGAATGGAAAATATAACTCCTCCAAATGGTATGGGTGGTATGATGCCAAACGGTGAAACCTCAACTACATTTACTATCGTCAAAGGTGGAAATCAGTTTGCAAATGTATCCCCTGCTACCGAGTAAAATTTAATATTCACACAAAAGCGTGGCATGAAGATGAAAATGGTGAAAGAGAAGAAAACCAAAGCACAAATTCAGAAAGAAAAAGACAAATATTCTTCTGCTCTGTGAACGTGCAGAAGAATACGATGATGAGTAATAATTGTCAAAGCTTATTTCTTATGTTATAATTAATTCAATACATTTTAGGAGTTATGAACTATGGGAAAAGCATCTACAAGGGAAAACAAGTGTATATATCAATTAGCAAGAGAGGAATTGGGGCTTACAAGAGCTGAAGCTACTACATATATTCCCGGCAACGCAGAGTTTCCCGGTATGGATGGTGTTACTGAAAGCAGACTGGTAAAACTTGAACACGGAGAGGCAACAATACAGCCTGAAGATGTTGTTGCAATGGCAAAAAGATATAATAAACCTGAGCTTCGCAATTACTATTGTTGCAATGAATGTGCAATCGGTAAGCTTGATGCACCTGAGGTTACATACAATGGAAGCATTCACGAAATTCTTGTTAACATGGCAGTTGCTCTTAAAAATGTGAATCACGAGAAAATTCGTCTTATGGAAATCCTTGAAGATGGCAAAGTTGATAGTGATGAGATAGCCGATTATGAAAAAATCTCCGAAGAACTTGAACATATTTCTATGACTATTGAAGCTCTCCAGCTTTGGTGCGAAAAAATGAAGCTCAATGAAAACAAATAAATACAGATAAACCATTATGGCACTTCAGTTATGAACTGCCCCAATTTGTACAGACAGTACAAAAAAGCACCTATGGTAAGTAAAATTTAATTTTAAGCAACAAACTGATTTCGTTTTTCAAGCGGAGTCAGTTTTGTTTTTAGTTGAATTCTTTCGTTATTGTAGAAA
>JAZNJX010000001.1:0-5412 GCA_045578245.1 Candidatus Fimenecus sp. | reverse complement strand
CCCCTTTATCACACAGGTGCAAAAATGCATTGGTTCGGTTCTCTTGTGGCAGGTAGTAAAGCGGTTCTTCTTAAAGGTACAAAACCCGAACTGATTATTAAAACTGCAAGTGAAGAAAGATGCTCAATCGTGTGGCTTCTTGTTCCGTGGGCGCAGGATATTCTCAATGCCATTGACCGTGGCGAAATTGATTTGAATGAGTTTGATTTCTCAAATTGGCGACTTATGCATATCGGTGCACAGCCTGTTCCACAAAGTCTTATTAAGCGTTGGCTTGAATATTTCCCAAATCAACAGTATGATACAAACTATGGTCTTTCCGAGTCAATCGGACCTGGTGCTGTTCATTTAGGTGTTGAAAATGTCCGTAAAGTTGGTGCAATCGGTGTTCCGGGTTATGGTTGGCAGACAAAGATTGTTGACCCTGATGGCAACGAAGTAGCAAAAGGTGATGTTGGTGAACTTTGTCTTAAAGGTCCGGGTGTTATGACTTGCTACTATCGTGACCCTGAAGCGACTGCAGCAACACTTAAAGATGGTTGGCTTTTGACAGGTGATATGGCTATGCAGGATGAGGAAGATTTTATTTACCTTGTTGACCGTAAAAAAGACGTTATCATTACTGGTGGTGAAAACCTTTACCCTGTACAGATTGAAAACTTTATGGCTGCACACGATAAAATCAAAGACGTTGCAGTTATCGGTCTTCCTGACCCACGACTTGGTGAAATTGCAACAGCCATTGTTGAAGTTAAAAAAGGTATGACTTGTACGGAAGAAGAAATAAACGAATTCTGTATGAGCCTTCCAAGATACAAGAGACCTCGAAAGATTATTTTTGCAGATGTTCCTCGTAATCCTACAGGAAAAATCGAAAAGCCAAAACTCCGTAAAATGTACGGTGGCGAAGGTCTTGTTGACTCACAGAATAAATCATAAGAAAAGAGAATGGATATGAAAAAATTGATGATAGGTAATCAGGCAGTCGCAGAAGGATTGCACGATGGTGGTTTGGGTGTTGTTTCAAGCTACCCTGGTACACCATCGACTGAAATTACTGAATTTTTAAGTAAATTTGATGATATTCACAGCGAATGGGCACCAAACGAAAAGGTTGCTTGTGAGGTTGCATTCGGCTCAAGCCTTGCAGGTGCTCGTTCTGCTTGTGCTATGAAGCACGTTGGTCTTAACGTTGCTGCTGACCCACTTTTCACACTTTCATATACAGGTGTTAATGGTGGTCTCGTTATTTGTGTTGCAGATGACCCTGCAATGCATTCTTCACAGAATGAGCAGGACTCACGTCACTATGCAATGGCATCAAAGGTGCCAATGCTTGAACCTGCTGACTCAATGGAAGCATATACATTTGCAAAAAATGCTTTCGAATTGTCAGAAAAATTTGACACACCTGTTCTTCTTCGTATGTGTACAAGAATTGCACACAGTCAGTCAATCGTTGAAACAAGTGAAAAAGTTCCAGCAACATTAAAGGACTACGAAAAGAATCCATCAAAGTACATAATGGCACCTGCAAATGCAATCAAGCGTCATCCTTTTGTTGAGGAAAGAACACTTAAATTGCAGGAACTTGCAGAAAACTGCGAATACAATACAGTTGAAATGAATTCTGATGAAATCGGTATTATCACATCAGGTTGTTCATATCAGTATGTAAAAGAGGTTATGGGTGATAGTGCAAGTATCCTTAAAATTGGTATGTCATACCCACTCCCGGTAAATCTCATTAAAGATTTCGCATCAAAAGTCAATACTCTCTATGTAATCGAAGAGCTTGACCCATTCATTGAAAACCATGTAAAAGCACTTGGTATAGATTGTATCGGTAAAGAGAAATTCTCAATTTTAGGTGAGTTTTCACAAAACACAATCGCAAAGGCATTCGGTAAGGAGTTGCCTGAAAGTGTTTCTGCTGATTCATTTATTCCAAACAGACCTCCAATGATGTGTGCAGGTTGCCCACACAGAGGCTTGTTCTATACTCTTTCAAAGAATAAGATTACAGCACTTGGTGATATCGGTTGCTATACTCTTGGCTCAGCACCACCACTTAATGCTCTTGATTCAACTCTTTGTATGGGTGCATCGATTTCAGGACTTCATGGTTTCAACCTTGCAAGAGGAAAGGATGCAGAAAAGAAGAGTGTTGCAGTTATCGGTGACTCAACATTTATGCATTCAGGTATGACAGGCCTTGTAAATGTGGCTTACAATGCGACAAATTCAACTGTTATTATTGTTGATAACTCAATTACAGGTATGACAGGACATCAGCAGAACCCAACAACAGGTTACAATATCAAGGGTGACCCTGCTGCAAAGGTTGACCTCGAAAGCCTTTGCAAAGCACTCGGTATCAACCGTGTAAGAGTTGTTGACCCATATGACCTTAAGGCTTGCGATACAGCAGTTAAGGAAGAATTGGCAGCAGAAGAACCATCAGTAATTATTTCTCGCAGACCTTGTGTGCTTCTTAAATCAGTTAAGCTTGAAGCACCACTTACTGTGGATAATGATAAATGTCGTTCATGTAAGAGATGTATGACACTCGGTTGTCCTGCAATCAGTATGAAAGACGGCAAGGCAAAGGTTGACGCAACATTGTGCGTAGGTTGTGGCGTTTGTAAGCAACTCTGTGCATTTGATGCAATAGTTTAAGGAGGGGACTTAAAATGAAAACTGTTAGTGTTATGATAGTTGGTGTTGGTGGACAGGGAAGTCTTCTCGCATCAAAATTGTTAGGTCGTCTTCTCGTTGACGAGGGTTACGATGTAAAAGTAAGTGAAGTTCATGGTATGAGTCAGCGTGGTGGCTCAGTTGTGACTTATGTCCGTTTCGGTGAAAAGGTTTATTCACCAATCATCACAGACGGTGAAGCAGATATTATTATTTCATTCGAAAAACTTGAAGCAGGCAGATATGCAAACTTCCTTAAAAAGGATGGTAAAATCGTTGTAAATACTCAACAGATTGACCCAATGCCTGTTATTATAGGTGCTGCAGAATATCCGGAAAATGTGCTTGATGAATTAACAGCTAAGGGTGTTAGTGTTGATGCTCTTGATGCACTTTCACTTGCTGAAGAAGCAGGTTCAGTGAAGGCTGTT
Source organism: Candidatus Fimenecus sp. (assembly GCA_045578245.1). Lineage (GTDB taxonomy): Bacteria > Bacillota > Clostridia > Oscillospirales > Acutalibacteraceae > Fimenecus. The sequence continues at coordinate 2,284 of JAZNJX010000001.1, read as the reverse complement.
AACATTGTGCTTATGGGTAAAGCTGCAAAATATTTCGACATTCCAAAGGAACGTTGGATTACTGCTATTGAAAATACAGTTGCTCCAAAGTTTGTTGAAATGAACAAAAAAGCATTTGAATTAGGTTATAATTCATAAATTAGAATTTTTTGAAAAAACACTTGACTTTGTGTTTTTAGAGTGTTACTATGATAAAGTAATAAAGACGTTTGAATGGAAAATAGTATCCGGAAATATCATTTTCAGAGAGCTGCGGTTGGTGTGATGCAGTAGTGTAAAGTCGGTGAATTCATTCCGTGAGTTGTTGGCTGAAGGTCTTATTGATTGCGTAGGTCAAACGGGTTCGACCGTTATATCGACTAGGGTGTGTTTGCACTCGGAGGCCGTTATCGTGAGGTAATGGTAAATAGAGGTGGTACCACGGGAATTTTCTCGTCCTCTGTGTTCCGATTTGGAATGCAGAGGACTTTTTTTGCTTCTGCAATCCAAAAAACAAAAACCACTTTTAAGCAAATTGCAGAAAGGACGAAAACAAAATGGAAAAACGTTACTATCAGAAAGAAATGGAAACCATGCCCGTTGAAGATATCAAAAAGCTTCAGTCGGAAAAATTGGTGAAACAAGTAAAGCATGTTTACGAGAATGTGCCTTACTACAAGAATTTAATGGACGAAAAAGGTGTTAAACCTGACGATATCAAAGGAATTGAGGATTTACACAAACTTCCATTCTTATCAAAAGCAGATTTAAGAGATGCTTATCCTTACGGATTGCTTGCAAAACCTCTTAATGAATGTGTAAGAATTCATTCAACATCAGGTACAACTGGTCGTCGTGTAGTTGCTTTCTACACACAGCACGACGTTGATTTGTGGGAAGATTGCTGTGCTCGTGCAATCGTCGCAGCAGGTGGCTCTAATGAAGATGTTTTACAGGTAGCTTATGGTTACGGACTCTTCACCGGTGGTGCAGGTCTTCACGGTGGTGGACATAAAGTGGGTTGCCTAACGCTTCCAATGTCATCAGGTAATACTGACCGTCAGATTCAGTTCATGATGGACCTTAATTCAACAATTCTCTGTTGCACACCATCATATGCTGCATATATGGGTGAATCGCTTAAAGAACAGGGCTATACACCTGACCAGATTCCTCTTAAAGCAGGCATTTTCGGTGCAGAGGCATGGACTAATGAAATGCGTCGTCAGATTGAGGAAACACTTGGTATCAAGGCTTATGATATCTATGGTCTTACTGAAACATCCGGTCCCGGTGTTGCTTTCGAATGTGAAGCACAGACAGGTATGCATATTAATGAGGACCATTTCCTTGCAGAAATTATTGACCCTGAAACAGGTGAGGTTTTACCTGAGGGTAACAAGGGCGAATTAGTATTCACTGCCCTTGATAAAGAGGCCTTCCCACTTCTTCGTTATCGTACAAAGGATATTTGTGTTCTCACTCGTGAAAAATGCTCTTGTGGAAGAACTTTTATTAAAATGGCAAAACCAATGGGCAGAAGTGACGACATGCTCATTATCCGCGGTGTCAATGTATTCCCAAGCCAGATTGAAACTGTTCTTCTTAACGAAGGCTATCAGCCTAATTATCAGATTATCATTGACAGAGTCAAGAATAACGATACATTTGACGTGCTTGTTGAAATGAATCCTGAAAAGTTCTCCGATACTGTCAGCGGTATTACAGCACAGGAAAAATCACTTGCAAATGCTATGAAGATTATGCTTGGCATCAATCCTAATGTTAAGCTTGTAGCACCAAAGAGTATTGCTCGTAGTGAGGGCAAGGCTGTTCGTGTTGTTGATAAACGTAAACTTTATGATTAATCGAAAGGGGATTGTATTATGTCATTAAAACAGTTAACTATATTTGTTGAAAATAAAAAAGGTTCCTTGGTTGATATTACAAAAATCCTTGCAGAGAATAATGTAAATCTTCGTGCATTGTCCATTGCAGATACTCAGGATTTCGGTATTCTCCGTCTTATTGTAAATGATAATGACACTGCAACAAAGGCGCTTAATGATGCAGGTTATCTTATCAAAATGACCGATGTTGTTGGTGTTAAAATCGGTGACCAACCGGGTAAACTCTCAAAAGCGTTGGAAGTTCTTGATAAAGTCGATATCAATATGGAATATCTTTACGCATTTATGACAAGAACAGAAAAACACGCTTATGTTGTTCTTCGTGTTGCCGATAACGATATGGCAGAAAAAGTATTGGAAGACGCAGGTTTCCATATGATTACCGATGCCGATGT